>NZ_JBDIAQ010000073.1:0-16804 GCF_039812505.1 Intrasporangium sp. | reverse complement strand
GACGTGGGCAGACCGGACTGACCCGCGGGCCGCCGTCCGTTCCCGCCCGCCCGGCGCGCCCGGGCGCTGCCGCGACCTGGTGCGGGCTCAGAACGGCTCCGCCAGGGCGGTCACCTCGCGCCGCACCACGACCTCGGGCTCGTCCAGCTCGCGTGCGTAACGATGCCCGGAGTAGACGGCAGCCGCGATCGTCGACGGGGCCAGGCAGTCGCCGATCGCGGTGACCGAGGCGATCCCGGCGGCGTCCCACTCGGTGCGCCGCGCCAACAGCTCGTCGTACAGGGTGCTGCGGCCGCGGCGGGCGGTCACCAGCACGACGCACTCGGTGGCCAGCTCGGTCCGGTCGCCGGTGTAGGCGCACTCCAGGCTCGTCCGCTCGCGGTGCACGCCCACGACGGCCTGCGCGGTCCGCAGGGTCACCCCGGCCCGCAGCAGCCGGGCCTGGACCCGCCGGACCTCGAGCGTGTTGGCCGTCCATGCGGACACCTGGGGCTCCGGCGTGACGATCGTGACGTCATACCCCTCGCTGCGCAGCAGCTCGGCGAGGACGCCGCCGAGGTAGTAGTGGTCGTCGTCGAAGACGAGCACCGAACGCCCGCTCGGGCGCGTCCCGGCGAAGAGGTCGTCCGGGGTGAGCACCTCGGCGCCGTCGTCCAGCGGTATCGGCCGGGTGTGCCAGCGCCCCACCCCGTCGCCCCGCCAGTGGGACCCGGTGGCGACGGCGACGTGCTCGAAGCCGGCCACGAGCACGTCGGCGGCGCTCGTCTCACTCTCGCGGTAGACCTCGACGCCGGGCAGCCGGGCCAGCTGCTGCTCGCGGTAGTCGGCGACCCGGCGCCAGGCGCCCAGGCCGGGCAGCGCCGACTCGAGCAGCACCCGTCCGCCGAGCCGGCGGCCGGCCTCCAGCAGGGCCACCTCGTAGCCGCGCTGCCCGAGCGCCCGGGCGGCCTCGAGCCCGGCCGGGCCGGCGCCGACCACCATGACGCGGGCCTGCGAGCCGGCCGGGTTCATCCGCTCCGGGTGCCAGCCGCGGCGCCACTCCTCGCCCATCGTGGGGTTCTGGGTGCAGCGGATCGGCGAGGAGGTCTCGTCGCTGCTCACGCAGATGTTGCACCCGATGCACTCGCGGATGTCGTCGGCGCGCCCGGCCTCGATCTTCGCCGGCAGGAACGGGTCGGCGATGGAGGGCCGGGCGGCTCCGACGAGGTCGAGGATCCCGGCCCGGACGTGCTCGACCATCGTGTCGGGAGAGGTGAACCGGCCGACCCCGACGACGGGCTTGGTCGTCAGCTGCTTCAGGCCCCGCAGGTGCTCGGTGTGCACCGCCTCCGGGCTGAACCGCGAGGTCGAGGAGTCGTTGGGCCAGTCGCCGACCATGAAGTCCCACAGGTCCGGCAGCTCGGCCAGGGTGCCGACGACCTCGGCGGTCTCGTCGCGGGTCAGCCCGCCCGCACCGGTGAGCTCGTCGACGCAGAGCCGGACCGCGACGGCGGCGCGTCCGTCGACCTCCTGCATCGTGTCCTCGATGAGCTCGCGCAGCAGCCGCATCCGGTTGGCCAGCGGGCCGCCGTACTCGTCGTCGCGCAGGTTGTAGCGCGGTGACAGGAAGTGCTGCGCGCCGGCCAGGCCGTGCCCGGCGTAGACGTAGACCAGGTCGAAGCCGGCCTGCAGGCTGCGCCGGACCGCCGCCCGGTGCCAGCCGCGCAGCGCGGCGATGTCGTCCTTGGTCATCGCCCGCGCCTGGACCGGGTGGATGGACAGCACCGGCAGCGCCGACGGGCCCAGCGGCACCTCGCGGCTGGCCAGGTTGGCGGTGGACATCCCGTTGTGGGTCAGCTCGATGCCGGCCAGGGCACCGCCGCGGTGGATCGCCTCGGCCACCCGGGCGATCGCCGGGATGTCCTGGTCGCTCCACAGTCGCCCCTCGATGGCGGGGGTCAGGTCCGAGGTCGGGTGGATCTCCACCTCCTCCGTGCACACCACCGCCCAGCCGCCCTCGGCCTTCACCTCGCGCATCCTGGCCAGGGCGGACACCTCCCGGTAGCCCATCCCGTTGCAGTGCGGCACCTGGAAGAAGCGGTTCTTCGCGGTCACCGGGCCGATCGTCACCGGCTCGAAGAGCACGTCGTGGCGGGGGTCGCGGTGGGTCGGCTGGGGACGGTCCATGCGCTCACTCTGCCGTGACAGCCGTGGAAAGTCGCGCCTGTGGTCCGGATCGCAGGACGCGAACCTGTGTCGGGAAGGCCGGGGGTCGGGGCCTCGGTCGGCGGCCGGCTCGCGGAACGACCACTATTCGCCTGTCCGGCGTTCGGGCAGCACGCAGTCCCGAGTCGAGGGCCGATAGTGGTCGTCCGGCGAAACGCGCCGAGCCCGACGCGATTCCGGTGGCTCGCGGCAGGTCGGTCCTGCGACGTGTACGCTTGTACACAAACAAGTGTACGGATGCACATCCGATGACAAGGACGGGTCATGGCCTGGTTTCTGCTCTCCGGAGCGATCGTGTTCGAGGTCGTCGGGACGACCTTCATGAAGCTGTCCGAGGGGTTCACCCGGCTCGGGCCGAGCCTGGGCGTGGCCGCCGGGTACCTCGGTGCGCTGGGACTGCTGACGCTGGCGCTGCGGACGATGCCGGTCAGCACGGCATACGCGGTCTGGGCCGGGGCCGGCACGGCGCTGGTCGCCGCGGTCGGGGTGGTCCTGCTCGGCGAGCCCTTCTCGTGGGTCAAGCTCTCCGCGATCGCGCTGATCATCGCGGGGGTCGTGGTGCTCAACCTCGGCGGGGCGCACTGATGCCGCCGCCGCGCCGGCCGCGCGGCCCGGGCGACTCCGGCCGGCGGGAGCGGATCGTCACGGCGGCGCTGGAGGTGATCGGGGCCGGGGGGATGGCGGGCCTGACCCACCGGGCGGTGGCCGCGCAGGCGAAGGTGCCGCTGGGATCGACCACGTACTACTTCGCGACCCTGGACGACCTGCTCGAGGCCGCCGTCGACCGAGCGGCGGACCACTACGACACCTGGCTGCGGGACTGGGCCGACCGGCTCGGCGAGGTGGTGCCGGAACGGCTCGCCGAGGCGGTCACCGCGCTCGTGCTCGACCAGCTGGAGCAGCACCGGGACCGGCTGGTCGTCGAGTACGAGGTGTACTTCGCCGCGATCAACCGGCCCCGCCTGCGGGCCGGGGCGGCCCGCTTCACCGCCACGACCGTGCAGGTGCTTTCCGGCCTGAGCTCCCCGGCCACCGCGAGCGCGCTGACCGCCGCCGTCGACGGCCTGTGCCTCCGGGCGCTGACCAGCCCCGAACCGCTCGGGCCTGATGAGGTCCGGGCGGTCGTCGCGGCGATCCTGACCCCGGACCGGAGCCGCCCATCGGGTGGCCCACCCGGTCGCTCGGCGGGGGCCGACCCTCGGTCCAGCCCGCCCCACGAGCCCCACGGCGCCCTCGGCCAACAGCCGTCCGCCGGTCGGGTCCGGGGTCGGCGGAAGTCGTCCGATTCGCCCCCTGCCGGGCCGCGGTGACTGTGCAAGATTGGGTAGACCAACGCTCGGTTCCATTGCCCGCAAGGAGAGTCCATGAAGACCAGAGCCGCAGTCGTCTACGAGGCCGGCCAGCCGATCGTCGTGGAGGAGCTCGACCTGTCCGACCCGGGGCCCGGTGAGGTGCTGATCAAGTACCTGTACGGCGGCCTGTGCCACTCGGACGTGCACATCGCCCACGGTGACCTGCCGGCGCGGCTGCCCATGGTGCTCGGCCACGAGGGCGCCGGCATCATCGAGCAGGTCGGCCCGGGCGTGACCCGGGTCGCCGAGGGGGACCACGTCGTCTGCTCGTTCATCCCGTCGTGCGGCAACTGCCGTTACTGCTCGACCGGCCGCCAGTCGATCTGCGACATGGGCGCGACCATCCTCGAGGGCTACCTGCCGGGCAACCGGTTCCCGTTCACCGGACCAGCCGGCGACTACGGCGCCATGTGCATGCTGGGCACGTTCAGCCAGTACAGCGTGATCCACCAGAACTCGTGCGTGAAGGTCGACGACGACCTGCCGCTGGACAAGGCCGTCCTGGTCGGCTGCGGGGTGCCGACCGGCTGGGGCTCGGCGATCAACACCGCCGAGGTCCGGCCGGGGGACACGACGGTCGTCATCGGCGTCGGCGGCATCGGCATCAACTCGGTGCAGGGCGCCCGGTACGCCGGCGCGAAGAACGTCATCGCGGTCGACCCGCTGGAGAACAAGCGCGAGAAGGCCCTCGAGCTGGGCGCCACCCACGCGTTCGCCACGGCCGGCGAGGCGATGGCCGCGGTGACCGAGCTGACCCGCGGGCAGATGGCCGACTCGGCGATCCTGACCGTGGGCCTGATGACCGCCGAGGTGGTCCAGCAGGGCTTCGACATCGTCGGCAAGGACGGCAACGTCGTGCTCACCGGGCTGAACAAGATGGAGCTGCCCACCATCCAGCTGTCCGGCTCGGTGCTGACCCTGTTCCGCAAGAAGATCAAGGGCAGCCTGTTCGGCGACTGCAACCCGATGACCGACATCCCGCGGATCCTCGGGCTCTACCAGTCCGGCGACCTCAAGCTCGACGAGCTGGTCACCCGGACGTACACCTTGGACCAGGTCAACGAGGGCTATGACGACCTGCTGTCCGGCAAGAACGTCCGCGGGGTGCTCGTGCACGAGCACTGAGCAGACGCCTTTGCCCCCAATGGCACCCGACCGTATGGTGCCACCGCCCCGGACCGCGCCGACCGCGCGGTCCGGGAGCGGGCGACCCGGGGCGGGGGGAGCCGGGACGGCGGGAGCCGGAGTCGGCCCCGACGCCCTCGAGGTGATCGGTCGGGTGCCGGAGCGTGAGCTGCTCGAGGCGGCCCTGGAGGCCGGGGCCCACGTCGTGCTGGAGGGGCCGCCGGGCACCGGCAAGTCCACCCTGCTGCGGGCCGTGGCCCGGGCCCGGGACGTCGGCTTCGCGTTCGTCGAGGGCAACGCCGAGCTGACCCCGGCGCGGCTGGTCGGCCACTTCGACCCCGCCCTGGTGCTGTCCCGGGGCTACGACCCCGAGGTGTTCGTCGACGGCCCGCTGCTCGAGGCGATGCGCGGCGGCACCCTGCTGTACGTCGAGGAGCTGAACCGGGTGCCGGAGGAGACCCTCAACGTGCTGCTGACCGCGATGTCCGAGCGCGAGGTCGCGGTCCCTCGGCTGGGCCGCGTCGCGGCGGCCGACGGTTTCCGGTTCGTCGCGGCGATGAACCCGTTCGACACCGTCGGCACGGCCCGCATCTCGGGCGCCCTGTCGGACCGCACCTGCCGGATCACGATGGGCTACCAGGACCCGCAGAGCGAGACCCGGATCGTCCTCGCCGCGCTGGGCCACCCGCCCGCTCCCTCGTCGACGACCGGGGCGGAGCCACTCCCGGGCAGCGTCCCGGACGCCGAGTGGGTCCGGCGGGTCGTCTCGCTCGTGCGCGCCACGCGCGAGCATCCCGAGCTGCGGGTGGGCTCCTCGGTGCGCGGCGCGATCGACCTGACGCGGCTTGCCGCGGCGCTCGCCCGCCGCCGCCCGGCCACCTTGGCCGACGTCGGGCTCGACGCCGCGCTGGTCGCGCTGTCCGGCCGGGTGCAGCTCGCCCCGGCCTCCCGGCGCAGCGCCGAGCAGATCATCACCGAGCTCTACGAGCGGTACGTCGCCCGGCCGGCCGGGCCGGGCGGGGGCGACGACTCGGGGGACGACTCGGGGGACGATGCCGGGGGGAAGGATCCGGCCTGCTTCCCGGGCATGGGTCCCGGGGAGCAGGCCGGCCCCCCGAGACGGCCGCGGCCGCGCAGCAGCCCGAGCGACCGGCAGGTAGGCCGCAGCGAGCTGGCGACCGCACCCGGCTTCGAACGCATCTCGCCTGCGGTTGGGCAGGTCGACGAGGACGCGCTGCGCGAGGCCCTGTCCGCGGACGTCGCGGGAACCGTCGCCCTCATGGCCCGGATGCGCCGGGCCACCGACCCCGCCCTGCGCGCGGCCGCCGAACGGCTCTGCGCCCGGCTCGTGCTCGACCGGGTCGCCCGTGCGGTCCCCGACCGGCCGGGTGCCCACCGCCGCACCGCCTCTCGCGGGCGGCTCGACGGCGACCTCGACGTCGACGCCTCGCTGGAGGCGATCGCCGGCGCCCGCGCCGAGCGCCGCCCGGTGTCCCTGGACGACCTGACGATGACCCACTGGGGCCGTGGCAGCCTGGCGCTCCTCCTGCTCGTCGACCGGTCGGGCTCGATGACGGGGGAGCGGCTGGCCCGGGCCGCCGTGCTGACCGCTGCGTGCGCACTGCGCCGGCCGGACGAGCTCGCGGTCCTCGCCTTCGCCCGCGACGTCGTCACGCTGCACGAGCTGTCCGACCCGGACCCCGGCCAGGCCGTCGTCGACCGGGTGCTGCGGCTGGTCGGACACGGTGAGACGGGGCTGTCCCGGGCGCTGACCCGGGCCGCGGAGGTGCTGGCCGGCGCGACCTCTGCGCGGCGCGTCGTGGTGCTGCTGTCCGACTGCCGCGCGAGCGGCCCGGGCGAGGACGGCAGCGACGCCGCGGTGCGCGCCGCGGCCGCCCTCGACGAGCTGTGGGTCCTGGCGCCCGCGGGCGACGACGCCCAGGCGCGTGAGCTGGCCGGCGCGGCCGGGGCCGCCTTCGCCGAGCTCGGCGACCCGGCCGACGCTCCCGCGCTGCTGGAACGGCTGCTCTCCGGCTGCCCGTGACCGTCGGATCGTGACGTCGGGAGCGGGCTGGGCGGCATACGGATCCGTATGCCGCCCAGCCGGGCCCGCGCGTCAGTACTGCGTGTTGCCCGCGTCCACCGTCATGGCCAGGGCGGTCACGTACCGGGCCTCGTCGGAGGCGAGGAACAGCACCGCGTTGGACTGGTCGACCGGCTCGGTCGCCTCGACCGGCAGCGAGTTGGCGAGCATGCCGCCCAGCCGCGGGTGCGCCTCGAGCAAGGGCGGGTAGAGCACCCCGAGACCGCCCATCGCAGTGGCGACACCCGTCGGGTGCAGCGAGTTCACGCGGATGTTGTGCTCCGCGAGCTCGTGCGCGAACGCCCTTGCCAGACCGGTGATCCCGTGTTTGGAGGCCACGTACGGCGTCAGGAACGGCAGGCCCTTGAGCCCTGCCGCCGAGCTGGTCAGGATGATCGACCCGCCCCCGGCGGCGATCAGGTGCGGGGCGGTGAGCTGCACGGTGTTCCACGTGCCGGTCAGGTTGATGCCGATCGTCTGCTCCCACATCTCGGGCGTGGTCTCGTCCCACCCCGCGATCATGCAGATGCCGGCGTTGGCGACCACGATGTCGAGCCGGCCGAGCTCGGCCACGCCCCGGTCGATGACGGCCTGCAGGGCCGCCCGGTCGCGCACGTCGGCCACACCCGTGACGACGCGCCGGTCCAGCGCCTCGACCTGGCGTGCCGTCTCCGCGAGGTCCTCGGGGGTGGCGTGCGGGTACTGCAGCCCGGGGATCGGGCCGCAGAGGTCGACGCCGATGATGTCCGCGCCCTCCTCGGCGAGGCGGACGGCATGGCTGCGGCCCTGCCCTCTGGGGGCACCGGTGATGAAGGCGACCTTGCCGGCTACTCGGCCTGTCATGGTGGATCTCCTTACGGCTGAACTGGATCGGTTGGGGTTGGTGGACGGTTGGGGTTGGTGGATCGGCTCTCTCAGGTGTCGTCGGCACCGAGGGCCAGGACGAACCCGGGCGGGACGACCAGGTCGGAGCGGCGCAGGTCGTGCACGGACGACTTGCGCAGGCCCATGAGCCCCGACTCGAGCCCGCCGCGCAGGATGTCCAGGACGTTCTCGACACCGGCCTGCCCGTTCGCGGCCATGCCCCAGAGGTAGGCCCGGCCGATGAGCACGGCCCGGGCACCCATGGCGACGGCCTTCAGGATGTCGCTGCCACGCCGGATGCCGCCGTCGAGCAGGACCTCGACCCGGTCCCCGACTGCGTCGACGACGGCCGGCAGGGCGCGGATGCTCGCCGGGGTCGAGTCGAGGTTGTTGCCGCCGTGGTTCGAGACCGAGATCGCGGTGGCGCCCGCGTCGACCGCAGCCCGGGCGTCGTCGACGCGCATGATGCCCTTGACCATGAAGGGCCCGCCCCACTGCTCGCGCAGCCAGCGGATGTCCTCCCACGTCGGCTGGGGCGTCTGCATCCACTCGCCGTAGGCGCCGAAGAAGGAGGGCGCCGGGCTGCCCGGGGTGGCGGCCATGTTCGGGACGGACAGCTCCGGTGGCCGCATCGTGCGCGCGTAGTCCGTCAGGTAGCGGAACTTGCCGCCCAGCAGCACCTCCGGGGCGTGCCGCAGGATCGTCCTCGCGTCCATGCGCTCCGGGATCCGGGGGGAGCCCCAGTCCCGGCCGTTGGAGAAGGACCAGTCGAGGGTGACGATGAGCCCCACCGCCCCCGCGTTCCGGGCCCGCTCGACCCGGTGGAGCAGCTGGTCCTTCGTGCCGCTCCAGTACGTCTGGAAGAAGGTGCTCGGGTTGGCGGCGACCACCTCTTCCATCGGCTTGGACCCGAAACCGCCCAGGCCCATCGGGATCCCACGGTTCGCCGCGGCCCGGGCGACGGCGACCTCGCCGTCGGGGTGGACGGCCTGCACCCCGGTGGGCGAGATCATCACCGGGAAGGCGGCCGGCTGACCCATGATCGTCGTGGCGAGGTCCCGCTCGGTGGGCAGGTCGACGACGTGCGGGGCCAGGCCGAGCAGGCTGAAGGCCGCGACGTTGTTGGCCAGCGTCGTGCCCTTCTCCGAGCCGCCGCGGATGGCCAGGAAGACCGACCTGGGCAGCCGCCGGCGGGCCCGGCGCTCGGCCTCGGCGACCGTCTCGAACCACGTTCTGGACATCTCGTTACCTCCTGCGTGCGCTGGGTTGGGTACGAACTGGCCTCGGGCGCAACGGGGTTGCGTGCCGGCCGAGAGCGATGGGATGCGGGCACGGGTCAGGTGCCGAAGATCCGGGCGAGCGCCGGCACGACGTCGCGGTGGCCGTGGACCAGCTCGAGACGTCCGCGGCCGGCTCGCGCCAGGTCTCGGCCGAGCCCGGTGTCGTGCTCGCCCGACAGGTCGAGCAGCACGTCGAGCCGGGCCAGCCGGGCAGCGAGGGGGACCGGGTCGGGCCCGGCGTTGTGCACGCAGTCCGACAGGAGCAGGACCCGGGGCTCGGCGACCGAGGCCCGGTCGAGCTGAGCGCGGGCGAGCTCGAGCGGGAAGGCGGTGTTGGTGAGACCTCGGGCAGGGATCCGGACGAGGGTGTCGAGCACCGTGTCGGCGCGAACGCCCCGGCGCAGCGGCTGCACGAGAGCGGCATCGGACCAGAACGCGAGCACGGCGAGCTCGTCGTCGGACAGGGCTCCGACCAGCGCGCCCACGGTGGCGGCCGCGGTACGGATGCGCTCGCCCCGCATCGACCCGGACACGTCGACGGCCAGCACGACCGCGCGCCTGGTCCGGCGCCGCTCCCGGACGACGATGTCCCGCGGCTCGAGCACCGGCTGGCCCACCATCCGCTCGAGGGTCGCGTCGAGGTCGATGTCGTCGGCCGACCCGCGGTAGGGCAGGGACTCGAGGTCACCCGGCCCGCGCTGCGCGAACGACTCCGGCCGGGGCCGCGGCAGGACCAGCCGGGCCGAGATCTGCCGGGCCAGCCGCAGCACCCGGGGATCGAGCTCGGCGTGCGGCGGCTCCGTCGTGCCGTCCGGCGCCTCGTCGGTGGTGCCGCTGGCACTGCGCCCGGGGGTATCCGGCCGGCCGCCCTCACCGCGGGCCCCGGCGGCGGTCAGGACCAGCCCGGCGCTCCCGCGCGACACCGCGAACAGGGTGGCGGGGGCGTCCAGCCGCTTGGGGCGGCGTCGCGGCGGGGCATCCTCCGCCGGCCGGGGCGGGCGCTGGAGGGGCGAGCTGCCCGGGACTGCTCTTCATCCCGGCTTCGCTGCCGCGGGGTTGAGCAGGAAGTGGTCCTCCCAGATCTCTCGCAGCACCGCCTCCGGGGTGGTCTGGACCGCTTCGTCAAGGTGGATGCGTCCGGAGAGGGCCACGGTCATCGCGTCCAGGACGGTGGCGGCATACGACTGTCGGGCCGGGTCGTGGTCCAGGCGGGCCCCGCCGGCCTCGGACACCCCCCGCATGGCCATCAGGTTCGCCCCGACCAGGGTCAGGTCGATCGCCCCGCGGACGCTGCTGCCCTGCCGTACGTCCGGGTGTGCCCGGGTGGCGCGGGTGAGGTCCACGGCGTCGGCACGCAGGGCGCGGGCCAGCTCGGCGGGCAGGTCACCGTCGGCGAGCGGCGCGCGGAGCGCGACGATGCGCAGCTCGTCGGCCGCGTCCTGGTAGGTCACGGCGACCCGGTTGAACCGGTCGGTGACCGAGCTGGACAGGCGCGTGGTGCCGACGTTGTCGTGCGGGTTCATCGTGGCGACGACCCGGAAGGTGGACGCGGCCGACAGGTGGCCGACCCGCGGGATCTCGATCTCCCGCTCGGCCATCGCGGTCAGCAGCGCGTTGCGGGTGTCGTCCGGGGCGCGGTTGAACTCCTCGATGTACAGGAACCCGCCCAGGCGCATGGCCTTCACGAGCGGCCCGTCCACGAAGTTGTCGACGCGGTAGCCCTCCTGCAGCACCCGCGCCGGGTCGTGGTGGCCGATCAGCTTGGCGGGGGTCAGGTCGACGTTGCCTTCCACGAACAGCACCGGGATGCCCCACTCGGCCGCGATGGCGCGCAGCAGCGTCGACTTCGAGGCGCCCGGCGGACCCTCGAGGAGCAGGTCGCGCCCGGCGGCCACGGCGGCCAGGATCAGGTCGAGCTCGTGCTCCCGTCCCACGACCCGTCGCGCCACGCGGGCCCGGGTGCGGGCGATCTCCCGCACCCGGCCCCTCAGGTGGACGGCGGCATCCGCCCGGATGTCGCCGCCGCTCGGTGCTGCCGTGGCCATCGCGTCGCGACTGCTACTTCAGCAGGGCGCCGGCGTCGACCGGCAGGGTGACCCCGGTGATGTACCGGGCCTCGTCGGAGGCCAGGAAGAGCAGCGCGTTCGAGATGTCGACCGCCTCGACCCACGGGACGGGCAGCGCGTTCATCGCCTGCGAGACGGGGGCGAAGTCCTCGACGGTGGGGTGCTCGACCTGCGGCACGAAGAGCTTGAAGATCACCTCGTTCATGACCATCGGGGTGTCGACCTGGGTCGGGTGGATGGAGTTGACCCGGATCATGTCCGGGGCCAGCTCCATGGCGAGTGCCCGCATCAGGCCCACCACGCCGTGCTTGGCGCTGACGTAGTGGGCGATGTTGCCGAAGGCCTTCAGCCCGGCGACCGAGCTGGTCAGGACGATCGACCCGCCGCGCCCCCCGGCCCTGATGTGCGGGATCGCCGCCTTCGCGGTGTGCCACACGCCGGTCAGGTTCGTGTCGATCATCGTCCGCCAGCCGGCCTCGGACATCACGTCGGCCGGGTTCAGCTCACCGCTGATGCCGGCGTTGGCGGCGACGATGTCGATCCGGCCGAGCTCGGCGAAGCCCTCGTCGGCCAGGGCCTTGACGGCCGCGAAGTCACGCACGTCGGCGCGCCGGGCGATGATCCGGCGGTCCAGGGCCTCGACGGCGCGCACCGTCTCGGCCAGGTCCTCCTCGGTGGGTCCGGGCAAGGGGCTGGTCTCCACGTCACCGCAGATGTCGAAGGCGATGATGTCGGCGCCCTCCTCGGCCAGCCGCACCGCGTGGCTGCGACCCTGGCCCCGCGCGGCGCCGGAGATGAATGCGACCTTGCCGGCGACTCGTCCTGCCATTTGTCTCTCCTTCGTCTGCCCGCGCCGGGCCGGCGCGGGTCACCCGGTCACGGGGTGCGACCCGGGTCGAAGCCGGCCAGCGGGTGCTGCTGGCACGCGCTGACCGGCGTGGTCGGTGGTCCGGACAGGATGCGCACCGGGACCGGCCGCGGGCGCGGCGGCGCGGTCCGGTGGCTGTGGTCCTGGCTCGGGACGGGTCGCGGGTCGCTCTCGCGCAGCCCGGCCTCGCCGAGGCCGCGCACGCACTCCGGGTCGGGCCCGTCGAGCGGCAGCCCGGTGAAGAACTTCGCGGCCATGCAGCCCCCGCGGCACGTGTCGTGGTGCGGGCAGGAGGAGCAGGCCCCGCCGGTCTGTGGCACGCGCAGGCTCGAGAAGAGCTCCGAGGTGCGCCACAGCGTCCCGAAGCCGCCGTCGGTCAGCACGTTGCCGGCACGGAAGCTGTCGTGGATCGCGAACGGGCACGCGTAGACGTCCCCGACGGGGTCGATCAGGCAGACCACCCGGCCGGCCCCGCAGAGCCCCAGGCCGGGCAGCGGCTCGCCGTAGGCGGCGAGGTGGAAGAAGGAGTCCCCGGTCAGCACCTTCTCGCCGTGGCGCACCAGCCAGTCGTACAGGTCGCGCTGCTGGCCGGGCAGGGGGCGCAGCTCGTGCCAGACGGCTGCGCCCCGGCCGGCGGGTCGCAACCGGGTCAGCCGGAGCTGGGCGTGGTAGCGATCGGCGAGCGCGGCGAAGGCGTCGAGCTGCGGGATGTTGTGCCGGGTCATGACCACCGAGATCTTGAAGTTCTCGAACCCGGCGGTGCGCAGGTTCTGCATGGCGCGGGTGGCCAGCTCGAAGGACCCCGCGCCGCGGACGGCGTCGTTGACGGCGGCGGTCGCGCCGTCTAGGGAGACCTGCACGTCGACGTAGTCGCTGGCGGCGAGCCGCCGGGCGGCAGCCGGGGTGATCCGCACGCCGTTGGTGGAGAACTTCACCCCCACCCGGCTCGCGGTCGCGTGGTCGACCAGCTCCCAGAAGTCCGGGCGGACCGTCGGCTCCCCGCCGCCGATGTTGACGTAGAAGACCTGCATGCGGGCCAGCTCGTCGATGACGGCGCGGCACTGCCGGGTGGTCAGCTCCCGTGGGTTGCGCCGCCCCGAGCTGGACAGGCAGTGCACGCAGGACAGGTTGCAGGCGTAGGTCAGCTCCCAGGTCAGGCAGATCGGGGCGTCGAGCCCGCGCTCGAAGACGTCGACGAGGCGTGGGGCGGATGCGGTGGTCATGGCGTCCGCCCCGGGACGATCATCGCGGCCTCGGCGAGACGGGCGAGCGCGGCGAGGTAGCGGGGCTGCTCGGGTGCGGCGATCCCGGCCGCCGCGCAGGCCCCACGCGCGTCGCCGGCACCGTCCAGCGCGCGGACCACGGTCAGCAGGCGCGGGTCCTTGAGGAAGGTGAGCCGCCGGGTGTCGAAGTGGTACAGCAGCGCCCCGAACGGCTCGGGTCGTACCGCGACCCGGGGGTGGACCCGCCAGGCCGCGTCGGCGTCGAAGGCCGTGACCGGGTCCGTGGCCGTCACGATGCTCAGTAGACCCCGCACATGCCGTCGATGGAGACGTCCTCGACGAGGTCGTCGATCACGACGGCCTCGTCCTGGCGTGGCCGGGCGTCCGTCGAGCCGGTGTGATCGCCGGTGAGGAGCTCCTCGGGCTTCCCTGCGAGCGTGGTGATGGTCGTCGCGCTGATCGTCACGATGCGTTCTCCCCGTCGAGTATCCGCGTGGGCGACCGCGGTCGGGGTCGCCGCTACCCCGAGGATAGATGGCGCGCCCCGCCGTCGGTAGGGGTCGCGCCGGCGCGTGGGCAGGTCTCGAGCGGTCGTCCGACCGGAAGCTCCCCGCCACGTGGGTTGGGCCACGAGAGCTGCTTTCGGTGTGGTTGTCGTGGCGCGGGGGCCTCCTGGGCCACGAGAGCTGCTTTCGGTGTGGGTTGCCGTGGCCAGGGGCCGGGGTTCAGGGTTGCCGGCCAGGTCGCCCCAGCCGCACCGCGACGAAGGGCAGCCGCACCCGCGGCAGCAGCGCGCCGAAGCGCCTGCCCCGGATCGCGCTCGCGATCACCCCGGTGCCGTATGCCGCGTCCGCGACCAGCCGCTGGGCGGCATACAGGGGCGCGCTGACCCGGGGGCGGCCGCGCACGAGCTCCAACCCGATCGGCGCGAGCATCGCCACCGCGCCCACCCGGGCGGCGCGCGACCACGGTGCGGTCGCCAGGGTCAGCGCGCCGAGGGGCCACCACTCGCGGCGCAGGGCATGCCCGACCGCCACGGCGTCGGCGACCACACCCTTGCCGACGAGCACCGGCGCGACCCACGACCGCACACCTGCCGTGCGCAGCTGCCGCGCCAGCGCGCCCGCGGCGGCGGCCATGACCAGCAGCCCCGCCACCGGGTGCCCGGCGACCAGGCAGGCCAGGGCGGCGAGGTTCCACGCCGACGGGCGCGCGGGGGCCAGCCGCCCGGGGTGGCGCCGGTCGAGCGCGGCGGCCGAGGTGCCGTAGGCGAACCGGGTGGCCAGCCAGTCCCGGGGCCGCGTCCGGGTCTCGTGCCACACGGACACCGTCGGCTCGTAGCGGACGTGCCAGCCGGCCTCGACCAGCCGCCAGACCAGGTCGACGTCCTCGCCGACGCGCATCGACGGGTCGAAACCCCCGCCCGCCAAGGCTGCTCGGCAAACCACCAGCGCGGCCGACGGCACGAACCCGAGCCGGGCCCCGGGCCGGACCAGCTGGGGCTCGTCGCCCATGTCGAGGGCCGACCGGGCCTGCTCGAAGCGCGCCAGGGCCGAGCCGTTCGTCGCCACCGGCCGCACCCGGGGAGCCACGGCCGCGACCCGGGGATCGTCGAAGTGCCCGACGACCCGGTCCAGCCACCCCGGCTCGGCCCGACAGTCGGAGTCGACGAAGGCCACGAGCCGGGTGTCCGTGACCGCCAGCCCGGTGTTGCGCGCTGCCGCCGGGCCGCGGTTCGCGGCGTGCCGCTCCAGCCGGGCGCCGTGGGCCCGTGCCACCCGCGCCACGGTCGCCGCGTCCGGGGAGGCGTCGTCGACGACGACCACGTCGAGGCCCGTCAGCGAGGCCAGGCACGCCTCGAGCGAGCCCGGGCGGCCGTATGCCGGCACGACCACGACGACGTCGCCGGCCGGGCGGGCCGCGGGCCGCGGATGGGCCAGTCCGCGCGCGACCAGGCGGTCGGCGGTGCCCAGCTCGACGGCATCCGCGGGGATGACGCCCACGTCCCCTGCGGCGCCGAGCCGCCGGGCGAACCCACGGGCCGGCGGGGCCAGCCGGGCCAGTCCCCACGGCGCCCCGCCGGTGACGAAGGAGCCGTCCCGGCCCAGCCGGGCGTGGCGGTCCCAGACGACCCGTGTCCCCGCCGGCAGGCCGGAGGTCGCGCCACCCGGCGGCGGCCGGCCCACCGGGGCGCTCACCGCTCCTCCTCGACGAGGTCCGCGGCCCGCCACCCGGCCGCCATGCTCGGCGCGGCCATCCCGCCCGACGGGTGGCTCGGGAATACCGAGGCGTCGGCCACCCGCAGTCCGTCGATCCCACGCACGCGCAGCCGGCAGTCCAGCACGTCCGACTCGTCCGGTCCCATCGCGCACGAGCCGACCGCGTGGTAGATGCCCGATCCGGTCAGCGCCGCGTAGCTGACCGCATCGACCCCGGGCCAGGGCGCCGTGACCTCGGCGACCAGGCCGGCGACCGGCGCCACCGCGAGCAGCCGCTGCTCCCAGCGCAGGATCCGCTCGGCCGCAGCGCGGTCCGCCTCCGTCTGCAGGAACCTCGCCGCGATCACCGGCAGGTCGTCCGGGTCCGCCCCGCCGGCGTGGACCGACCCCACGGTGGTCGGGCGCAGCGCGTAGCCGACCACCATCAGCCCCGGGTCGCGCGAGACCGCCAGACCGGTCTCGTCGGTCGCCAGCGAGGTGACCAGCACCTGGGCGTCGGGCCGCCCGTCGCCGCGGGTGTCCACGAGCCCGGCCAGCTCGTACGCCCCGACCGCCAGCGGTCCCCGCCCGGTGGCCAGGTAGCGCCCCGCCGCCCGGGCCCGCCCGACCGGGGTGCCCAGCCGGGACCCGAGGCCGACCGGGCGGGACAGCCGGGCCTTGAGCGTCACGGCCCGCTGCTCGACCACGCCCTCGCCGACCCGCGGGCTCGCCACCTGGACCGGGACGCCGATCCGGGCCAGCACCTCGGGCCGGCCGATCCCGGACCGTTCGAGCAGCACCGGCGACTCGACGGTGCCGGCGCACACGATGGTCTCGCGGCGTGCCCGGACCTCCCGGGTGGCACCGCCCCGGCGGACCACCGCGCCGACGGCGCGTCCGCCGGCCAGCATGATCCGGCCGGCGCGTGTGCCGGGCAGTACGGTCAGGTTCGGCCGCCCCCGCGCCGGCGCGAGGAAGGCGGTGGCCGCGCTGACCCGCCGGCCGCCGGCGATGGTGCTCGGGGTGACCCCGAGCCGCGGGCCGGCGCCCGCGTTCAGGTCGGGGACGAACGGGAGGCCGAGCGTCTCGGCCGACGCAACCACCGCCTCGAGCACCTCGTCGCCGACCTGTGCCCACCTGGGGACCGTGACGTCGAGGAGCCCCGGATCGTCGCGCCCGGCCGAGACCGGGCGCTCCAGGGCGTCGTACGCGGCCGTCATGGCGGTCGCGTCCCACCCGTCGAGCCCGCGCGCCGCGATCTCGTCCTGACCGGTGGGCTCCCCGCGCAGGTACATCATCCCGTTCACCACGGTCGACCCGCCCAGCGCCCGGCCGCGCACCCAGGTCTCGCGCCCGCCGTCCGCCGTCCGTGCCGGGTACCGGTACGTCCAGCCGGAGCGCTGCATGGCCAGGACGAACCCCTTGGGGACGCGCACGAGCGGGTGCCGCACCGACCGGCCGGCCTCGACGAGGACGACGGCCGAGCCCCGGTCCCGGGACAGCCGCTCGGCCACGACACACCCGGCGGCCCCGGCGCCGA
>NZ_JBDIAQ010000072.1:0-17109 GCF_039812505.1 Intrasporangium sp. | reverse complement strand
CCGGTAGGGGATGCGCGCCGCGCGGATCTTGTCCTTGGCGCGGGTGATGCGCCGCGCCATCGTCGTCTCCTGGACGAGGAACGCGCGGGCGATGTCCGCGACGCTCAGGCCGCCGAGCAGACGGAGGGTCAGTGCCACCCTGGCCGGCATGGCCAGCGCTGGGTGACAGCAGGTGAAGACCAGTCTGAGCCGGTCGTCGTCGACCGGACCGGTGCGCTCGGCAGGGGTGTCGTCGTGGAGCAGGTGGGCCGCCTCGTATCTGGCGCTGCGCGTGGCCTCACGACGCAGGTGGTCGATCGCCTTGCGGGCCGCGGTGGTGGTGAGCCAGCCTGCCGGGTTGGGTGGCACGCCCTGGCGCGGCCAGCGCTCGGCCGCGACGGCGAATGCCTCGGCGGCGGCATCCTCGGCAACGTCGAGGTCACCGAAGCGGCGGGCGAGCGAGGCGACCAACCGTGCCCATTCGTCGTGGTGGACCCGGGTGATCGCCGCTGTCACGGCGGGATCGGTCACGGCTCCGGCAGTGCCTGCACGGCCGCGCTGTGGCAGGGACGCGCCCCGACCGGGCCACGGCACGCTTTCGATCCCTGGGCGGTGAGCGCCGGCCCGGCCACCGCGCTCAACCCTGCTCGGCCGCGTCGCCGTCGAAGCGTCCCCGGTCGGGGAAGCGGTGCACCTCCTGCGGCCAGTCGAGCGCGACGGCGAGTCGGCCGGCCCAGTACCGCGCGGCCTCGTCGTCGGCGACATCCACGACGGCGAAGCCGCCGAGGTGCTCCTTGGTCTCGGCGTACGGGCCGTCAGTGAAGACCGGCTCCCCTGACCTGGCCACGACGCTGCACAGAGCGGTCGACGCGTCGATGCCTCCGTTGGTGAAGAGGAAGACTCCGGCGGCCTGCATCTCCGCGATCACCGACATCCCGGCGGTGGACTTCGCCCGCAGCTGCTCCAGCGTGTGTTCCGGCACCCACTCGTCGTTGAACGCGATGAGGTACTCCGGCATGGTCGTCTCCTTCCAGTCTGCGCGAGGGCTGCAGACCTCTCGCACACCGCGCCCGGGTTCGGCCGCGGCTCACCAGTTCCACGAACGGGGGTGGCTCGATACGACAGCGCCCGCGGACCTGTCGCCCGACGCGTCGCGCCCGGCCCGGTTCCCACTCATGGCCGGGTCTCGGCCCTCCCCCGCGCCAGATCGACACGCACCGGCTCACGCGGCTCCTCGGCGGCAGCCGCTCCCGCGAGCGGCGTCGGGTGCCGCGGCCGACGGGCGCGGAGCAAGGAGCCACCACCGCGGCCCGGGTAGACATACAGACCGCGCACGGGGTCCGGCACCGCGTCCAGCGCAGCCTGCACCACCGGAAGCGAACGATAGGCGTCCCGGTCCGTCTCGGTCCGGAACGCGATCTCGAGGATCACGCCCCACCGTGGGGTGTGCCAGCGCCAGTCCGTCGCTCCGTTGGTCAGCGCGGCCTCGACCAGGGCTTCGCCTCGTCCATCCCGCCAGAGACCGGCCGGCACGTCGGCGTCCTGAACCTCGACGGTCAACCAGGACTCCATCCACTCAGGCTACGCCGGGACGAGCCCAGGCAGCACCCCTTGAGGCGGCCCAGCGAGCTGGGGCGCCCCGGCGACGACGATGCGCTGCTTCGAGGCGGCGCATCTGCGTCACGCGAGAGCAGCTGCTGGGCGCGGCTGGCCACCGGCTGGTCCGCATCAGATCTGCTCACGCAAAGCATATATACTGCTCGCGGCCATATGCTCAGTTGAAGCATAACAAGCAATAGGAGGAGGTCGTCATGAGCAGCACCCTTGCCCCGCCCACTGCCGTCGAGCGCACCGCACACCTGTACGAGAAGGTCCGCCACGTCATCCCGGAGGTTGAGTGGGCGACCTTCGCCGACGACGCCGAGGCGATCCTGCGCCTGAAGGCCGAGCGCAACGCCGTCGTGCTCGCGCACAACTACCAGACCCCCGAGATCTTCCACTGCGTCTCGGACATGGTCGGCGACTCGCTCGCCCTGGCCCGGGAGGCCCAGCACGTCGAGGCCGACGTCATCGTCCTGGCCGGCGTCCACTTCATGGCCGAGACCGCCAAGCTGCTCAACCCGGCCAAGACGGTTCTGATCCCCGACCCGCTCGCCGGCTGCTCGCTCGCCGAGTCGATCACCGCCTCGGACGTCCGCGGCCTGCGGGCCCAGCACCCCGGCGTCCCGGTCGTCACCTACGTCAACACCTCGGCCGACGTCAAGGCCGAGAGCGACGTCTGCTGCACCTCCGGCAACGCCGTCAAGGTGATCGAGTCGCTCGGTGTCGACCGGGTCATCATGATCCCCGACGAGTTCCTCGCCCGGAACATCGCGCGCCAGACCGGCGTAGAGGTGATCACCTGGGCCGGGCGCTGCGAGGTGCACGAGCGCTTCCGCGCCGAGGACATCCGCCAGATCCGCGCCGAGCACCCCGACACCGTCGTCCTGGCCCACCCCGAGTGCCCGCCGGACGTCGTCGCGGTCGCGGACCTCGCCGGCTCCACCGCGCAGATGCTCGACTTCGTCGTCAAGCGCCACCCGAGCCAGGTCACCCTCATCACCGAGTGCTCGATGAGCGACAACATCGCCGCGCAGCACCCCGAGATCGAGTTCATCCGGCCGTGCAACCTCTGCCCGCACATGAAGCGCAACACCCTCGCCAAGATCCGTCGCAGCCTCGAGACGATGACCCACGAGGTCGCCATCGACCCCGCCGTCGCCGGCCGCGCCCGCGCCGCTGTCGATCGGATGCTGGCCGTATGACGCCCACCCCCTTTCCCTCACCGCACCCGGTGGGTGCCCGGACAGCCCCGGTCGTCATCGGGGCCGGGCTGGGCGGACTGGTGACCGCGCTCCGGCTGGCCCCCCACCCGGTGCTCGTGGTGTCTTCCGGGCCGCTCGGCCGGGGCGCCGCCAGCGGGTGGGCGCAGGGCGGGATCGCCGCCGCGCTCGGCGACGACGACTCGCTCGAGCTGCACGCCGCGGACACCCTGGCGGCCGGAGCCGGGCTGTGCGAGCCCCATGTCGTCGCGCGCATCACGGCCGCCGCGCCCGGCGCCGTCATGTGGTTGGCCGGCCTGGGGGCCCGCTTCGATCGTGGCCCGGACGGGCGCCTCCGGCTCGGTCTCGAGGGTGCGCACTCGCGCCGCCGCATCGTGCACGCCGCCGGCGACGGCACCGGAGCCGAGATCATGCGCGCCGTCGTCGAGGCCGTACGACACACCCCGTCGATCACGGTGCTCGAGGGCGCCCTCGCCCGGCGACTCGTGCTCGACGCGGGTCGCGTGGTCGGGGTCGTCGTCGAGCAGGCCGGGCACGTCCGGCGGCTGGCCACCGACCGGGTCGTGCTCGCCACCGGCGGCTCCGGTCAGCTGTGGCAGCACACGACCAACCCGTCGGGGTCCCGGGGCCAGGGCCTCGCCATGGCCGCCCGGGCCGGCGCCGAGCTGCGCGACCTGGAGATGGTCCAGTTCCACCCGACCGCGCTCGACGTCGGTCGCGACCCGATGCCGCTGGTCAGCGAGGCGGTGCGCGGGGCCGGCGCGCTGATCGTCGACGGCTCCGGCCGGCCGCTGACCGACGACCCGCTGGCAGCCCGTGACGTCGTGGCCCGGGTCGTGTGGCAGACGGCCTCCCGCGGCGAGCAGGTCTTCCTCGACGCCCGGCAGGCGCTGGGCGACCGGTTCGCCGAGAGGTTCCCGACGGTGGCCGGCGCCTGCCTGGCGGCCGGGGTCGACCCGGCGACGCAGCTCATCCCGGTCCGGCCGGCAGCGCACTACCAGTGCGGCGGGGTCACGGTCGACCTGCACGGCCGCACCACCGTCCCGGGCCTCTGGGCCGTCGGCGAGGTGTCCAGCACCGGGCTGCACGGCGCCAACCGGCTGGCCAGCAACTCCCTGCTCGAGGCCGTCGTCTGCGGCGGCTGGGTCGCCGAGGACCTCGCCGACCAGGACTGCTGCGCTCTCGATCAGGATTACGGCACTCTCGAGCGGGAAAGCTGCGCGACTTCGGATCGACAGTGCGCGACTTCGGATCGACAGTGCGCGACTCCGGATCGACCGTGCACTCTCGATCAAGAAGGCTGCACTGTCGAACAGGATTGCTGCACGCTCGATGAGGAAAGGTGCACCCTCGATGAGGTGCGGGGGCTCATGACCGGTGCGGTCGGGATCCTGCGCAACGGCCCCGACCTCGCGGTGGCCGAGGCTTGGCTTCGCACGGCGACTCTGCGTGCGGCGCTGGCGACCGACCCCGGGCAGGTCGACGACACGGACGTCGAAGACACGGACGTCGACGACACCACCCTCGTGGCACTCCTCGTCACGCACTGCGCCGCCCTGCGGCAGGAGAGCCGCGGCGGGCACACCCGCCTCGACCACCCCGACGCCGACGAGATGGCCCGGCACACCACGGTCCTGCTCGCCGATGTCCTGCCCACCGCGGCGCCGGCCGCAGCGTCTCGGTCCGCCCACCTCGTGTCCGCAGGAGCCGCGCGATGATCCCCAACCCGCTCCCCGAGCTCGTCCTGAGACCGCTCGTCGAGACCGCCCTGCTCGAGGACCTCGGCCGGGCCGGCGACCTCACCTCGAACGCGATCGTCCCGGCGGACGCGCACGACGGCTTCGTCATCACCGCACGGCAGCCGGGCACGGTCGCGGGGCTCGACCTGGCCCGGCTGGCGTTCACCTCGTTCGACCCGAGGGTCGAGTTCACCACCGCCGTCGACGACGGCACGCGCGTGCACCCCGACGAGGAGATCGCCCGGGTCGAGGGCCCGGCCCGCTCGCTGCTGACCGCCGAGCGGGTGGCCCTCAACTTCCTCGGCCACCTGTCCGGGGTCGCCACGGCCACGGCCACGCTCGTCGACGCGGTCGCCCACACGAAGGCGCGGATCTGCTGCACGCGCAAGACGACTCCCGGCCTGCGGGCGGTCGAGAAGTATGCCGTCCGCGCCGGCGGCGGCGCCAACCACCGCTACGGCCTCGACGACGCGGTGCTCGTCAAGGACAACCACATCGCCGTCGCCGGGTCGGTCACCGAGGCCGTGAAACGGGTCCGGGCCAGCGTCGGCCACCTCGTGTCGGTCGAGGTCGAGGTGGACAGCCTGGCCCAGCTCGAGGAGCTGCTCGCCGACCCGGTCGACGCGGTGCTGCTCGACAACATGACGCCGGACACCACCGCCGAGGCCGTACGGCTCGTCGCCGGGCGCATGGTCACCGAGGCGTCCGGTCAGGTGACCCCCGCGACCGCACCGGCGCTGGCCGAGGCCGGCGTCGACCTCATCTCGGCCGGCTGGATCACCCACAGCGCACGCACGCTCGACCTGGGTCTCGACCACGTCGAGGACTGACGGCGCGCGTCCGGCCCTTCCCGGGATCACTGCGCGTGCCAAGATCGCGACATGACTGACGCTCCGGCGACCACTCCCGTCGACGAGGAGGAGGAACGCGCGTCCGTCATGACGGTCCGCACCATCGGCGTCACCGCGAGCGCCTCCGTGCTGTTCCTCCTGCTCCGGTTGCTCGCGGTGGCCCACTACGACTGGGACACGGCCGGAGCGATCGCCGACACCTTCAACTTCACCGACCTCGTGCCGATCGGCTTCGGCACGTTGCTCGCTCGTCCGGACATCACCGGATACCTCGTCGCCCTGCTCCTGCCCCTGTCACTGGTCCGCGCCGTCTGGCCGGTGGGCGGCGTGCCGCGCTTCGCGATCACCACGGTTCTGCTCATCGCGACCCTGCTTGCGGTCGGCACGACGCTGCTGCTCACCTTCGGCACGTGGTGGCCCTTCGCGGGGGCGGCGGGGATCACGGTGCTGCTGGCCATCGCCCGCACGGCCGGCCGGCTCGGAACCGGCCACGAGGCAGTGCGCGTGGCTCTCCGGCGGATGTGGGCCGTTGCGGGGGTCGCCGTCCTGGCGATGGCGACCTTCATCGACACGCCCTGGAGCTCGCACGAGACCATCGTCACCAAGGACGGGACGCTCACCGGCCACGTCCTCAGCGTCGAGCCCGGGTTCCTGCGCCTGCTCGACGAGGACCACCGGATCATGATCATCGACATCGCCGACATCACGAGCCGCACGGTCGACCAGGCACGACCGTGACGCCCTCGCCGAGGAGCCGGCGGCCACAGCGTCCGACGCGGTGAGCAGGCCCAGGGCGAGCATGCCACCCCGCCGCCGTCGCGACGGGTCCCGAACCCAACGAGGGTCAGCCCGGCGCCGGACCGGCAACAACGGACCGCCCGGGGTGGGGTCATCCGAACGAAGGCGACGATCCCCACGGCCGGCACGGGCAGGCCGGCTCGTGCTCCTCCGCGTGGGGCGTCAGGCGGAGCCGGACTCGAGCCGGCGGATCCGTGCGGTGAGCACCTTCAGCAGCAGCCGGGCGATCTCCGGCTGGCGGTCCAGCAGCTCGTCGAAGCTGAGCGGCGAGACCATGAAGCTCGTCGCACCGTCCGGACCGGCCACGACGGTTGCCGTCCGGGTCGACTCGTCGAGCAGCGACATCTCACCGAAGTAGTCGCCCGCGCCCAGCGAGCCGACCTGCTGGTCGTTGACATGCACGGTGGCGGAGCCTTCGAGCAGGAGCTGGAGGCCGGCGTCGCGGGCGCCCTGCTCGGCCAGCACCGCACCCGCGGACACTCTCCGGGTCGAGCCCCGGTCGATGATCTGGTCGACCAGCTCCGGCGGGAGGTGCTCGAAGAGGTTGACGCGCCTCAGCGACTCCTTGAGGTTCACGAGGCCTCCTTCGCGGCAATCGCGGGGTGCAGGACTGTGCTGACGAACGTAGCAGCGGCGGCCCGTGCGCGGTATGGGTCACCCCGGGGCGGTTTCCGCCACCTGCACCCCACCCGCGACCCGCTGCTCGAGACGGGAACGCCACCCGAGCGCCCCGATGCGCTCGAAGGTCGCCAGGGCCGACCGGTAGTGCTCGGACGCCTCCGACGGGCGTCCTTGCCCGACAAGCCAGTCCGCCAGCTCCACCTGGGCCTGGGCCGCGAAGCCCACGGCCCCGAAGTCGCGCAGCGCGACCACGCCGGCCCGCAGGTCGGCCTCCACCTGCCCGGCAGGGTCGCCGCGCAGCGCGGCGACCAGGCCCCGGAGGCGCAGGGCGTGGGCCCGCAACGCCGGGCTGACCAGGCCCGGCCGCACACCGGTCACCGGCGCGAGCAACCGCTCGGCGACCGCGACGTCGCCGGCCTCGACGGCGGCGAGGACCATCGGCGGCCAGAGGTGCATGAAGTCGTCGTCGAGCCGACAGAACCGCACCAACCGGTCCAGGGCGGCATCGGCGAACCGGGCGGCCTCGACCCGGTCGCCGGATGCCCGGAGCCGAGCCAGCCGCAGGGCGTCGTTCCAGACGCGTTCGGACTGGTTGTCGGTCGCGCCGAACGGGTCGGGACCGTCGCCGCAGGCAGCGGTCGAGGGACGGCCCATCGCGTCGTCCAGCCAGAGGGCGAGCAGGTGCTGCGCGCTGCCGACCCGGGCGTCCGCCGCGGGCTCGCCGAGCTCGGCCAGTCGCTCGGCCGCCTCTGCCAGGCGGCCGGCGGTCCAGAGCAGGCACACCTGGTTCTGCAGGGTCAGGTTCGTCGTCAGGAGGTGCCCGGAGCGGCGGCTCACCTCGACGGCCTCGCGCCCGACCTCGAGCGCCCCCGGCAGGTCATGGTCCATCCTGGCCGAGATCAGGCTCATCAGCACCCAGCCGAGCTCGGTGGTGGCTCCGTGGCGCCGCGCCAGCCCGGCGGCCCCCTCGAGGATGGCCTGGCCGGTCAGCCGGGCTCCGTCCAGGAAGAACTGGATGGACAGCTGGGCCATCGCCAGGGCCGTCCGGCCCGGGTCGCCCATCGCCTCGGCGAGCCGCACCGACCGCTCGGCGAAGGCCCGGGCCGCCGGCATCTCGCCCAGGTACAGGTGGGTGGTGGCGAGGATCGCGTAGAGGTCGGCCAGCGCCGTGTCGACCTCGCTCGAACCCGGCAGCTGCTCCAGCGCGGCGAGCCGGGGCCGCGCCACCTCGATCGCAGCGCGGTTGTCGCGCCGGCCGGAGAGGGCCGAGGCCTGCAGGGCGACGGCCCGACCGGCACCCGCCACGTCGCCGAGCTCGTCGTACAGCCGGATGCTGGTCACAGAGTGCGCGATGGCCGTGTCGTGGTCACCCGTCGCGCCGGCGGCTCGAGCCGCACCCTCGTGCAGCCGGGCCCCGACCGTCGGGTCGTCGGTGTGCGCCAGGGCCCGCCCGAACAGTCGCACCGCCTCGGCCGTGGCCCCGAGGGACAGGGCGCGCCGAGCGGCGGTCTCCAGCAGCGCAGTGGCCCTGCTGGTCAGCTCGGGCACGTCGGGGTCCGCGGACCCCGAGGCGTCCACGGCGTCGAGCAGGTGCTGCGCGAGCACGACGGACAGCTCGTCGCCGACGTCCGGGTCGCTCGACAGGTGCTCGGCCGCAGCGAGGTGGCGCAGCTTGCGGTCCCGCCTGGACTGCGTCGCGTAGGCGACCTGCCGCACGATGGTCTGCACGAAGCGGTACTGGCCGAAGGCGGCCGCGAAGGGGTCGCGCTGGATGGTGAGGATCTCCTTGCGGCACAGCCCGGCCAGGGCCTCGTCCAGGTCTCCGGCCGGCAGGCCGGGCAGGGCGGCTGCGAGGGCGGCCAGCCTCGCCCGGGTGAACGTCTTGCCGAGCACGCTGGCGTCCGTGAGGACCCGGCGCTCGGCCGGCCGCAGGGCGTCGAGCCGGGAGGCGACCAGCGCGTGCAACGACCCCGGCGCCCCGACCGCGTCCAGGTCGACCGGCACGCCCTCGGCCGGGACGTACCGGCCCTCGCTGGGAACGACCAGGTCCCGGTCGATGAGGGCGCGCACCGTCTCCATGGCGAACAGCGGCACGCCCTCGGCACGACGGACGAGCGCGTCCCGCTCCTGCGACGGGAGCCGGTCCACGAGGTCGTCGACGAGCCGCCCCATCTCGGCGTCGTCGAGGGTGTCGAGCCGGATGACGCTCGCGCGCCGCCCCCCGAGGCCGGGCCGCCGGGCGAGCAGGTCCGGGCGGGCCAGGACGAGCACGAAGATGGCGGCGTGGGCGGTGGCGAGCAGGTGCTCGATGAAGTCGAGCAGCGCGTCGTCGGCGTGCTCGGCGTCGTCGATGACCATCAGGACCGGGTCGCTCGCCCCGACCCGCTCGAAGAAGGCCGACCAGGCGGCGAACAGCTCCTCGCGAGCGTACGTGCCCTCGACCCCGGCGCCGATCAGGACCGCGATGCGGGGCCGCAGCCAGGCCCGCTCCGACTCGTCGGCGACGATCCGCGCCAGGCCCGTGTCCAGCCGCTCGTCCACGACGGCGCCGGTGTCGCCCTCGACCAGCCCGAAGCGGGTGCGCACCGCCTCGCTCAGCGCCCAGAACACCACCCCCTCGCCGTACGAGAGGCACCGGCCGCGGTGCCACCGGACCGTGCCCGACAGCCCGTCGACGTACTTCTCGAACTCCCACGCCAGCCGGGACTTGCCGACGCCCGGCTCGCCGTCGACGACGACCAGCCGCGGTCGGCGGGACTCCTCCACCGCGTGGAAGAGCTCCTTGAGCGTGCGCAGCTCCCGGTCCCGACCGTACATGCGCGCCTCGAGGCCGTCGGCCCGCTGCCCCGAGGTGACGTCGCCGACGACCGCGCGGGCGGAGTGGAGGCGGACCGGGTCGGCCTTCCCCTTCAGGAGGTGCGCCCCCTCGTCGCGGTACTCGATCGTGCGGGCCGTCAGCCCACGCGTGGTGTCGTCGACCCAGACCTGCCCCGGCTTCGCGGTCGACTGCACCCGGGCCGCGGTGTTGACTGCGTCCCCCGCCACCATCCCCTCCCCGGTCGCGCCGACGGTGACCGCCACCTCGCCGCTGACCACCCCGACCCGCATGGCCAGGCCCGGGGCGCCGACCCGCGCTCCGAAGGCCGCGACCGTGTCGACGAGCTCGAGCCCGGCCAGCACGGCCCGGGAGGCGTCGTCCTCGTGGGCGACCGGCGCACCCCACACCGCCATGACGGCGTCGCCGATGAACTTCTCGACGGTGCCGCCGTAGCGCGCGACGACGGTGCGGCACTCGGCGAAGTAGCGCGACAGCAGCTCGCGCGTCTCCTCGGCGTCGCGGGCCTCGGCCAGGGTCGTGAAGGCGACCAGGTCTCCGAACAGCACCGAGGTGACGCGCCGCTCGGCCACGGGCGCCAGCGGGGCCGGGGGCGGCGCGTCGACGGACGCCCCGCAGGCGTGGCAGTACCTGGCGCCGGGCAGGAGCTGCGCGTCGCAGGAGCGGCAACTGGCCGGCGGCTCCGGCCGGGCGGCCCCGCACGACGGGCAGAAGCGGGCCTGCGCGGGAAGCGTCGCTCCGCAGTCCGCGCACTCGACGCCGGCCACCTGGGTCATGCCGCTCACGGAGCCCCGGACCGCGTCGCCGCCAGCACCTGCCAGATCGGCCCGCTCGGCAGGCGCCGGGCCGTGAAGCCGTGCTCCGCCAGGATCTGGACCATGGCCTCGGGCGGGTGCACGAAGGTGCGGTACTCGCGGCCGATCAGGCGCTGCCCGGCGTTCGCCGTCCGGACCATGCCCCGGGAGAGCAGGTTGCGCGGCGGG
Source organism: Intrasporangium sp. (assembly GCF_039812505.1). Lineage (GTDB taxonomy): Bacteria > Actinomycetota > Actinomycetes > Actinomycetales > Dermatophilaceae > Intrasporangium_A. The sequence continues at coordinate 6,480 of NZ_JBDIAQ010000072.1, read as the reverse complement.
TGGGTGAACACCACCGCGCGACGGGCGTGGTCGGCGGCGGCGCCGAGCAGGGCCGCGAGGTCCGGGTAGCAGCAGACCACCCGGTGCATGACGACGACGTCGGCGGGCTCGGCCACCGAGCCGTCGACGGCCAGGTCACCGAGGACCCGGTGGACCCGGTCGGTCATCCCGGCCTCGGCGGCCAGGGCCGTCGCGGCCGCCTCGTAGCCCGGGCTCAGCTCGAGGTTCGTCGTGCCGGCCGCCCCGCGGCGCAGCAGGTCCAGCTGGATCTCCCCGACGCCGCCCCCGATCTCGAGCACGCTCGCGCCCTCGATGCCCTGGGCGACGAGCCAGTCGACCATCCGCCGGGACGGCCCGTCGATCCCGCGCTTGCGGTACCGCGCGGCGACATGGCGGGCGAAGCGCTCGCCGAACATCCGGTCGCAGCCGCGCGGGTTGCAGCACCCACCCATGACACGAGTATGCCGCCCAGCCGGGCCCCGCGCGGACCCGATGGTCCGTGCGGGGCCGGCTGGGCGGCATACCCCTCGGGCTACTTCACCTCGGCGCGGGACAGGCGCCACATCCCGACCACGAGCGGGAGCAGTACCCACACGCCGACCGCCGTGCCGAGCTGGGCCCACTGTTGGCCGGTCAGGGCCGCACCCATGAAGAGCGGCTCCATCGTCCGGTTCAGGTCGAGCCACCGCGAGGCCGACTCGACCCACGACACGAGGGAGGTGAGGATCCCCCACACGGTCGGCAGCGCGAAGTAGGTGACGATCGCGGCGGGCGTGTTCTTGAATAGCATGCCGAACCCGACGCCCTGTGCGAGGCCGAGCAGGACGTAGAGGCCGGCGCCGCTGACCATGAGCCACCCGATGCCCCACTCCGGGGTGGCACCCCGCAGGGTGACGGCGCCCTGGTGGGCGACGGCCGCCAGGCCGAGTGCCAGCGCGAAGGCCGCGACGCCGACGAGCATCGACGCGGCGAGCTTCGCCCAGCCGACGCGCACCCGGCGCGGCTCCATGGTGAAGGTGACCAGCCCGGTCCGCTGCGACCACTCCGACGTGACGGCCAGGATGCCGGCGACGGGCAGGATGATCGCCGTCGGCATGATCGTGGCCTGCAGGTAGTCGGCGAGGCTGTGCCGGCCCCCGCCGACGAAGAAGAGGATCACCAGCGCGGTCGCGATGGCCGCCCCGATGCCGATGACCAGCCAGCGCCCGGCCCGCGTGTCGAGCATCTTGCGCAGCTCCACCCGGACGAGCCGGGCGAACGGGACTGCGCTGGTGGGCCGCTCACCGGGGATCCGCGGCGGGACGGCCGCGACGGCCGGCAGCGGCGACTCCGCGTGCGGGCTGCGGGACCGGGCGGTCGGGCCGGGCAGGCCCGGGACCGGGTGGGTTGTCGTGGTTGTCGTGGTCATGCTGCGACCTCCTCGCGGGCCGTGTCGGCGGTGAGCTCGAGGAACATCTCCTCGAGACCTCGTGAGTCACCCGCGCGCAGCTCGACGAGGGCGATGGCTGTTGCCGCGGCGACGCGTCCGACGTCCACGGGGTCGGCCTCGACCTGCAGGCCGCCGGTGGCCAGCTGCCGGGCGGTGACGGTGGCGTCGGCGAGCGCGCGGGCCAGGGCGGCGTCGTCGACCGAACGCACGAAGGTGCCTGCCCCGGCGAGCAGCTGCCCCTTCGTGCCCTGCGCGACGATGCGCCCGTGGCCGATGACGATCAGCTCGTCGGCCACGCGCTCGATCTCGTTCAGCAGGTGCGAGCTGAGCAGCACGGTTCCGCCCCGGTCGGCGTAGCCGCGCAGCAGGTCGCGCATCCAGCGGATCCCGGCCGGGTCGAGCCCGTTGGCCGGCTCGTCCAGGATGAGCACCTCGGGGTCGCCGAGCAGGGCATGGGCGATGCCCAGTCGCTGGCGCATCCCGAGCGAGTAGTTGCGCACCCGGCGGCCGGCCTCCGTGCCGGTCAGGCCGACGAGGTCGAGCATCGTGTCGACCCGGCGCCGGTCGACGCCCATGAAGACGGCGCCGAGGGTGAGCACCTCGCGCCCGGTGCGCCCGGCGTGCTGGGCGGACGCGTCGAGCAGGGTGCCGACGTAGCGGCCCGGGTTGGGCAGGCTCGCGTACGGGCGGCCGAGGACGGTGGCGGTGCCGGAGGTGGCGGGGGTCAGCCCGGCCATGATCCGCATCGCGGTCGTCTTGCCGGCGCCGTTCGGGCCGAGGAAGCCGGTCACCTGCCCCGGGCGCACCTCGAACGAGACGTCGTCGACGGCCGTGAAGCCGCCGTACCTCTTGGTCAGTCGGTCAACTGTGATCATGTCTCCAGACTGCCGGGCGCCTGCTCCACCCACCATGAGGGACCGGCCCCACTCGACCCCGACCCGACCCCGACGCCGCTCAGGGTCGACCCGGGGCCCCGGGTCCGGCCCAGATGCGACTCAGTCGCATCTGGGCCTACACTTCCGACCATGCACGTCCCCGACGGATTCCTCGACGCCCAGACGTCGGTCGCCACCGCCGTGGTCGCCGCGGGCGGCGTCGCGGCGGCCCTGCGCGGTGCCCGGCGCGACCTCGACGACCGGGTGGCGCCGATGGCCGGGCTCGTGGCCGTGTTCGTCTTCGCCGCGCAGATGGTCAACTTCCCGGTCGGCGCGGGCACCTCGGGGCACCTGCTCGGCGGGGCGCTCGCGGCGGTGCTCGTCGGGCCCTGGCTCGCGACGCTGTCGATCACGGTCGTCCTGCTCGTGCAGGCGTTCCTGTTCGCCGACGGCGGCGTCACCGCGCTCGGCACGAACGTGCTGCTCATGGGGATCGTCGGCGTCTGGGTCGGCTACGGGGTGTTCCGGCTCGGCCGCAGACTCCTGCCCCAGCGGCTCTCCTCGGTCGGGGTGGCTGCCGGGATCGGCGCCTTCGTCTCCGTCCCGGTCGCGGCAGCGGCGTTCACCGGGCTGTTCGCCGTCGGCGGGCAGGCTCCGATCCCGGTCGGCTCCGTGCTGACCGCGATGGTCTCGGTGCACGTGCTCATCGGCATCGGCGAGGCGCTCATCACCGCCCTCGTGATCGGGTCGGTCGTCGCGGTGCGCCCCGACCTCGTCCACGGCGCGCGGCCCCTGCTCGCCGCCCGGGAGCTCGAGATCCGCGAGGGGGTCCGCACATGAGCACGAGGCGGTTCGCGGCCCTTGCGGTCCTCGTCGCCCTCCTGGTGGCCGGGGTGCTGTCCTTCTACGCCTCGAAGAGCCCCGACGGGCTGCAGCACGTCGCCGAGACCAAGCGGTTCGCGCAGACGGAGACCGCGCACCACACGGCGGCCAGCCCCCTGGCCGGTTACGAGACCACCGGCGTGGCCGGCCCGCACCTGTCCAAGGGCCTGGCCGGGGTCATCGGGGTGGGCGCGACGGGTCTGCTGATGGGCGGTCTCGTGCTGCTCCTACGGCGCCGCGGCGCCTCGTCCCCGACCGAGGTCGCGGAGCACGAGCCGCACTGACATGGGCGCCTCCCACGGGCATGCGCTGCACTACCACGGCCACTCCCCCCTCCACCGCCTACCGGCACACCCCAAGATTGTCGCGCTGCTCGGTTTCGTCCTGGCCGTGGTGGCCACCCCCCGCACCATGCTCTGGCCGTATGCCGTCCACCTGCTCGCGCTGCTCGCCGCGGTCCGCGTATCGCGGGTTCCCTTCCCGTACCTGGGTAGACGGCTCGTCGTCGAGGTGCCGTTCGTCGTGTTCGCGCTGCTCATGCCGTTCGTCGCGACCGGCCCTCGCGTCGCCGTCGGCCCACTGTCCGTCTCGCAGGCGGGCCTCTGGGGTGCCTGGGCGCTGCTCGCGAAGGGCACGCTCGGGGTGCTCGCCGCGCTGCTGCTGGCCGCGACGACCGAGCCGCGCGACGTCCTCGCCGGGTTCGAACGGCTCGGGCTGCCCCGGCCCCTCGTGCAGATAGCGGGCTTCATGATCCGCTATCTCGAGGTCGTCGCAGGTGAGCTGAGCCGGATGCGGATCGCCCGTGCCTCCAGAGGGTTCCAGGCCAGCTCGGTGCGCGCCTGGCCGGCTCTCGGGGCGACCCTCGGGGCCCTGTTCGTCCGGTCCTACGAGCGCGGCGAACGGGTCCACCTGGCGATGCTCTCGCGTGGCTACCGGGGTCGGCTGCCGGCGCTGCACCCGCTGACCGCCACGCCCGCGCAGTGGGCGGTGAGCGGCATACTTCCACTGGTGGCCGTGGGCGCGTGCCTGGCCGGGGTGGTGGCGGCGTGACCACGCCCGTGCTCGACGTACGTGGCCTGGCCTACGCCTACCCCGACGGCCACCAGGCGTTGTACGGCGTGGACCTGCAGGTCCACCGGGGCGAACGGGTGGCACTGCTCGGGCCGAACGGCGCGGGCAAGACGACCCTGGTGCTGCACCTGAACGGGATCCTCACCGCCGGCGCGGGAACGGTGGCGGTCTCAGGGCTGCCCGTGACGAAGGACAACCTGCACGAGGTCCGGCGGCGCGTCGGCATCGTCTTCCAGGACCCCGACGACCAGCTCTTCATGCCGACGGTGCATGACGACGTCGCGTTCGGCCCGGCCAACCTCGGCCTGCGCGGTCCGGAGCTGGAGGCACGCGTTGGGCGGGCCCTGGAGCAGGTCGGTATGACAGGCTTCGCCGACCGGCCGCCGCACCACCTGTCGTACGGACAGCGCCGTCGGGTGGCGGTCGCGACCGTGCTCGCGATGGAGCCGGAGGTCCTCGTCCTGGACGAGCCGAGCTCGAACCTCGACCCCGCCTCGCGGCGCGAGCTGGCCGGCATCGTCCGCTCACTCGGGGTGACCGTCCTGATGGTCACGCACGACCTGCCCTACGCCCTCGAGCTGTGCGAGCGCGCCGCCATCCTGTCCGGCGGCGTCATCGCGGCCGACGGCCCGACCCGAGACCTGCTCGGCGACGAAGAGCTGATGGCGGCGCACCGGCTCGAGCTGCCCTACGGGTTCGTGCTGCGCTCCTGAGGGCAGGGGCAACTGGCCGCCTCGCTCGAAGTGTCGAGCGAGGCGGCGAGTCGTGCCGGCTGGTGCGGGCGGCTGCGCGCGGGGCGAAGCTACTCGGCGTGGCCCGCCGACCGTGACGGGGCGGCGACCCGGGGCGGCTCGGCGACGGCCGCGCCGTCCAGAACTGCTGCGGCGGCCCCGGCCTGGCCCACCTGCGTCAGCAGGGGCTGCAGCAGGTTGATCGGCAGGGGGATCACGGCGGTCGAGGTGCTGGAGTTGCTCAGCTCGAGGAGGGTCTGCAGGTAGCGCAGCTGCAGCGTCGAGGGGTTGCGGCTCATCTCGTCGGCCGCGTCCGCCAGCCGTGAGGAGGCCTGGAACTCGCCCTCGGCGTTGATCACCTTCGCGCGCCGTTCACGTTCCGCCTCGGCCTGCCGGGCGATGGCCCGCTGCATGGCGTCGGGCACGTCGACGTCCTTGATCTCGACGATCGACACCTTGACGCCCCAGGGCTCGGTCTGCTGGTCGATCACCTTCTGCAGGTCCTCGTTGAGCCGCTCGCGCTCGGCCAGCAGCGTGTCCAGCTCGGCCTTGCCGAGCACCGCGCGCAGCGAGGTCTGGGCGATCTGGCTGGTGGCGGCGTAGTAGTCCTCCACCTCCACGATCGCCTTGTTCGCGTCGATGACCCGGAAGTACGCCACGGCGGTGACCCGCACCGGGACGTTGTCCCGGGTGATCACGTCCTGCGGCGGCACGTTCAGGGTGATCACCCGCAGGCTGACCCGGACCATGCGGTCCACGACGGGGATCAGCAGCACCAGCCCGGCGTTCTTCAGGTCGATCAGCCGGCCGAGCCGGAAGACGACCCCACGCTCGTACTCGCGCAGCACCCGCACCGAGGAGCCGAGCAGTGACAGGAACACCAGAGCAACGACGATACCGACGACGGCGATCTCCATCGCGGCGTCACTTCCCTCTCGCATAGAGCGGACGCACGGACATGGTCAGCCCGTCGAGATCATCGACGACGACGGTCTCCCCGGGCACCGGCCGTGCGTCCTGCCAGTCGCCGGAGAGGACGGCGCGCCAGAGCGTGCCGTCGGCGGTCACCTGGCCCTCGGACCGGTCCCAGCTGCGCACCATGGCCACCGTGCCGACCAAGGTCGACGGACCGGTCCGCAGCGCCTGGCTGCGGGCCGCGGCCACCTTGCGCGCCGCCAGCATGGTGCCGAGCAGGCCCGAGCCGGCAAGCACGACGGCGACCGGGATCGTGAGCACGAGCGCGGCCCCCAGGCCCGCCATGATCAGTCCGGCCCCGACGGCCACGGCCAGCACCCCGGCCACCGCGAGCACCCCGCCGGTCGTGACATGCGCCTCGACGACAATCACGGCGAGCCCAACCAGGACGACCACCGCACCGAGCACTACCACGCCAACCACCTCATCGGCCGGCCAGTCCAGTCGCATGGGCCCCGGGGTCCAACTGGCTCGACAGGCCCTGTCCGGCGACTACTCCAGCGTACCTCGCTTCCCG
>NZ_JBDIAQ010000071.1:0-17255 GCF_039812505.1 Intrasporangium sp. | reverse complement strand
GCTTCTGACCCAACCTTCCGCCTGTTGGCGTACCGGTACAGGTCGAAGCGCGCCCTGTTGAACGCAATGGTCGGGGTGACAGGATTTGAACCTGCGGCCTCTTCGTCCCGAACGAAGCGCGCTACCAAGCTGCGCCACACCCCGGTGCCGCCGTTCCGGACGGCGGCAGCACGCAGCGATGCTAGCGCAGCACCGTCCGCAACTCCCAATCGGTCCGACGCGCCCGTCGAACGGTCCGTCCGTGGGCCGGCTCAGCGGCATACCGCCGCGTTCGAACCCGAACGGTCCATTCGGGGGGAGCGCGCCACCAGGGTCAGCAGCGTCGCCTCGGGACGGCACGCGAGCCGCACCGGTGCGGCCGGCGACGTGCCGAGCCCGGCGGACACGTGCAACCAGGCGGCATCGCCCGGCGCAGCCGACGACGGGGCCACCGGCGCGCCGTGGCCGTGCCCCGCCCCGACCCACCACCGGGACAACCCCTTGACCCGGCCCGGGTCGAGGTCGCAGTTCGTCACCAGGGCGCCGTACCACGGCACGCACACCTGCCCGCCGTGGGTGTGCCCCGCGATCACCAGCCCCGCTCCGTCGGCGACGAACGCGTCGAGCACCCGCTGGTACGGCGCGTGCGTCACCCCGATCGTCAGCGCCGCCTCCGGCGCGGCCGGGCCGCGCACCAGGTCGAGGCGGTCGTACCTCAGGTGCGGGTCGTCGACCCCGACCAGGTCGAGCCGCATCCCCTGCACCTGCAGCGAGGCGCGCCGGTTCGTCAGGTTCACCCAGCCGCGCTCCTCCAGCCCGGACACCAGCGACTCGACCGGCAGCCGGGTCGCCGGGGACCGCTCGGGCGCCGGCCCCCGGTGCCACAGGTAGCGCAGCGGGTTCTTCAGCGACGGCCCGAAGTAGTCGTTCGACCCGAGCACGAAGACCCCCCGCCGGTCGAGCAGCCACTCGAACGCGTCGAGCACCGCCGGCACGGCGTCGTACGAGGCCAGGTTGTCCCCGGTGTCCACGACCAGGTCCGGGTCGAGGCTGGCCAGCTCCTTGACCCACCTGGCCCGCCAGCGCTGCCGCGGCAGCAGGTGCAGGTCCGAGACGTGCAGCACCCGCAGCGACGGCGACCCCGGGGGGAGCACCGGCGCCGTCACCCGGCGCAGCCGGAACGCGTTGCGCTCGACGAGCGAGGCCCACCCGAGCACGCCGAGCCCCGCGCCGACCGTCCCGAGCGCCGCCCTGTTCACCGCATGCATGGCCCCATCCTCGCCTCCCGGGCGCCCGGGCGAGCAACCGCCCCGCCCACCGGCACCTGCGACAATCGGCCCATGACGACGCTCAAGGAGCAGCTGCACGCCGACCTGACGGCCGCGATGCGCGCGCGGGAGGCCATCCGGTCCGGCGCGCTGCGGATGGCCCTGACGGCGGTCACGACCGAGGAGGTCGCCGGCACGCGGCACCGCGAGCTGTCCGACGACGATGTGCTCAAGGTACTGACCAAGGAGGCGAAGAAGCGGCGCGAGGCGTCGACGGCATACCGTCAGGCCGGGCGCGCCGAGCTCGCCGCGCAGGAGGACGCGGAGCTCGCCGTCCTGGAGGCCTACCTGCCCGCCCAGCTCGGCGACGACGAGCTGGCCGCGATCGTCCGGGCCGCCGTCGCGGGCTCCGGCGCGTCGGGCCTGCCGCAGATGGGCCTGGCCATGAAGGCCGCCCAGCAGGCCGTCGCCGGGCGCGCCGAGGGCGGCCGCGTCGCGGCGATCGTGAAGGAGGCGCTCACCTCCTGACGCCCCACGGGCCCGACCGGGACCGCTCAGGTGGTATGCCGCTCAGCCGGCTCACGCCGGCCCCCTCGGCTCCCGGCCGGGCCGGGTCCCCAGCCGGGCCGGCTCCTCAGCCGGCCGGCTTCGGCGGCTTGGGCAGGGTCGGCGGCTTGGGCGCCGCCGGCGGCTTCGGCTGGCCGGCCCGCGGCACCGACCGGTCCGTGGACGGCTTGCGTTGGGCGGCGGCCCGGGGCGGGCTCGCCTGCGGCGCGAGACGGTCGTCGCCGCCACCGCGGGACAGGAAGATCGTGATGTCCGAGCCGCGCGGGGCCGAGCCCCAGGGCGAGGTGCCGGCGACAAGCCCCGCACGCACGCTGGAGGCCATCGTGCCGCCGACGGACGCGTTGAAGCCGGCGTTCTCGAGGACGGCGATGGCCCGGCGCGCCGACATGCCGACCACTCCGGGGATCGGCAGGTCGTTGCCCCGGGTGATCTTGTCGGACGGCTCGGGGAACTTCGCGTGCGGCTTGCCCTTCAGGGCGGCGTTCATGATCCCCTTCCAGATGGGGGCGGCGACCGCGGCCCCGTGCATCTTCGGGATGTACTCGCCGCCGATCCGCAGGTTGGTCATGAGGCGCTTGTTGCCGTCGTCGGGCGTGCCGACCCAGACCGCGGTGACCAGCTGCGGCGTGTAACCGACGAACCACGACTCGTTGTTCTTGTCGGAGGTGCCGGTCTTGCCGGCGGACTGGCGGCCGCCCGCGAGCTGGTTGCGCACCCCGGAGCCGTTGGTCATGTTGTACTCGAGGAACTTGTCCGTCCCCCGGACGGCGTCGGCGCTGACGACCTGCTTGCACGCGGTCTTGGGCAGAGACACGTTCCGGCCGTCGCGGGTCAGCTTGGTGACGGCGACCATCGGGCACTTCTTGCCGTCGTTGGCCAGGGTCGCGTAGGCGTGCGCGACGCCCTGCGGGGACACCTCGTCCGAGCCGAGGATGTACTCGGGCGCGTACTTGCCGATGGGCTCGCCGTTGGCCTTGTGCAGGCCCAGCTTGAGCATCGTGTCGCGCACCTTGCACCCGCCGAGCTTCTGGGCGAGGGCCACGAACGCGGTGTTCGTCGACAGTGCGGTGGCCCGCATCAGCGAGATGCTGCCGCCGGCGAACGGCGAGTCGTTGTGCACCCGCCACGGGCCACCGGGGCCGCAGCCGTTGAACTCGCTCGGGTAGTAGACCGCCGTCGCGTTGCCACCGGCGGCCTTGGCGCGCACCGACGAGTGGGTCGTCATGCCGCTCTCCATCGCCGTGACGAGGGAGAACGCCTTGGCCGTCGAGCCGAACTGGAACCCGCCCGAGCCGCCGTACCGGGTGTCGAGCGCCCAGGAGACCCCGGTCCTGCCGAGCGCCTGCTTCGTCACCGTGTACTGGGTGTTCTGGGCGAACCCGAGCACGTGCCCGGTGGCGTCGGTGACGTATGCCGCCGCGCCGACGTGCGACTTGTCGCCGATCGGCACCTTGCGGGTGACCTCCCGCTGGACGATCTGCTGGATCTTCGGGTCGAGGGTGGTGGTGATGACGTAGCCGCCGGCGTATAGGTTGCGCCGCCGCTCCTCGCGGGTCTTGCCGAGGGCCGGCATCTCCATCGCGTAGTTGAGGATGAACTCGCACCAGTACGGGTAGGGCGAGGCGAGGCAGGTGCTCTTGGGGTTGGTGACCTTCAGGTCCTGCCGGATGGTGCGCTTGCGGGCGGCGGCCCACTGCTGGTCGGTGATCTTGCCGAGCTCGTGCATCCGGTCGAGCACGACGTTTCGCCGGGTCAGGGCCCGCTCGGGGTTGTGGATCGGGTCGGTCGTGCCCGGGTTCTGCGTGAGCCCGGCCAGCAGCGCCGCCTGCGAGAGGCTGAGCTTGGCGGCCGGGATGCTGAAGTAGTGCTGGGAGGCCGCCTCGACCCCGTAGGCGAGGTCGCCGTAGTACACGGTGTTCAGGTAGGCCTCGAGGATCTGGTCCTTGCTCCACTTCTTCTCGAGCGTGATGGCGTACTTCAGCTCGCGCAGCTTGCGGATGTAGTTCTGGTCGACCGCCGCCTCGGCCGCCTTCTTGTCGCCGCGCTGCAGGGCGCTGTACTGGAGCGAGACCTTGACGTACTGCTGGGTCAGCGACGACGCGCCCTGGCTGCCGCCGGTGCGCAGGTTGGAGATCACCGCCCGCATGGTGCCCTGCAGGTCGATCCCGCCGTGCTCGTAGAAGCGGTGGTCCTCGATGGCGACCTGGGCGGTACGCATGACCGGGGCGATCTGCGCCAGCTTGACGACGATGCGGTTCTGGTCCTGCGGGGTCGCGATGACGGTCTTGCCGTCGGCCGCGAGGATCCTGGACTGCTGCAGCAACGGGCTGGAGCGGAACTCGCTCGGCAGCTCGTTGAACACGTCGACGCCGGTGCGGGCCAGGGCGCCGGTGGCGCCCACGGCGGGCATGAACAGCCCGGCGAGCAGGAGGCCGAGCACCAGCGCCGACGCCAGGAAGGCGCCGAGCAGGCTGATGACGCCGCCTATGGACGTCGTGCGTGAGGGCATGCGCTCAAGGGTAACCGAGCAGCACACCCACCCTGGACATGGCGCAGCGTAGGCCACGGGCGCCTCGGTGGCCGACGTCGGCCATTGTGTCGCAGATCATGCCGGCATGGGTGACTAGTCACCGGGTCGGCGGAAATGGTCCATAGAGGCTATGTTGCTCTGACCCCGATCCTTCCTAGTGTCGTGGTTGGGTTCATCGGGGAATCTCGACCTGGCGGCAAGGGAACCGCCGCAGGGGTCGGACGGTGCTGGGAGGCGCCGTATTTCGATCGGTGCTGGAGGGCACCGACGGGGAGGGGAGAGAAACATGAGTGTGGATGTCGCACGCGTTGCCTGGGATGAGGACTGGACGACCCATGCCCTGTGCACGGAGCAGGACCCGGACGCGCTGTTCGTCCGGGGCAAGGCGCAGCACGAGGCCAAGGCGATCTGCAAGTCCTGCCCGGTCGTGCTGCAGTGCCTCGCGGAGGCGCTCGACAACCGGACGGAGTTCGGGGTCTGGGGAGGCATGACCGAGCGTGAGCGTCGCGCCCTGCTGCGCCGGCGCCCCGACGTGAAGTCGTGGCGCAAGGTGCTCCGCGAGGGCGAGGAGACTGCGGCTCGCCGCAGCGCCTGAGCTCGTCCGGCGGGGGAGTGCCGCGGCGGGGCTGTCTCGCCGCGCGCACTCCCTCCCAGCCTCATCGAGCGTGCACCAACTGGCCTCGAGCGTGCACCAATTCGCATCGAGCGTGCACCAATTCGCATCGAGCGTGCGCGATTTCGCATCGAGCGTGCACCAATTCGCATCGAGCGTGCGCGATTTCGCATCGAGCGTGCAGGACTTCGCTCCCGAGATGTGCACTCTCGACCCGGAGATGTGCACTCTCGACCCGGAGATGTGCACTCTCGACCGGTCAGAGCGCGGGCGACCGGGCCGCCAGGGCTGCGCCGACCTCGCGCAGCGACGCGAGGTCGTGCACGTCCCGGCCGAGCGCGGGCACGTAGGCGACCGGGACCTCGGGGTGCCCCCGGGAGAACCGCTCCGCCAGCTCACGCTGCCGGTCGGCCTGCCGGACCAGCGTGGCATGCAGCCGCAGCACCCCGGCAGCATTGGTCGCCGAGCGCGGCCCGTTGCCGTCGTCGAGCGACTCGGCCATGGCCAGCGCCTTGGAGGGCGTCAGCTCGGGGACCGCGACGCGACCGATGCGGTTGACGACCAGCCCGCTGAGCGGCATACCCTCTGCCTCGAGCCGGTCGACGAAGAAGGACGCCTCGCGCAACGCGTCGCGCTCCGGCGCGGCGACGACGAGGAAGGCCGTCCCGTCCTCGGACAGCAGGCGATACGTCGTGTCGGCGCGCTCGCGGAAGCCGCCGAACATCGTGTCGAGCGCCGCCACGAAGGTCTGCACGTCGTGCAGCATCTGCCCGCCGAGGATCTTCGTCAGGGCGCCGCTGACCATCTGGATCCCGACGTTGAAGACCTTCAGGCCGGCCCGGCCGCTCGCCTTCGCCGGGGCCGACAGCAGCCGGATGAACCGGCCGTCGAGGAACGACCCGAGCCGGTTCGGCGCGTCGAGGAAGTCCAGGGCCGACCGGGACGGCGGCGTGTCGACCAGGATGAGATCCCAGCGGTCGCCGGAGGCCTTGAGCTGGCCGAGCTTCTCCATCGCCATGTACTCCTGCGTGCCGGCGAAGGACGAGCTGACCGCCTGGTAGAAGGGGTTGGCGAGGATCTGCTCCGCCTTGTCCGGGTCGGCATGGGCCAGGACGACCTCGTCGAAGGTCCGCTTCATGTCGAGCATCATCGCGTCGAGGGACCCGCCGTTGCTCCGGTCGATGCCGGCGACGGGCCGTGGCGTGTTGTCCAGCTCGGTGAGCCCGAGGGACTGGGCCAGTCGGCGGGCCGGGTCGATCGTCAGCACCACGACGCTCCGGCCCGCCTCGGCCGCTCGCAGCCCGAGCGCGGCCGCGGTCGTGGTCTTGCCGACCCCGCCCGCGCCGCAGCACACGACGATGCCGATCCCCGGGTCGCCGATGAGGGCGTCGATGTCCAGGTGGGGCGCGGCCCGGGAGGCACGGGTGCCCGTGGCGGGCGAGCTCTCGGTGCTCACCGGAGCATCCCCTGCTCGATGAGGGCGTCGGCCAGCTCGCGGACCTCGCCCGAGTCGACCCCGTCTGCCAGCGCCGGCAGCGAGTAGATCGGCAGGTCGGTCGCCTGAAGGATCGCCAGCTGCTCGCGTTCGAGGTCGACCCGCAGGGCGTGGTCCTGCGCCTCGTCGAGCAGCCCGTCGAGCAGCCCCGGGGTCACCACGACACCGGCCTCCTTCAGCTGGGTCGAGATCGAGGGCTTGTGCAGCCGTCCGGCCCGCGCCTGCTCGAGCGCCGCGTCATCGAGGTAGGGCGGGCGCAGCATGTTGACGACTACCGCGCCCACGTGCAGGCCCTTGTCGCGCAGCTCGTGGATCGCCTCGACGGTCTCCTGCACCGGCATCTCCTCCAGCAGCGTCACCAGGTGCACGACCGTCTGGTCGGACTCGAGCATCGTGGTGATCGAGCCGGCCTGCGAGTGGATCGGCCCGACGCGCGCCAGGTCGGCCACCTCCGCGTTGACGCTGAGGAAGCGGCCGATGCGCCCCGTGGGTGGGGCGTCCAGCACGATCGCGTCGTATGCCGCCGGGCTGGCTCCCCGGTGCTTGCCGTCCTTGCGTCGTCGGCCGGCTTCGTAGATCTTGCCGATGAGCAGTACGTCCCGCACTCCCGGGGCGATGGTCGTGGCGAAGTCGATGGCCCCGAACTTCTCCAGCAGCTTGCCGGCGCGGCCGAGCTTGTAGAACAGCTGGAGGTACTCGAGCAGGGCCGCCTTGGCGTCGACCGACAGCCCGACGATCTCACCGCCCCCGACGGTCTTGGCGACCCGGGTCTCCTCGGTGCCGAGCGGGGGTACGTCGAAGGTCTGGCTGATCCCCTGGCGGCCCTCGACCTCGCCGAGCAGGACCCGGCGCCCGCCCGTGGCGAGGGCGACCGCGAGGGCCGCGGCCACCGTCGTCTTGCCGGTGCCGCCCTTGCCCGTGACGATGTGCAGCCGGGCCCTGCTCCAGTCGGTCGTCACGGTGCTCATCGCTCCCATCATCGCTGAGTCGATGTATTCGCGTCGATGCTGTCTGGGTCGATGTGTCGGCGCCCGGCCACACCACACCCGGTCGATGTGCCGGCGGGTGGCCACACCACCCCCGGGGTGGCCACACCACCCCCGGGTCGATGTATTCGCGCGGTCTCTGGCCCGCGGAAATACATCGACCCGGGAGGGCGCTGGGCGCCGCCGTACGGCTCACCCGCGTGGCAAACTTGGCCCGTGGATGTCGACGTGGTGAGGCGCGCACCCCTTTTCCAGGCACTCGATGACGAGTCCGCGACCGCGCTGCAGGCGGAGATGACCCTGACCCGGATGGAGCGCGGCGACGTGCTGTTCCGCGAGGGCGATCCGGGTGACAGCCTCTACGTCATCGCGGAGGGCAAGATCAAGCTCGGCCGGACGAGCCCGGACGGCCGTGAGAACCTCGTCGCGATCCTCGGGCCGGGCGAGATGTTCGGCGAGCTGAGCCTGTTCGACCCGGGGCCGCGCACGATGACTGCGACGGCCGTTGCGGAGACGCAGCTGTTCGGGCTCAAGCACGAGTCGCTGAGCGTCATCCTGACCGGGCGGCCCGACGTGTCAAAGACCCTGCTGCAGGCGCTGGCCCAGCGACTGCGCCGCACCAACGCACACCTGGCCGACCTGGTCTTCACCGACGTGCCGGGCCGGGTCGCCAAGGCGCTGCTCGACCTGTCCGAGCGGTTCGGCCGTCCGGTCGAGGGCGGTGTCCTCGTCTCGCACGACCTGACCCAGGAGGAGCTCGCGCAGCTCGTCGGGGCCTCGCGCGAGACGGTGAACAAGGCCCTGGCCGACTTCGCGACGCGCGGCTGGCTGCGCCTCGAGGCCCGGGCCGTGCTGCTCATGGACGTCGACCGGCTGAAGCGTCGCGCCCGCTGAGTTGCCGTGGCGGGACGGCCGGCGGGGTCGGGCGCCACGAGAACCCACCCCGGAAGCAGTTGTCGTGGCCGCGCCACCTCGGGCGTGACTCAGGGGTGCTCGCGCAGGTACTCGAGCTGGGCCTGGACCGACATCTCGGCGGCCGGCCACAGGTCGCGCGACACGTCGGCGTAGACCCGCTCGACGACCTGGCCGGCTGTCGTGTCCCCGGCCGCGAGCGCCGCGCGCACCTGGTCGAGCCGCTCGGCCCGGTGCTGCAGGTAGAAGGCCACGGTGGCGGCGGCATCCGCGACGACGGGCCCATGGCCGGGCAGGATGCTCGTGACCGTGCCGGCCAGCGTCAGCGACTCGATGCGAGCCAGCGACTCGAGGTAGGACTCGAGGTGCCCGTCCGGCCAGGCCACCACGCTCGTGCCGCGGCCGAGCACCGTGTCGCCGGTCAGGATGGCGTTGTCGGCCGGCAGGACGAAGCAGAAGGAGTCGGCGGTGTGCCCGGGGGTCTCGACCGCGAGGACCTCCAGGCCACCGACCCGGATCAGCTCCCCCGGCCGGATGTCGTCGTGCCCACCGCCGAAGGCCCGCACCGGAGCCCCGGTCAGCTCGTGAAACCGGTCGGCGCTCTCGGCGTGGTCGGCGTGGTGGTGCGTGAGCAGGGTCAACGCCACCCGTCGGCCCGAGGTCGCGACCGCGTCGAGCACGGCGGCGAGGTGCCGCTCGTCGAGCGGGCCGGAGTCCAGGACTGCGACGTCGGTCGAGCCGGGCTCGCCCAGCACCCAGGTGTTGGTCCCGTCGAGGGTCATCGGACCCGGGTTGGGGCACAGCACGCACTGGGCCCTCGTCGAGATCTGGCCGCCGGTCCACGACGGGTCGGCCGGGGCGCCATTCATCGTCCGTGGTCCGTTCGACCGGGTCCTGGTGCCCCCTCGACCGAGGTTTGGTGCCCGCTCGACCGGGACTCGGTGCCCACTCGACGTGAGGTGCTCATGGCACCGGGATCCGCATCGCCGGACCGCCGGTCGTCGAGACGATCGTGGGCATGATCAGCGGCAGCTGCTCGGCGTGCCGGACGAAGTCCCGCGCGCTCGCGGTGTCGCGCACCTCCTCCAGGCACACGAGGGTCGGCGGCAGCATGACTGCCTCGCCGCGCCCGAACGCCGCCAGCGTCCGGGCCGGCCGGGCCCAGCCGGACCGGTCCGCCTCGCTCGTCTCGCCGTCGGCCAGCTGGTGCTCGGGCATGAGCGCGGCGAAGAACCAGGTGTCGAACCGGCGCGGCTCGAACTCCGGGGTCAGCCAGTGGGCCTTGACGGCAAGCAGGTCCGAGCGCAGCCGTAGCCCGGCCTCGGTCAGGACACCGGTCAGCGACAGCTCGCGTCGAACGAGCCCGTCGCGCACCTGACGCCACCGTGGGCCCGACACGTCGGCCAGCGGCCCGGCGGCCGCGGGCCCGGCCAGCAGCACCCCGGTCTCCTCGAAGACCTCGCGGACGGCCGCGGCGACATACATCTGCGCCTCGTCCGCACGGCACCCGAGCAGCGCGGCCCAGTCGTCGGGGAGCGGGCCGGCCCACGGTAGGTCGGGGTCGGTGTCGCGGACGTCGCACCCGCCGCCCGGGAAGACGAGCATGTTCGGTGCGAAGGCCATCCCCGAGACCCGACGCAGCATGAAGACCTCGGTCCCGACCGGCCCGTCGCGCACGAGCATGACGGTGCTCGCCTGCCGTGGCGTGGCCGGCTCCCACCGCTCACCGGCGAGCCACCGCGACCCGGCACCGGCCATCGGCAGGTCCTTGGTGACCGGGAAGTCGCGGTGTGACGCGGGACGGTCGGGCATGCCGTTCTCAGTCTGCGACGGTGACGACGACCTCGACCTCGACCGGCGCATCGAGCGGCAGGGCGGCGACCCCGACGGCAGAACGGGCGTGGACCCCCTTGTCGCCGAAGGCCTTCCCGAGCAGCTCGCTCGCGCCGTTGACGACGCCGGGCTGGCCGGTGAACGACGGGTCGGAGGCGACGAAGCCCACGACCTTGACGACCCGGGTGACCTTCTCGAGGTCACCGATCTCGGCCTTGACGGCGGCGATGGCGTTCAGGGCGCACGTCGCCGCGTAGCCCTTGGCGTCCTCCGGCGTCACAGCGGCGCCGACCTTGCCGGTCGCCTGGAGTGCCCCGCCGACCATCGGTAGCTGCCCCGAAGTGTAGATGTGGTTGCCGTCGCGTACGGCCGGGACGTAGGCCGCGACGGGAGGCACGACCTCCGGCACGGTCAGACCCAGCTCGGACAGCCGTTCTTCGACAGTGGACATGTGCTCAACCCTTCGGACGCTTGAAGTAGGCGACGAGGCTCTGCCCGTCCGGCCCCGGAACGACCTGCACCAGCTCCCACCCGTCAGACCCGAAGTTGTCGAGGATCTGCTTGGTGTTGTGGATGATCAGCGGTGCCGTCAGGTACTCCCACGTGGTCATGCGCTTCACCCTACTCACCCGTCCGGGTCGTCGCGTCGCACCACCTGGCCGGTCCACAGCACATCGACAGTCCCGCGATTGCCGATCTGCAGGGCGCCCGCCTTAGAGTGGCCGGTGTGTCCGCCGTTGTCAGGGAAGAGTCGCCTCTGGCGTTGACCCGGCGTGCCCGGAAGATGTTCCGGCTGCTGCACGACCGCTACCCCTACGCCCGCTGTGAGCTGGACTTCACCACGCCTCTCGAGCTGCTCGTCGCCACGATCCTGTCGGCCCAGACGACCGACGTCGGGGTCAACAAGGTCACGCCGGTCCTGTTCGCCGCGTACCGCACGGCCGCCGACTACGCCGCGGCGGACCGCGCCGGGCTCGAGGCGATCGTCCAGCCGACCGGGTTCTACCGGGCCAAGGCCGACTCGCTGATCAAGCTCGGCCAGGCCCTCGTCGAACGGTACGACGGCGAGGTCCCCGGCACGTTGCCGGAGCTGGTCACGCTTCCCGGCGTCGGCCGCAAGACTGCGAACGTCGTGCTCGGCGACGCCTTCGGGGTGCCCGGGATCACCGTTGACACCCACTTCGGCCGGTTGGTGCGCCGCTTCGGGTGGACCGACGAGAAGGACCCGGTCAAGGTCGAGCACGTCGTCGGTGACCTGTTCGTGCGCCGGGACTGGACGATGCTCAGCCATGTGGTCATCTTCCACGGCCGGCGTACCTGCCATGCGAAGCGCCCGGCCTGCGGAGCCTGCCCGGTGGCCCGGCTCTGCCCGTCCTACGGCATCGGGGAGACCGACCCGGTGAAGGCGGCCAAGCTGCTCAAGTACGAGCTGGCGCCGCGGTGAGCCGGCGCCCCCCGCCCAGCGGAGCGGCATACGCCAGGGACTCGGGCACGATCCCGCCCGGAGCCGTCGACCAGCCGCGCCCCGGGTGGATGCAGCGGCTGGTGACCCGGCTCGGGATGGTCGACGGCGACTACTTCAGCCGCTTCCTGCCGCCGGACGACGACACCGGTCGTGAGTCGGCCGTGCTGATGCTCTTCGGCCCGCCACCGGTCGGCTCGGCGGCCACTGGCGAGCACGTGCTGCTGATCGAGCGCTCGCACACGATGCGGTCGCACCCCGCCCAGATCGCGTTCCCGGGCGGGGCGCGGGAGCCGACGGACCGGGACGCGGTCGAGACGGCGCTGCGCGAGGCGCACGAGGAGACCGGGCTCGACCCGGCCGGGGTCGAGGTCGTCTCGGTGCTGCCGTCCCTGTTCCTGCCGCCGAGCCAGTTCGTCGTCGCCCCCGTGATCGCCTGGTGGCGGCATCCCACCCCGGTCGGCATCGTCGACGAGGCCGAGGTCCACGATGTGATCGAGGTGCCGCTGCAGCACCTGGTCGACCCCGGCTGCCGGTACTCCGTGCGCCACCCGAGCGGCTTCACCGGGCCGGCGTTCGACATCGACCAGCTCGTGCTCTGGGGGTTCACCGCAGGCCTGCTGAGCCGCACCCTCGAGCTCGCCGGGCTGGACCATGCCTGGGACCAGCAGGTCCTGCGGCCACTGCCGGAGCGGTACCTCGGCGGCCGGAGGGGGTGAGGCCGCGGTGACCGGCTCGACGCTGATCGACCTCGCGCTCGCCTTCGTCCTGCTGGCCTACGCGATCTCGGGATACCGCCACGGCCTGATCACCAGCGTCTTCTCGCTCGTCGGCTTCTTCGTCGGGGCGGTGATCGGCATCTGGCAGCTGCCGAGCCTGTTCGCCCGGGTCGACGTGGTCGCCGACGACTCCCGGCTGCGGATCATCGCCCTGATCGTCGGTGTCATCGCACTTGGCTGGCTGGGGCAGTACCTCGGCGGTCTCGTCGGGCACTCGGTGCGGCGCAGGGTCGTCGGACTGCGCGCCGCGCGGGGGCTCGACTCGGTGCTGGGCGCGGTCGTGGTCGTGGCCGCCGCCTCGCTGATCATCTGGTTCCTCGGCGGGGCCCTGCGGACCTCGGGCAACCCTGCGCTCGCCAAGGCGGTCTCGGACTCGAAGGTCGTCGCGGCGATCAACCGCGTGGTGCCGCCGCAGACCGGGCAGCTGTTCGCCGGCTTCCGCAGCTTCCTGTCGCAGCAGGGGTTCCCGCAGGTGTTCGGCGGGTTCGCGCCCGAGCCGATCACACCGGTGCACCCCCCCGACCCGGCCGTCGCCCATGATCCGGCGGTCGCCGCGGCCAGGCGCTCGATCGTCAAGGTCACGACCGAGTCCATGCGCTGCGCGGCCGCGCAGGAGGGCACCGGCTGGGTGCTGGAGCGCGGCATCGTCATCACCAACGCGCACGTCGTCGCCGGGGCCGAACGCATCCAGGTCGAGGCCGCCAACGGGGACCGGTATGTCGCCGAGCTCGTCGTGTTCGACCCCGAGCGGGACCTTGCCGCGCTGCGCGTCCGTGGTCTGGGCGCTCCGCCGCTGCACCTCGGGCAATCGCTCGAGCGTGGCGCCAGCGCCGTGGTCGCCGGCTACCCGCTGGACGGGCCGTATGCCGTCGTGCCGGCTCGCGTGCGCTCCGTCCTCGAGGCGCGGGGCCGCGACATCTACGGCCGCGACACCGTGGTCCGGGAGATCTACTCGCTCTACACCCAGGTCCGGCCGGGCAACTCCGGTGGTCCGCTGCTCGACACCTCCGGGCGGGCGGTCGGCGTGGTCTTCGCCAAGTCGGTCGAGGACGACAACACCGGGTACGCGCTGACCTTGAGCGAGGCGATGTCGGTGCTCGTCACGGCCAGGTCGGCCGGCGCGGAGGTGCCGTCCGGCGCGTGCCTGACGCATTGATCGGATCGGGCGGGCGGTCGGCCGGGCGGTCGGATGGGCGGCACCGGGTTGTCTCCCAGGGGCTCAACACCTGCTCCGCTCAGGGGAGCAGCGGGCCCACTGCTCCCCGGGGCGGAGCAGCGGGCCCACTGAGTCGCTGAGCGGAGCAGGTGGTGAGTGGCGCGCGAGGGAGGCAGTCGGGGCAGCCGTCGCAGCGCGGTGGGAGGCCGCGGGCCGAAGGTGGGCGAGCGGCATACCCTCGGGGACATGCACGTCGAATCGCCCGGGCTCGCGACCGATCTGGCCCTGCTGGAGCTGCAGGGCTCGACCATCCGGGACCGAGGCGACCACCTCGTCGTCCGCACGCCCGAGAACCCGACCTTCTGGTGGGGCAACTTCCTGCTGCTGGCTCGTGCTGTCCCGGCGCAGGACGTACCGGCGTGGGTCGAGCGCTTCGAGCGGGAGTTCCCCGGAGCGCGACACCAGACGTTTGGCTTCGCGGACAGCACGGGCGACTTCGACGGGTGGCGCGAGCGGGGCTTCGACGTCGAGCGCGACGTGACCCTGTTCATCACCAAGGTGCCGACATGGCTGCCGATGGACGAGCAGGAGGTCTCGATCCGGCACTTCGCCGAGCGTTCGGACTGGCGCCAGTCGGCCGAGCTGGGCGCGAGCGACGTCGTGATCCGCGAGCTCGAGGCAAGGCTCGTCTTCGAGCAGCGGCGGGCCGCGGCGCAGAAGTCGCTCGTCGACGAGGGGCGCGGCGCGTGGTTCGGCGCGTTCATCGGGGGCCGCCTCGTGGCGAAGGTCGGCGTGGTGCGGCTGGGCACGAGGGCCCGGTACCAGGACGTCGTCACGCACTCGGGCTACCGGCGCCGGGGGATCGCGGCGCGGCTGGTGCGGGTCGCAGGGGAGTGGGCGCTGACCCACCCGGCGGTCCGGGAGCTGGTCATCGTGGCCGTCGAGGACGGACCGGCGGTCAGGCTCTACGAGCGGCTGGGCTTCGAGGAGGCCGGCCGGCACGTCGGCGTCGAGCGGGCCATCGACCCGGCAGAGTGGTGAGCGGTCGACCGGTTTCCGTGCCTTCAGTCGGCCCGGACCGGACGGCGGGTCAGGCGGGCGAGGACGTCATGGCCCACCTGCCTCATCCGCGCCAGGACCTCCGGCACCCGGTCCTGCGCCGGTGGCCAGTTGGCGATCGCCGCCCAGGCGACCGTCCGGGCCCCGAGCGTCGCGGCGCCGACGTCGGCCCGGACGCCCGCGTCGGTCCCGGTCTTGTTGAACAGCCGGACCGGGCCACCCCGGTGAGCGAGCGGGTCGAGCCCCGGTCGCTCGACGAAGGCTGCGCCGACCATCGACAGGTCGACGTTGGCCGAGAGCCATTGCTGCACCTGCATGTCCGGTTCCGGCCCGAGGGCCCTCCCGCGCGCGACCTGCAGCATGAGACCGCTCAGCTCCGCGGCCGTCCCGCTGGACAGGGTCGGCGGGTCCGACGACCGACGCACGTCGCGGACCTTGTCGTGCAGCGCGGTCCGGGTCAGGCCGAGGTATGCCGCGGTCGCAGCCACCGCGTCGAGGCCGACCCTGCGCAGCAGGACGTTGGTCGCCAGGTTGTCGCTGACCGCCCCGACCAGCAGTGCCAGGTCGACGACCGGCAGCGTGTCCACGGACAGGTACCACCAGAGACCCGAGTCCGCCACGGCATCGACGAGTTCGCGGCTGAGCGGCTCTCCGGCCGACATCGACCCGTGGGACAGGCCCTTTGCCAGGTGGAGCAGCAGGAGCACCTTGCCCACGGACGCCGTGCGCAAGGGCACGTCGGCGGCCTGGGAGGTGAGCGGCATACCGGAGGTGTCGCGGACGCACACCGCCCACGTGAGGTCGCTCACAGCGAGTCGAGCCAGTCGATCAGGATCCGGCTGACCGCGTGCGGGGCCTCCTCGGTCAGGAAGTGGCCGGCACCCTCGACCGCGGCGTAGCGGTAGTCGCGGGGCACGTAGGCCCCCGAGCCGGTCGTCGCGTCGGCGAGCACGCAGCCGTCGTCGGTGCCCTGCACCTGCAGCACGGGGACCTGGATCGGGCGGCGGATCCGGCGCATGAACATCGGCCCGTCCGGGCGGATCGCAGACCGGCCGAGCCAGCGGTAGTGCTCGGCCGCCGAGTGCGCGACGAACGGGATCATCATCGCGTCGCCGTAGCGGGCGACGTCGTCGGGCGACGGGTAGCTGCTGAAGGGCGAGGACCACCTGGTCAGCAGGCCCTCGACGTACGCGTGGGAGCGGTTCATCGCGCGCTCGGCCTTGAACGGCTTCTGCAGGTCCAGGATCCAGCCGGAGGCCTCGCGCTGGCGGCGGACCGTCCACGTCGCGTGGCGCATGACCCGAGGGTGGGCCATCGACAGCGACGCGACCGCGCGGGTCACGTCCTGGCGGAAGACCGGCATGCACCAGGCGACCCAGCCGCCGAGGCCCTGGCCCAGGACGACCCCGGAGGACTCGCCGAGGGCGCGGATGACGCTTGCGGTGTCGAGGGTCGACATGTAGGTGTCGTAGCCGCGCGGCGGCTTGTCGGAGCCGCCGTACCCGCGCAGGTCCATCGCCGCGACCCGGTAGCCGCACGAGGCGAGCGCCGTCATCTGGTGACGCCACGTGTACCAGAACTGCGGGAAGCCGTGCAGCATCATGACGAGCGGCCCGTCGCCCAGGGTGGCGACGTGGAACCGGGCCCCGTTGGCCGCGACGTAGCGGTGCTCCCATGGACCCTCGATTTCGACGAACGCCGGGTCAACGGGCATGTGGGCTCTCGGGAGACGGGCGCGGGTCGGGCGCGCAGGTTGGGTTCGGCTCGTCGCGCTCACGTCTCGGACGGATGGTCGTGGCGGCGTTTCGCCTCGGCCTCGGCTTCCGCCTCGGCCAGCGTGCGGGGCAGTGCTGCCGTGGACGCGCTGGGCGCCGAATGACGCACCGGGTGGTCGGTCAGGTCGGCCGGGCCCTCGACACCGGTGTCCGAGGCCAGGGCTTCGTCGGCGGTCTGGCCCCAGTCGCGCGTCGTCGTGGCGGCGGCCGGCAGGTCGCCCGGCACGGCCGCGGCAGCAGCTGGGGCCGCGGCGGCGCGAGCGCTCATGACCCGCTGCTCCAGTGCCTTGGACCCGTCGCTCGGGGCGCTCGGGTCAGCCGGGCGGGTGGAGCGGGGGGTCGCGGGCGGGGTGCCGCCGCCGGGTGCCGGCGCACCGCCGGACGGGTCGTAGGGGTTGCTGGCGGCGCGTTTGAGCACCGCCAGGGTCTGCTCGGCCTCGGCCATCGCCTTGGTGGGCTTCGGCTCGACGGTCTTGAGCCGGCGGATGCCCACCATGGCCAGGACGCCGGCGATCAGCAGGAGGACGACGGTGACGATCAGGTAGCTCAGCCATTTCGGCAAGCCGGCTGCGGTGATGCCCTCGGCGATGGTGATGAAGACGAAGTAGACGGAGTAGAAGGCGATGACCCCGGCCACTGCCAGCAGCGCCCCGCCCTTGCCGGCCTTCTTGACCTGGGCGCTGAGCTCCACCTTCACCAGGGCGATCTCGCCGCGCATGATCGTCGCGACGTCCTCGGTGAGAGAGGCGACGAGCTGGCCGAGGGTTCGCTCGTCCCGGACCTGCTCGGCCTTCGTCCTGCTCATCGGCTGCGCTCCTCCCATGCTGACGCCCGCTCGCCG
>NZ_JBDIAQ010000070.1:0-17406 GCF_039812505.1 Intrasporangium sp. | reverse complement strand
GCTCGATCAGGACAAGGGCACGCTCGACGGGAGTGGTGCGAGCCCAGCGGCATCCGGGATGAGACAGTTGACGCCATGCATCGGGTGACCCAGTCCCACAAGCTCCAGAACGTCTGCTACGAGATCCGCGGCCCGGTCCTGGCCGAGGCCAGGCGGCTCGAGGACGAGGGGCACCGGATCATCAAGCTCAACATCGGCAACCCCGCCCCGTTCGGGTTCGAGGCGCCGAGCGAGATCCTCGTCGACGTCATCCAGGCGCTGCCGACCGCCCAGGGCTACAGCGACAGCAAGGGCATCGTGCCGGCGCGGCGCGCGATCGCCCAGCACTACGAGGTGCGCGACTTCCCGCACCTCGACATCGACGACATCTACCTGGGCAACGGGGTCTCCGAGCTGATCGTGATGGCCATGCAGGGGCTGCTCGACGACGGCGACGAGGTGCTCGTCCCGGCGCCGGACTACCCGCTGTGGACCGCCGCGACCTCCTTGGCCGGCGGCACTCCCGTGCACTACCTGTGCGACGAGCAGGCCGACTGGGCGCCGGACCTCGACGACCTCGCGAGCAAGGTCACCGACCGGACCAAGGCGGTCGTCGTGATCAACCCCAACAACCCGACCGGCGCCGTCTACCCGCGCGAGGTGCTCGAGGCCGTCGCCGACCTCGCCCGGCGGCACGGGCTGATCGTCATGGCCGACGAGATCTACGACAAGATCGTCTACGACGGTGCGAAGCACCACTCCATCGCCGCGCTGGCGCCCGACCTGTTCTGCCTCACCTTCAACGGCCTGTCCAAGGCCTACCGGGTCGCCGGCTTCCGCGCCGGGTGGCTCGCCCTGTCCGGCCCCAAGGAGCACGCCCGCGACTACATCGAGGGCCTCGACGTCCTGGCCAACATGCGGCTGTGCGCCAACGTCCCGGCCCAGCACGCGATCCAGGTAGCGCTCGGGGGCCGGCAGTCGATCAACGAGCTGATCCTGCCCGGCGGACGCCTGCTGGAGCAGCGGGACAAGGCGGTCGAGCTGCTGAACCAGATCCACGGCGTCTCGTGCACCACCCCTCGGGGTGCGCTCTACGTCTTCCCCCGGCTCGACCCGAAGGTCTACCCCCTCGTCAGCGACGAGCAGCTCGCCTTCGACCTGCTGCGCGAGCAGAAGCTGCTCCTGGTGCACGGCACCGGCTTCAACTGGCCGGCCCCGGACCACGTCCGCATCGTCTTCCTCCCGCTCGTCGACGAGCTGGAGGACGCCATCGGCCGGTTCGAGAAGTTCCTGGCCACCTACAGCCAGTGACGACCATGCCCGGTCGGTATGCCGCCCAGCCCGTCCCGTGCGGCCGTTGCGTCGGACGTGTGGCGAGGCGCACCATGTCAGCGTGTGCGACAACGGGTCCTGCCGGCTCAACCGGGCCGACCCCCGAGACCGGCCCGCCGACCTCGACCTGACCCTGCTCGAGGCGGCCCTCGCGCACGTCAGCGCGCACCCGCTCGAGTGGGACCAGGCGGTCGCGCCCGGCCACGAGAGCCTGGCACTCGGCGGCACGACGCGCTCGTTCCTCGGGCACGTGCTGTCGTTCGGGGGGATCGAGGCGCCGGCCCCCGCCCGCTCGACCGGGTCGGTCTGGCTGGACTCGGCCGACACCCTGGCCACCGTCTGCAGGCTCTCCGGAGCCTGCGAGCACGACCTCGAGGTGCTGGTCCACCCCCGGGCCCGGGTCGACGACCTGGCCCGGGCCGTCGACTGGATCCGGGTGGGCCTGCCCACCGAGCCGGTCATCGACGAGATCGAGGACCGCGAGCCGGGGGCCCGGGTCGAGCCGGTCGCGGCGGGCGGGGCCGTGACCCGGCTGCTCTCGTCCGGTCCCGAGGCGCCGGACCTCGCCGCCGACCTGGCCGGCGACCCGAGCCGGGAGCTGTTCGACCAGCTGGTTGGCCTCGAGCCGGCTGCGTGGTTCGGCCGGTCCGGGGCCCCGGACCTCCGGTTGCTCGAGCAGGCCCTCGCCTTCGTCGTCGAGCACCCACTGCAGTGGGACCAGCGCACCTGGCAGTCCGAGGGCCTCTTCGGCCCGGTCCGGTGCCTGGCCGGGCACGCCCTGGTGCTGTCCGACTACGCGATCGACGCGCTCGACGTCGAGCAGGCGGTGTCCCCGGACGGCATCGTCGGCACGACGACCCGACACGCGGCCGCCCGCCTGGGGCTCACCGAGGCGCAGGCCACGCAGCTGTTCGCCCTGAACGACCTGGACACCCTGCGGGCCCTGGTCCGGCGGATCGGGACCCGGTCGGCAGCAGTACCACGCGACGAGCCGGACTGAACCGGGGGCCGGGCCGGCCGCCGGGTCACCCCGACCGGGTCCGGGCCCACCACTTCAGCAGCAGGCCGAGCAGGACGGCCCAGACGACCGTCAGCCCGACGCTGAGGCCCAGCGCGAGCAGCGCGAGACGCCGCCCGGCGCGTTCCCGGCGGGCGAACGAGAGCAGGCTGAGCGCCATACCGAGGACCTGCGGGAGGAAGCACCAGCCCAGCGGGACGGCCGAGACCGACGCCACCACGGCCGCCCGGGCGAGCGGTGCGGCCGAGGCGAGCCGGACCTCTCGGGGATGATGGGAGCCGGTCACCCACCCAGCCTAAGGAGGGCATGATGCGCCGCGTCGCGGTCCTGCTGGCCGGGCTCGTGCTGGCGGCCTGCAGCAGCACGCCGACCGCGCAGGACCTGCCCGCGGGCATCCTCTCGGCGCGCCCGGACATCACGGCCGAGGAGGCCGAGTTCGTCCTCGCCGCCGAGGACCTCGGCGTCTCCGTGACCGCGCAGAGCGTCGCCGACGACATCGAGATCGGCACGACGACGTGCTGGGCCCTGAAGACCGGTGGCCTGACCCTCGGCGAGATCGCCCGCGACTCGCAGGGGGCGCCGCTGCCGAACAGCGGCGCCGGCCTGCGCACGAAGCAGCTCATGTATGCCGCCGTCCGAACCCTCTGCCCCGACTACGACTCCCAGCTCGACCAGCTGGACCTGCCCTAGTGACAACGGGGTTCGCGCGACCGGAAGAAACCCTCCCGGCCCACGGTTGACCCCGGCGTGACTCGCCCCGACCTCGACATCCTCGACCTCGTCCCCGTCAACGAGGGCTCGACCCCGGCCGCGGCGATCGCGGCGACGGTCGACCTGGCGCAGCACGTCGAGCGGTGGGGGTACCGGCGCTACTGGATGGCCGAGCACCACAACATGACGGGTGTGGCCTCGTCGGCCACGGCGGTCCTGATCGGTCACGTCGCCGACCGGACGACCTCCATCCGGGTCGGGGCCGGTGGTGTCATGCTGCCCAACCACGCTCCGTACATCGTCGCGGAGCAGTTCGGCACCCTCGCGACGATCCACGACGGGCGGGTCGACCTCGGGCTCGGCCGGGCCCCCGGCACCGACCCGCAGACCGCGCGGGCGCTGCGCCGTGACACCCGGGCCGCGCTGGACTTCGCCACCGAGGTGCAGGAGCTGCAGGGCTACCTCGGCGACGCGGACCCGTCGGCGCCGGTCCGGGCGGTGCCGGGGGAGGGCACCCACGTGCCGCTGTGGATCCTCGGGTCGAGCCACGGCGGGGCCCAGGTCGCAGCGGCGCTCGGCCTGCCGTACTCCTTCGCGTCCCACTTCGCGCCCCGCATGCTGATGAGCGCCCTCGAGGTCTACCGGACGCGCTTCCAGCCGTCCACGGGGCCCGGCGGGCCGACCGCGCCACGGACGATGGCCGGGGCCAACGTCATGGTCGCCGACACGGAGGCGCAGGCCCGGCGGCTCTTCACCTCGGTGCTGAGTCGCTTCCACGACATCGTGACCGGGCGACGCGGCGGTGTGCAGACGCCGGGCGACAGCATGGAGTCGGTCCTCGCGGCGTGGAGCCCGGCCGAGCAGGCGGCGGTGCTCGACATGGTCCGGGTCTCCTTCGTCGGGACTCCCGGGCAGGTCCGCGACGCGTTGCAGGAGTTCACCGCCGCGACCGGCGTCGACGAGGTCATCCTGACGTGCGGCGCCCACGACCACGAGGCCCGGCTGCGCTCCTACGAGCTGCTCGCCGAGGCCTGGCTCTAGGCCGCCCCGGGGTCGGTCTGCAAGGCTGGCCCCATGACTGACCAGGACCTCCGCAGCGTCACCCTCACCCGCGACAGCCTCGGCCGCTACACCATCCGCAACGACCGCGGTGGCTCGATCACCACGAGCAGTGGTACCGACGAGCTCTCGCCGGTCGAGCTGCTGCTCGCCGGGATCGCGGGGTGCACCGCAGTCGACGTCGACGCCGTCACGGCGCGCCGGGCCGAGCCGGACAGCTTCCAGATCGAGGTGACCGCCGACAAGGTCAAGGACGAACAGGGCAGCCACCTCCAGGACGTCGAGATCACCTTCCGGGTCCGGTTCCCCGAGGGCAAGGGCGGCGACGCGGCCCGGGCGATCCTGCCCACCATGGTGCGGCGCTCGCACGAGGAGTTCTGCACGGTGAGCCGCACCGTCAGCCTCGGCGCGTCGGTCACCGCCAAGGTCGAGTGAGCCGGGGCCTTCCGGCCCGTAGGCCCGACCACTGTGTCACCGTCCGGGGGGCGGGACTAGCCGGGGCGCGCCCACTCCCGCTGGAGCACCGTCCAGACCGGCTCGGAGAACAGCGAGGCCGGGGTGACCGAGACCGAGCGGATTCCCTGGGCCCGAGCCGCCCGGAGCTCGCGCTGGAGGGTCGACACGGGGATGATGCCGCGTCCCTTCCAGAGACCGATCTCGAGCTCGTACCGGTCCGGTGCCCTGGCGAACAGGAGCGGGCCGAGCTGCGCGGCCCCGAAGACCCCGGACGAGGCGATCCCCGGGAAGTCCCACACCACCAGCCGGTCCACGTGCTCGAGCAGCCGCGGGTAGCTCTGGCCGATGTCGGGTCGTCCGACCGGGTCGTAGGTCACCGGCGAGCGGACATCCAGGGTGAGCGCGACACCGGTGGGTGCCAGCCGTCGCTTGACCTGGGCCACCACGGACACCAGCGCGTCGGTGCGCCACTGCTGCAGCCGGCGGTCGTCCCGGTCGATCGTCCCGTCGGCCGATCGGGGCCAGGCGGCGGCCCGCTGGGTCGCCTTGAAGTCCGCGAGGTCGTCCGGTCCGAAGGTGTCGTTGTCGAACATGAGCTCGGTGACGTTGACCGCCTCCGGTGAGTACCGCACCGCGAGCTCGTGCGCGAGGTCGGCCAGGCGACGGGTGAGCGCCCCCGACTTCCATGCGGTGACACTCGCGAAGAGGTCGGACCGCTTGCCCGCCTGGTTCACCCCCGCCAGGCCCGGGCGCTGCGTGAACTCGCGCCCGAAGAGGACGTCGATGCCCAGGTAGATGTCGCGCCGGGCGCCGTTCCGGTCGCAGCCGAGCGCGGCGATCGCCTCCGCCACGTAGTCGCGTCCGGTGTCCAGGACGTCGCCCGACTCGATGTCGCGGTGGCCGGCCCACGGGAAGGCGATCCAGTCGAGGCGTCCGACCGCGATCCGGACGCCCGTCGCCGCAACCTCGTCGAGCTTGGCGGCCAGCACCCTCAGCCGGTCCGGGTCGTCGCTGGTCAGGTCCTCGAAGCCGATGTTGACCACCTGCACCGAGTCCCGGGTGGCCGGGTGGCCGGGAGCGGGCGCGGGTCCCTTCCGGCACGAGCGCACCGGGGTCGCCGGCGGCGTGCTCGTCTTCGGCCGGGCGCTCGCCGTGGCCGGGTCGGGGTGTGGCGTCGAGGAGGCCGGACCTGCCGCCGGCGCGCCGTCACCACCGAGATCGGGTGACAGGACCGCCGTGGCGCCGGCCAGCAGGGCCACCAGGACGAGGAGTGCGGCGATGCCGGCCCAGAGCTGTCGGACAGGTCGGTCGGTCATGCTTCCTCGCGCCTGAGGATGCCGCGCAGTGCCTGCTCGGTGACCACGCCGGTGCGCTGCGCCTTGTTCCAGGCCGCCGGCCCCCCGCGGGCCTCCAGGACGAGCGCGGTCGCCATGGTCAGCGCCATGAACACCGAGTAGAGCGGCCAGAGCGGAACGGTCCACAGGTTGCCCAGGTCGCGCCACGCGGCGTTGAGGGCGATTCCCAGCACGGTCAGACCCACGGTCACGACCAGCCCGAGCCACGCGGCAAGCTGCACGACGCTGCCGTCGACGGCGAGCATGCCGCGCGGGACCAGGACGGCCAGCAGCAACAGCACGAGCAGCTGCAGGACCGGCACGACGATCATGGTCACGGCGTTGAAGCCCAGGAAGATCCCGAAGACGCCGTGGGCCGGGTTGCCGAGCATCCGCCAGTGGTGCCGGACCGTCTGCAGCAGGCCGCGCGACCAGCGCACGCGTTGGCGCCAGAGCGCCCGGACCGTCGACGGCGACTCGGCGAGCACGATGGCTCGAGGCTCGAAGCAGACGCGGTACCCCGCCTCGTAGATCCGCCAGGTCAGCTCCAGGTCCTCCCCGACGGTGTCCGTCCGGAACCCGCCGACCTGTCGGACCAGGTCCGCGCGGAACGCGCCGATGTTGCCCGACACGATCGGCAGGCAGTGCAGCACCGACAGGGCCCGACGGGCCAGACCGGTCCCCAGGTGGGAGATCACCGAGAGCAGCCGGGTCTGCACCCGGTCGAGGTTCACCGGCCGGTCGTCACCGCACACGGCGCCGACGTGCGGGTCGCGCAGCCCGGTGAGCAGCCACGGGATCGTCATCGGCGAGAAGACACCGTCGGCATCGACGAAGACGAGCACGTTGCCGCCGGCCTGTGCGATCCCGCGGTTGAGTGCGGCGCCCTTGCCGGCATTGGGCTGGCTCACGACCCGGACCGCCTCGTGGGCGCCGGCCAGCTCGTTCATGACCTCGGGGGTGCCGTCGGTCGACCCGTCGTCGACGATGACGATCTCGAGCCCCGGGTGGCGGGTGCGCAGGATCGACTCGATGCAGCCGCGCAGGACGACCGCCTCGTTGTAGGCCGGCACGATGACCGAGACGCTGAAGTCGTCGCTGCCCGGCGGGTGGCGCCCGGCCTGGGGACCGGCCCGGAGTGCCCTCGCCCCACGGAGCATCGTGCCGCGGCGAAGCTCGAACCAGACGGCGAGCGGCACGTAGACCAGCTTGAGCGAGCTGACCACGAGGATCGCCGCGCTGAGGACCAGGAACGCCCACGTGAGGGGCTGGCTGCGTGCCATGGTCGTCAGGCACCGCCGGCTGCGACGCCGGCGCCGGTTGGCGTGACGTGTGCCAGGACGGCGTCGAGCAGCTCCGGCGCGGCGGCGCTGTTCGCCCCGAACCGGGCGTTGACCTCGAGCACCAGCGGCGCACCGGCCGCATCCAGCCTGACGTCCACGTCCACCGGTCCGGTCAACCCGGCGGCGAGCACGGCGCGACGCGCGACGTCCGCCACCGCCTCGACGCGCGCGCCGGTGGCGGACGGTCGGCGTACGGCGACCGCGTTGCCGACCCGCCCTTCGCGTAGCGCGGTCTTCTCGAGCACGACGCACAGCTCCGGCTCGCCCGCGTCCGAGGCACGGAACAGCACCGGCGCGTACTCGAGGCCGGGGGCGAAGCGTTGCACGATGGAACGGTCGTCGAGGCCCGCCCAGTAGGCGAGGGTCTCGGGCAGCTCGGCGGCCGCCGGATCGATCACCTGCACCCCACGACCGCCCCTCGACCGGCGTGGTTTCACCACGATGGAGCCGTCCGCAGCGTCGACCGCGGCCGCAGGTGACCGATGCCCCGACGGAAGCCCGAACCAGGGAACCGGCACCAGGTGCCGTTCGAGGCACCGCATCGTCAGGTACTTGTCGGCGGCCGTCGACACCGACTCGGTCGACCCGATCACCACCTGCGCCCCGAGCCCGCCGTGGCCGCGAGCCACCCTGACCAGCTCCTCGCTGACGGTTGGGATGACCACGTCGATCCGGCAGGTCCGCACGAGGCGGGCCAGCACCGGAAGGTAGTCCGGCTCGGCGGCGGCCGGCACCACCCGGAACAGGTCGACCCCCGCGTCCGGGACCTCTCGCATGTCGACACCGGTGATCCAGTGGCCGCGACGTCGGAGCTGCCGGGCCAGGGAGACTCCGGCCGGGCCGCCGACGCCCGTGAGCAGGACGCGCACGGCTACAGGTCACCGACCGACGCCGCGCCCATGCGGACGACCTCGAAGCCCTCCGCCAGACCCGCGCGGGCCTGGTCCCCCCGGAAGACGGCTATGCCGCGGGTTCGCGCGGGGCTCATGTACGGCTTCTTGCGCTGGTCCTCGTGGACCTGGATCGCGTGCGTCTTCACGTCGATGTGCCGGGAGATGTCGACGAAGAAGACCGGCGAGAACCAGGGTGTCGCCGAGGGGCTCTCGTAACAGAGGATGGTCGGCTCGCGTCGAGCGGCACGCATCGTGGCGCGATGTACGGCCGAATGGTCCTGGTGGTAGTCGTTCGCGGAGTGGGTCATGACGATGTCCGGGCGGAACTCGCGTATTGCCCGCTCGAGCACCTTGACCATTTCGTTCTCGTGAATGTCGAGCTGCGTGTCGCAGAAGTCCAGGACCTTTGTTCTCGCGGCTCCCAGATAGGTGGATCCGCGCCTTGCCTCCTCGACCCGCCGCCGGGCCTCGCCGCCCGACCCGCCGCCGCTCATGACAATGGTGCAGACCTCGCCGCCATTGTCCACGAGCTTTGCCAGCGTTGCGCCGCAGGCCAGCTCGAGATCGTCCGGGTGTGCGCCGATGGCAAGAACCCGACGCGGGTGCAGGGAAACGGCCGCGCGTCGTTGCCAGATCGGGGAAAGTGCGACACAGCCGAGCAGACCGACGGCGGCGACGACCGCGAACGGACCGCAGACCTCGGACCTGCTCGGCGTGATCACGCAAGGCAGGGCGAAGACCGCGAGCGCACCCCCGGCGCCCGCCACCGCTGCCCGCAGCCGGTCCGGATGTCGGTAGTTCCGGGTGATCCAGCGCGCCGAGGGGCGCGTGACGACCAGGGCCGCACTGCCCAGGCCCAGGGCGACCGCCAGCACGGCGAGCGTCATGCCCATGATGTGCGGACCTCCTGAGGAGTGCCCGTCCGCGCTGGGGGAGATGTCTGCGGCCGCACCGGTTGGTACAAAGCCGGACATTTGACGATAATGCGCCTCGGTCGACCGTCCGGACCGTGCCCCGTCGGTGGTCGACCCGGCAATGACAAACCGAGTCGATCGTCGGACGAACCATGACGAGATGCGTCAACGGGACGCACGGACCCTCCCCTCCGCCGACCAAATGCTGCACGACCGCCCCTGGCCAGACTGTGGCCTATTCCGTACGAATGTGTCAACCGGGCGTCAGAAGGCGGCTCCTGCGTTGCCGGACGTCATCCCGACAAGTCGGTATCGCGCGTGTTTTCTGGCATTTGGCACAGAATTGAACGAGGGTGTGAGTCCTTTTGGGGAGCGTCGACCGACTTTACTGGTCGTAGGCGCGTGGGAACCGCAGGAGAGGGCCGGGGCGGTCGTTCGTCTCGGTGGGGGCACGCGACCGGACGCTCGGGAACGTACGCCCCCCGCTGCCGCCTGATGCGGCGGGGCTCCTCGGGGCGTGACCGGCGAGGCCGGTTGTGTGCCGCTGGGCTCGGCCGGCTGCTGTGCCGACCGACGACCATTGGTCACACGCGGACCTCGACGCACGCACGACCGGCCGGGTCGCAGGCGCGGTTCGCGGACCAACGGTCGTCCGTCGGCACACCACACCCCGCGCCGTCGGCACACCCGTGCCCGCGCCGCCCGCTGGGCTCAGCGCGCGGGCGCGTCCAGGTAGGTGATCGGGTCCCCCCAGCCGAGCCGGCTCACGCCGTGCTTGTCCAGGGCCAGGACCGCGAGCGTGCGGCGATGGGCGGCGAAGGTGAGCACGTGCGCGATCATCGCGCCGTAGGTGCAGCTGAAGGGTGGGTCGCAGCTCGCGTCGACGAAGGTGTCGTCGAGCTCGCCGTCCTCGACGGCGTGCCGGACGTGCTCGAGGAAGGCGGGCGCGGCCGTGTCGAGACGCCGCTCGGCCGAAAGCAGTGACTCGCCGTGCTCGACCGAGAAGTCGTACTCCTCGCCTGTCATCGAGGCGTTCCACATCTGCATCTGCCCGACGAGGCGGCTGATGATCCGTCGCAGGGTCGACGGGTCGGGATCGTCCTCGACGCTGAGGACGATGGGCTCGTCGAGCTGGGCGTCGGTCAGCTCCCGGGCGCACTCGATGAGCTGACGGGTCAGCCAGATGTGGTGCTCGACCATGCGCTGGATGAGGTCCATGGTGGTGACTCTCTGCCGGGCCGGCAGGCGGATGCCGCCGGGTGGGTGGAAGTGGACGTCGCTGGCCGACTCGATCCGGATCCGACCCGGCCGGACCCGCCAGTCACGAGGGGTCACCCCGTAGACCCGGCGGAAGGCCCGGGTGAACGCTTCGTGCGAGCCGTAGCCGGCCTCGACGCCGATGTCGAGGATCGGGCGGTGACTCGTGGCGAGCCGGAAGGCCGACCGCTCCAGCAGGACCCGCCGGCGCAGAGCGGCGGGGGCTTCGCCGGCGGCCGCGCTGACGACCCGGTCGAGGTGGAACCGCGACAGGTGTAGCCGCCCCGCGAGCTGCTCACTGGTCAGGCCGGGCTCGTCGAGCGTGTCGACGAGCACGTCGAGCCAGGCGCTGAAGGTGTCGGCGGGGAGGTTCACGCGATCATCGTGCGGGCGGTCCGAGGTTGTGCGCTTGATCGTCCTTGCTGACCTGCACGCACCGGGCCTGGGCCGGCTCGGTCACCCCTCGGTGGAGCGCCACCACCGGAGCCCGCCGATGAAGGCGACCAGGACGCCCAGCCCGCCGATGACCATGCCCACCAGCAGCCAGAGGGCGAGCCGACGCCCGGTCGGGTCGTTGCCGGCCCCGGAGATGCTCCCGCCGAGGAACCCGACCAGCGGGGCGAGGACCGCGACGAAGCCACCGATCATCGTCATCCAGAACCCTGGCCGAACCGGCGCAGGCGGGTCGTCGTACGGGTCGTGGTGGTGCACCCACTCCGCTCCGTGGAACCGGTCGTCCAGGGCGACGTCGCCGTCGCCCGTCGCCGCGGGCCGGCCCGTGTCACCCATGTCGCTGTCACCCATGTCGCTCCTCTTCGCTGATGGTCCCACTCTGCCGCGTCGGGCCGGGTCCGGCCAACCGGGTCACGGTTCAGGTGCCGGGCATCGGCCGGATCGTGAGGATCTGTTCGACCGTGCCGACCGGCCCCTGCACGTCGTGCAGGACACTCGAGGTAAGGCCGATCCCGTTGTCCCCGAAGCTTACCCGGCTGTCCAGGCCGACCCAGCCCGGGACCGGCTCACGCAGCAGGTGGATGGTGAGGTCGACGTTCGGGAAGGCCCACTCACCAGGGGGCACCCGGACGGCGACGCCGTTCGCGGTGTCGGCGAAGGAGAGGAAGGCGGCGGTCGGGCACACGTCCTCGCCCGCGACCAGGGTGTTGGGCGAGCGGAGCCAGACCCGGGCCCGACCGGGGCGGCGCGCCGGGTCGGAGCGCAGCTCGAGGCTGCGGATGTAGCCCCCCGGCCAGAGCAGCATCCCGGTCCACACCGGGAACTCCTCAGGCCCCGGCATCGGCTTCAGCTCCAGGTCGGCCACGGCGGAGGAGTCTCCGGTGGCGAGACGCCAGGCGCGGGCCCGGACGACGGGCCGGTCGTCGACGGACATGACCGCCTCGACGAGCTCGATGGTGCGCCCGGGCCGGAGCGTGTGCACCTCGACGGTGCTGGGCCGGGCCGGCATGACACCGAGGATGTCGTAGCTGATCCGGGCCAGCTGGAGGCCGGGGCGTGGCTCGTGCCGCTCGATCGCGTGGGCGAGCAGGCCCCCGACCGGAGCCATGTGCTGCTCGTCGTCGCGCCAGGCGCCCTGGACGTGGATCGTCGGCGTGTACCGGCCCGCGCCGAGCGGCAGGTAGCAGGCCGGCACGTCGGTGGCGAGACGGAAGGCGTCGCTCGGTTCGTCACTCGGTGGGTCGGAGGCGGTCGTCACGTCGCCACCCTAACGGC
Source organism: Intrasporangium sp. (assembly GCF_039812505.1). Taxonomy (GTDB): domain Bacteria; phylum Actinomycetota; class Actinomycetes; order Actinomycetales; family Dermatophilaceae; genus Intrasporangium_A. Next base: position 5,382 of record NZ_JBDIAQ010000070.1, on the reverse strand, counting down.
CCCGTGCCGGAGCCTCGATGACCCCGAGGCCGAGGTCGACCATCTGCACCAGCCGGGGGACGATGCGCTGGATCGCTGCGGACGACATCCCGCGCAGGGGCCCGTCCAGGGCGAGCATCGCCAGCCCGTGGACCGCGGACCACGCCAGCAGCTCGGCCCCCGGTCGCCGGTCGGCGGACATCGCCCCGGCCTCGACCATTGCGTCGAGCCGGTCCGAGAGGAGCTGGAACGGGGTTCGCCCGCCCTGGCCGGCGGCCTCCGGCGAGGTCGCGCGGCTGAGGTCGGTCGGCACCCCGAAGGCCGTGCGGAACAGGCCGGGCTCGGTCAGGGCGAACCGGAGGTAGCCCTGGCCCACGGCCCGGAAGCGCTCCCGCGCGACGGTCCGCCGGTCGTCGCGGTCCGGCACCGCGGCGATGGCCTCGGCGATGACGTCCGCGGCGCGTGCCTGGGCCCGGCTGGCCACGGAGGCCAGCAGCGCGTCGCGGTCCGCGAAGTGCCGGTAGGCGGCATTCGCCGAGACCCCCACCCGCCGGGTGGCCTCGCGCAGGACCACGGCGTCGGGACCGCCCTGTCTGGCCAGCTCCAGACTCGCCTCGAGCAGGGCCCGACGCAGGTCCCCGTGGTGGTATGTCGCTCGCTTGCGTACCGCTCGCGACCCCGGCCCGGGATCTCGTGGGGCGGCTGAGGTCACCTCATCATCATGCACCCGGGGGAGCGACCCCTCGCGCGGACCCGTAACGCGACGGGTGGCGGCCGCGAGGAGAGCAGCCCCGCCCGGGCAGTGGCCTGGAACGCTCACGCGGGCACGAAGGAGCCGTCCACCAGCACCGGTACGACGGTGCTCGAGTCGAGCTCGGCCGCGATGGCCACGTCGTCGGCATACCCTTGCTCGACCAGCTCACGGCCGCTGGAGCACATTGCCAGCGCCTCGTCGAGGCGGTCCCGGACGGACCGGAACCCGGCCAGCGCCGGCCCGACCTCGGGGCTGAGCAGGAGCGGGCCGGCTTGGTGCCCGAGCGCGTCCACGAGGGCGGCGGCCACCGCGCCCGCCCCCCAGGCGTCCTCGACGGCCGGTCGCAGCGAGTCGTCCGGCCAGCGCTCGCCGCAGGGCGCGAGGACGACCACCGGGGGAGCGGACGCGCTGGCGCGCAGTCGGTCCGCCACCCACCGGCCGACCGCGCCGCCGTTGCGCAGCGAGGCCGCCACGACAGTGGCCCCCGCCCCGGCCAGCGACAGCGCGACCGTGGCGCCGTTCGGCGACGGCAGCACCAGCGACCCGACCGCGCCGACCTCGCGGATCGAGCGCGGCGACAGCGAGATCCCGCCCTCGCGCCGGGCCACGCGGCGCGGCACGGCGAGGGCGGCGCCCCTGGTGGCGGCGAACTGCGCGGCGGTCCGGTCGCGCCACCGGTACGGCAGCACGTCCGTGCCCGCGTCGGCCGCCACCGACACGCAGGTCGTGAAGCTCAGCACGTCGACGACGACCGCGATGACGGCGGCGCCCCGCTGGGCGGCATACCCGACGAGGAAGCCCGCCCCGACCGCCCCCCAGTCGAGGCGCACGAGGTGGTTGTCCTGGCTGTGCCACGGGTCCTCCGGCCCCGGCAGACCGGTCATCGCGCGTCGAGCTCACGCACGAGGCGGGCCGGGGCAGTGTTGCGGTAGGACATGTCGACGAGCTCGGCGACCTCACCCCAGTCGACCTCGGCGACGTCGTGGTCGTGGAACGTCAGGCCGAGCCACCCGGAGGGCCCCACGTAGGCGGGGACGAAGAACCGCTCGTCCGTCACGAGTGCCTCGCGCTCGGCCGCGTCGGGCAGGAACAGCAGCGCACGCCTCGCGACCGGGGCGAGGTGATCGCCCTTGAGCGAGCCGCCGAAGACCGCGAAGACCTTCGTGGTGAAGAAGTTCGGCCGCCCGTGTGTCACCTTCTCGGCCGCTCCGGGCAGTGCGAGGCAGATCGACCGGACGCGCTCCAGATGACCGTCGGAGGTGCGGAACATCTGCGGGTGGGCCATCACCCCACGGTAGGGGTCACCCGCCGGCGCCGCACCCGCACGACCCGCAGCCGCAGCCGCCCCCGGCCGCGACCGGCTCGGGCTCCTCATTGCGCCGGTCCCACGCCTGGCCGAGCGCCTGGAGGAAGACCGGTGTCGGCTGCGCGCCCGACAGGCCGTACTTGCGGTCGATGACGAAGAACGGCACGCCCGTGATGCCGATCATCGACGCGGTCGCCTCGTCGCTGCGGACGTGGTTGCCGTATTCGTCGCCGACGAGCACCGCGGTGACCTCGTCGACGTCGAGGCCGACCTCACCGGCGAGCCGGACGAGCGTCTCGGCGTCGCCGATCGGCTCGCCCTCGGTGAAGTAGGCCCGCATGAGACGGTCGAGCATCTGCTGCCCGAGGCCCCGGTCGCCGGCGAGGTGGTACAGCCGGTGGGCGTCGAAGGTGTTGCCCGGGCGGGCCCGGCGCCACTGGTAGTCCAGACCGACCTCGCGGGCCTGCTCGGCGATCGTCTCGTGCTGCGCGACGGCCTCGTCCTCGGTGATGCCGTACTTCGCGGCCAGGCCCTCGGACAGGGTGCCCGCGGCGACCGGCTCGGCGGACCGGTCCAGCTCGAAGCTGTGCCAGGTCACGTCGACCTCGTCCGCATTCGGGAACTGCGCCAGGGCCGCCTCGAAGCGAGCCTTGCCGAGGTGGCAGTACGGACACACGATGTCAGCCCAGATGTCGATCTCCACGGCCCCACTGTAAGCGCCGGGCCGCTGGGGTCCACCGGGCGGCCGACCTGTGGACCCGGGACCGGTATCCGGCGTTGCGGGATCCGGGCCGGTCGGCGGTGCCGTGGCTGTGGCAGCTTGCCGTCGCCCCGGTTCGGGCCGGGATCTCGACGGGAAAGTGGGTATGGGGGGCGGTCGCAGGTCGCCGGATGCGAGTGGCTACCCTGTCAAATCGGCGTGATCCGCCGTACAGTCTTGACCATTGAGGGCCCGTCGCCCATGTCGACGGGCGCAGGCGTGAGGTGGCGATGCGAGCATGACGACGACGGCAGACCGGACGGCACAGACCGCGACCATCCACACCCGGCCGGCCCCTCCGCGTCGCACCCCCGGTCAGCGCATCATCGGCATCATCACGACGACCGACCACAAGGTCATCGGGAACCTCTACTTCGCGACGACGTTCTTCTTCTTCCTGCTCGGCGGCATCATGGCGCTGCTGATCCGCTCCGAGCTGGTCGAACCGGGCCTGCAGATCGTCGACAACCCGGAGCAGTTCAACCAGCTGTTCACGATGCACGGCACGATCATGCTGCTGCTGTTCGCGACGCCGCTGTTCGCCGGGTTCGCCAACGCGATCATGCCGCTGCAGATCGGCGCGCCCGACGTCGCGTTCCCGCGGCTGAACATGTTCGCCTACTGGCTGTACCTGTTCGGCGGCCTGATCGCCAGCGCCGGGTTCCTGACCCCGCAGGGCGCGGCCGCCTTCGGCTGGTTCGCCTACCAACCCCTCGCAGCCGAGTCCTACAGCCCGGGCCTCGGCGGCGACCTGTGGTTCTTCGGCCTGACCCTGGCCGGCTTCGGCACCATCCTGGGCGCGGTCAACTTCGTCACGACCATCCTGTGCATGCGCGCCCCGGGCATGACGATGTTCCGGATGCCGCTGCTCACCTGGGCGGTGCTGACCACCTCGATCATGGTCCTGATCGTCTTCCCGATCCTCGCGGCCGGCCTGTTCGCCGGTGGCGGCGACCGTCGTCTGGGGATGCACATCTTCGACGCCGAGAACAACGGGGCGATGCTCTGGCAGCACCTGTTCTGGTACTTCGGCCACCCCGAGGTGTACATCATCGCGCTGCCGTTCTTCGGCATCATCAGCGAGGTCGTGCCCGTCTTCAGCAAGAAGCCGCTGTTCGGGTACAAGTCGATGGTCATCGCCTTGGCCGCCATCGCCTCCCTGTCGACCTCGGTGTGGGCGCACCACATGTACGTCACCGGTCAGGTACTGCTGCCGTTCTTCGCGATCATGTCGATGCTGATCGCCGTACCGACCGGCCTGAAGTTCTTCAACTGGATAGGCACGATGTGGCTCGGGAAGGTGTCGATGGACACCCCCATGCTCTGGGCGATGGGCTTCCTGGTCACGTTCCTGTTCGGTGGCCTGACCGGCATCATCATCTCCAGCCCGGCCCTCGACTTCCACGTCTCGGACACCTACTTCATCGTCGCGCACTTCCACTACACGGTGTTCGGCACGGTCGTGTTCGCGATGTTCGCCGGCTACTACTTCTGGTGGCCCAAGCTGACCGGCCGGATGCTCGACGAGAAGCTCGGCAAGATCCACTTCTGGATGCTGTTCATCGGCTTCCACATGACCTTCCTGATCCAGCACTGGCTCGGCGTCGAGGGCATGGCCCGCCGCTACGCCGACTACCTGCCCGAGGAGGGCTTCCAGCTGGGCAACGACATCTCCAGCGTGGGCGCGCTGCTGCTGGGTCTGTCGATGGTCCCGTGGTTCTGGAACGTGTGGAAGACCTGGCGCACCGCGCCGCTGGTCACCACGGACGACCCGTGGGGGTATGGCGGCTCGCTGGAGTGGGCGACCTCGTGCCCGCCGCCGCGGCACAACTTCACCTCGCTGCCGCGGATCCGGTCGGAGCGGCCCGCCTTCGACCTGCACCACCCGGAGACCGCGCCGCGATCCTGGCACGCACCCGATGCCACCGCTGAGGCCGTCACCCAGGAGTCGTGACCCGATGGGCGAGATGATCCAGTTCTTCCGGTCCGATCTGAACGCCTACCAGGCCGAACCCGTCGGGGACCCGGCCGGGGCCGTCATCGTCATCCAGGAGATCTGGGGTCTCGTCGAACACATCACCGACGTCACCGACCGGTTTGCCGCCGAGGGCTACCTGGCCGTGGCCCCGGACCTGCTCGGGCACGTCGACCTGACGCCCTACGACGGTCAGGAGCTGCACGCCCTCATGTCCAGCCCCGACGAGAAGGACCGGCTCGCGGCCCAGCCGAGGCTGCGCCGGATGACCGAGCCGGCCCGCACGCCGGAGTTCGCGAAGTGGGCGATCGACGGGCTGCGCGAGGTCGTCGGCGCGCTGCTCGAGCAGCCCGGCGTCGACGGGCGGGTCGCGGTCGTCGGGTTCTGCTTCGGTGGCACCTACGCCTGGTCGCTGGCCCTGCACGAGCCCCGGCTGCGCGCGGCGGTGCCGTTCTACGGCCGGTTCCCCGAGGGTGCCGACCCGAAGGCCGTCAAGTGCCCGGTCCTCGCGTTCTACGGCGAACAGGACCACGACATCAGCGACGGCGTGCCGCAGCTGACCGAGCGGCTTCGCGCGGCAGGTGTCGACTTCACCGCCCAGGTGTACG
>NZ_JBDIAQ010000069.1:0-18009 GCF_039812505.1 Intrasporangium sp. | reverse complement strand
GTCCGGCGACGTCAGGCTGCTCGATGACGGTGCCGATGTCGGTAGGGATCTGCGAGACCGTGAGCCTTCGCCGGTCAGGCCAGCTTGGCGAGGGCCTGGTTGAGACAGGACCGGTCGAACCGGGCCGGGTCGCACGCCGACGGGTCGACCCAGTCCGGGATCCAGTCGCTCAGGTCCTCCCGTGAGGGGTCGTCGCGGCCGGTCAAGGCCTCCAGGAGCATGGCGTGACCGTAAGGCCCGCCGGTGTCCTCGAACGGTGCCGCCCTTCGGCCGGCGGTGCAGACCACCGGGCGGGCTGCCCCGTCCTCGGCCGGGCGGCGGGCCTCGACCGTGATGTCGTGGACCCAGTCGTCGCCGAAGTCGTAGCGGTAGATGAGCCTGTCCCCGACGCCACCGGCGAGCGAGTCGAGCCGGATCCGGCTCAGCGCCGGGCCCTCGAACGTCTCGCCGTGGCGGCGCCCCTTGGTGACCGTCTCGAAGTCGTGCAGATGGTCGCCGGACCAGTCGAACGCGACCTGCAGGACGGCATGCAGGTCGGCGAGGGTGATCCCGGACGGCACCTCGAGCCGACGCCAGATCGGAGGCTTCGTATGGCGCAGCGCGACCTTGATCTGCAGCACGTCCTCGACCCCTGCCTCGGCGCCAGCGAGCTCTGCCCCGGCTCCATCGAGTGCTGTGGCCTCGACCAGCCGGGCCACGAGCTCGGCCCGGGAGCGGACCAGGTGGATGTGCCGGGCGACATCCTCGACCTGGTCCGGCCACATCGGGCACGTGGGGCGCGCCAGCGCGTCCCCGAGCAGGTCCGCGAGGGTGGCGGCGTCGATGTCCTCGAAGAAGGTGAACGGGTCGCTCTCCATCTGCCCCCGGATCATCTCGCGCAGCCCCTTCGCGCGGCGCCCCTCGGCCACCCAGGCGTCCTTGACGCCGCCGCCGAGGTCATGGTCGACCAGGACCATGAGGACGTGCTCGCGGCCCCGGTAGTCGAACTGGGCGCCGATCGAGGCTTGACTTCCGAAGTCGTCGCCGTACTGCCAGGCCTGGAGCAGGACGGGGTGTCCGACAACACCCGCCCACGGCCGGTCCGCAACCCCGTCCCGCGCGAGGGACGTGGCCGCCTCGGTGGCGTGGGCTTGGCTGTCGGCCGGTCCGATGACCGAGGCGACCCGGAGCAGCGCCAGGGCCTCGGAGCTCGCCAGCGAGATCGCCCAGTCGATCACCATGCGCATCAGCGCCGCATGCGTCTCGTGTGCCTCTGCCTCGCCGATGTCCTCCGGGAGGTCCAGCTCCATGGCGCCGAATGCCGAGGAGACGATCTGCTCCGCAGCCAACGGGGTGCGAGCCTTGGCGAGGTCGGCCATCAGGGTCGTGGCAAGGCTCGCCGTCGCCACGGACAGGAGGTCCGGGTGCTCGCCGAGCAGGGCCGCGAGGTCCGCCCCGCGGGCGGTCGACGCGCCGAGGTTCGGTGGGGCGGTCGTCGCCCGCGTCCGGGTCGCGTTGCGGCGCACGGGACGCCTCTTGGTGCTGCTCTTGGCCATGGCCGAAAGCCTGCCACGGGCGGGGATGGCGGCGGCGCAGCCGCGCCGAGGGTCGACCGTCGCGCCAGCCGCATGCCAGCAGCCGGCTCCACGAGGAGCGTGAGGTCCTGTGGACGACGAGCGCGCGACTGGGCCGCGCTCGGGCAGGGTGGCAGCCATGTCCCGAAGGAGGCACGATGATGACCATGACAGCGCTGCCGCGCTCGCGTCCGCTGGTCCGAGCGGACCTCGAGGCGATGCCGGATGACGGGCACCGCTACGAGCTCATCGACGGGGTGCTCATCGTGACACCGGCACCCGCGCTGGGGCACCAACGCGTCGTCGGTCAGCTGCACCTGCTGCTGTCCGCCGCGACACCCCCGGGCCTAGAGGTCATCCTCGCGCCGTTCGCCGTCGCCCTCGCCGACGACACGGAGCTGCAACCCGACCTGATCGTGGCCCGGACGGCGGACTTCACGCCTCGCGAGCTGCCCGGGCCGCCGCTGCTCGCGATCGAGGTGCTCTCACCGAGCACCCGCCGCATCGACCTCACGCTCAAACGCGACCGTCTCGAGGCGGCCGGATGCCCCGCCTACTGGTGTGTCGATCCGGTCGCGATGACGGTGACCGCCTGGGAGCTGGAGGATGGGCGCTACGTGCAGGTCGCGCACGTGGCCGGCACGCAGGTCTTCGAGGCGACCCGCCCGTTCCCGGTCACGGTGCGTCCCGCCGACCTCAAGAGGTGACACCCCGCGTCACCCCAGCCCGGTCGGCATCCGGTTCGCGAAGTCGGTGGCCGCCTCGAACGCGGCGCCGACCCGTAGCACCGTCGCCTCGTCGAACGGCCGGCCGTAGACCTGCAGCCCGATCGGCAGGCCCTGCGAGTCGAACCCACACGGCACCGACAGCGCCGGCAGGCCGGTCAGGTTGCCCGGCGCGGAGGCCTTGACGTAGACGTCGATGGCCGGCTCCTCGGTACCGTCCGGCCACCGCACGACCGGGTCGTCGGCCCGGACCGCCGTGGCGCAGAGCGTGGGAGCGAGCACCGCGTCGAGTCCCTCGAACAGCCCCTGCCAGGCCAGCTTGACCAGCTGCCGGGCTCGCAGCGCACGCAGGTAGTCCGCGGCGAACATCAGCTCGCCCGCCTCGAGCAGCACCCGCACGTCCGCCTCGTACAGCTCGCCCTTCGCGCGCAGCGTGCCCTGGTGGTACGCGGTGGCCTCGGCGACCAGGATGCCGTACTCGATCGGCAGGTAGGTCCCGGCCAGCGGCAGCTCCACCTCGCGGATGCTCGCCCCCGCGTCCTGCAGGGTCGCGACCGCTGCGCGGAACGCAGCCTCCACGTCCGGCTCGATGGGCGCGACGTAGTAGTTGGTGGGCACGCCGAACGTGAGCCCGGCCAGCCCGGCAGCGCCGTCGAGACCGGCCGAGTAGTCCGGCACCGGCTCGTCGACGCTGCCCGGGTCGCGCGGGTCGTACCCGGCCAGGGTCTGCAGCAGCAGCGCGACGTCCGGCACGGTGCGTGCCATCGGCCCGGCGTGGTCGAGCGCCCAGCACAGCGATGTGATCCCGTACCGCGAGACGCGGCCGTAGGTCGGCTTGAGCCCGGTGGTGCCGTTCAGGGCGGACGGGATCCGGATCGAGCCGCCCGTGTCGGTCCCGGTCGCGCCGAGCACCATCCGCGCGGCGAGCGCCGCACCCGACCCGCCGCTCGACCCGCCCGGGATCCGGTCCAGGTCCCATGGGTTGCGCGTGGTCGGGGTGATGACGCCATACGCGTACTCGTGCGTGTGGGTCTGCCCGACGAGCACCGCACCGGCCGCAAGCAGCCGGGCGGTGACCGCCGAGTCCGCGGTGGCCACCCGCCCCGCGCGGGTGCGGCTGCTGGAGGTCGAGGCGACCCCGGCCGTGTCGCAGAGGTCCTTGATGCCGACCGGGATCCCGTGCAGCGGACCGGCCGGCCCGGACGCGCGGATCTGCGCCTCCGCGCTCCGCGCGGCCTCCCGCGCGGAATCGAGGGTGAGGGTGGCGAAGGCGCCGACCCGGGCCTCGTGGCGCTCGATCTGGCTGCTGACCGAGTCGAGCAGCTCCACCGGGGACAGCTCCCGCGTCGCGATCGCCCTCGACGCCTGCGTGATCGTCAGCTCGTACGGCTGCATCACGACCACCTCGCGTCGAAGCTCGTCGCGGGCGGCACGTCGCCCAGGTCGAGCCCGTCGAGCTGGTCGACCAGGCTGGTGACCAGCTGCAGCACGGGGACGACCAGGGCGACCCGCTCCTCGTCGAGCGGCAGCCGGGCCTGCGCGGCGAGGGTGCGCACGAGCTCGGGAGTCACGGGGGGTCGGGGGTTCACGGTGCCTCCTGAGGGCGAGGGCGCCCACGCGGTCGGGGCCGCCCGGTGCCTGCCACGCTACGAACTTCGCTGCGCCGTGCCAACCCTCCGGGCCCGACGACGTATGCCGCTCAGCGGGCTCGGGCGCCCACCCGACCCGGGCTGTCGGGCCGGTCCCCGCCAGCCGGTCCACCCGCGCCACGACAACCATCGTCCGCTGGGACCTGTCACCCTGTCGGGACCTGCCCTGACAGGACGCCTATCGCCCGTCCGGACACCCGTTGCCCCGCCGGGACTACCGCCGCCCTGTCGGGACCACCGCCCCCCACTCACGCAGCCGTCTGGTGCCCCCGCTGCAGCTGTGTGGCCAGCCCGGCCAGCCCGACGACGATCGCGATGGCCTCCGAGATCGCCGCTGCCCAGATCGGGAACCCGGCCCACTGCTCGTGCACTCCGAACAACCCGACCGTGGCCGACACGACGAAGCCGGCCAGGGTCAGCGTGCCGAAGCCGAATAGCAGGAAGAACGGCGCCCAGTGGTGCCAGACCAACAGCAGCACCGCGATGACGACCCCCGCGACGACGTTGACGACGAAGGCGGGCCCGACCACCGCCAGGGCGTTGTACCCGTTGAAGACGAACTCCCAGAAGTGGACCGCGGCGGACACCAGTGCCACCACCGCCCCGATCACCCGCAACGTCATGGCTCCTTCTCCTCTCAACTCTGCACCTACCCTCAGATCGCGCGCTGCTCCCCTCACCTACAACGCCGTCGCGGCCGGATGTCATCGCCGATCCCGCGCCCTTTCGACGCCGGACCGGCCCGTCGTGGTCGCCGACCCCGTCGCGCCGACCCGTTCGCGCCGACCCGTTCGTGCCGGTCCCTGTCCCCTACCCGAAGTCGGTCAGGATCCGGTCGCGCAGCGCGCTCATCGGCCAGACCGGGGCGTCCCGGCTCGGCGTCAGGCCGGGGCTCCAGCCCCAGCCCGCGACGCTGTCCAGCACCTGCGGGTCGTGCGCGATGACCATCGCCGGCACCTGGTGGCTGGCACCGGGGCGGGTCACCGAGCTGTTCGGCTGGTGGTCGCCCATCGCGATGACCACCAGGTTCGGGTCGTTGCTCGTGGCCGCGAACGAGGCCAGCGCGCGCATCGCGTACGCGATCGTCTGGCCGTAGATCTGCCGTGGGTCGGCGGTCCGGTCGCCCGGCAGGTCGGGCGACGCCCCGGCCGGTCGGCCGAAGACCGACCCGTCGCCGAGGCTGCCCCACGGCAGCAGCGGCGGGGGCGGGGTCCACGGGTAGTGGCTGGACAGCAGGTCGATCTCGGCCATGACCGGGGGCCGGTGACCGGGGGCCAGCTCGCGGTCGCGGAACACCTGCAGGGTGTACTGGTCCGGCATCGTCGCGTAGCCGAAGCGCGGGCCGCGGTAGCCGACGTTCTCGGCGGTGTAGAGCTTGTCGAACCCGTAGAAGGTCCGCCCCGCCAGCCAGGTCCGGGTCGTCGCGGGCACGTCGAAGACGGTGCGCCAGCCGGCCTTGCCGAACGCCCGGGCCAGGGTCAGCCGGTCGGTCGCGAGCAGGTGGTCGTAGCGCTGCTGGCTGTCCACCCACAGCCCGGCCTCCACGCTCGAGTGCGCCAGCCAGCTCGCCCCCCCGAAGGTCGGCGAGGTCAGGTAGGCGCTGCGGGCGGAGAACCCGGCCGCGTTCAGGTCGCGGTCGGCCCGGGCCAGCGCCGGGCGCACCACCCCGGCGACCTCCGGGTCGTCCAGCGCGACTCGGCCGTAGCTCTCGACGAAGACCAGCAGGACGTCCTTGCCGCGCAGCCCGGTCAGCAGCCGGTCGCCGGGTACCGCGGCGAACGGGTCGGCCGCGACCTGCCGCGCGAAGGCGGCATGGTCGGCCAGGTCGTGCCGGAGCCGGGTGGCGCTGTCCCAGACCAGCCGGCTGCTGTTCGCCGAGGCCACCGTCACCCCGGACGACCACGCCGCCCCGGTGAGCGCGGCGGCGACCCACACCGCGGTCAGCACGGCCAGGGCCCGGGCGACCCGTCGACGCTGCCCGGCGAGCGCGCCCATGACCCGCGCGGTGGCCGCCGGCAGCACGGCGAGCACCGCCACTGCGGCCAGGACCGCGGCGGCGGCGACCAGCAGCGCCCGGGTCCGGCCCACCCAGTCGGTCAGCACGCCCAGGGCCGGCCCGAGGTAGGACCAGTCGGTGAGCAGGTTGAAGGGGCGGTCCAGGGTGGCGTGGAAGCCGAGGTCCAGGGCCTTGAGCAGCACGACGAGACCGAGCAGCAGGCCGAGGACGAGCGCGACGACCCGCAGCGCCCGGCGCGGCAGGACCAGGGCCAGCAGCACCACGACGAGGACCTCCACGGGCAGCCGGAGCAGCTCGGCGACACCCTGCCCGGTCAGGTCTGCGGGCATGGCCAGCGCCGCCCAGACCAGCGCACCGGAAAGCACCGTGAGCGTCATACCGACGACGTGGTGCGCCCTCCGGGCCCGCCCGGCGCTGGTCGAGGGGTCCACGCGGTCAGGGTCGGGTAAGGGCACCGCACGCCTCCACACTCATGTGTCTACAGTAAATACGTCACTGCAAGACAAACACGCCTGAACCGTCGGGTCCCGACCGCCCGGCTCCGGGAGTCCGCGCTGGAAGACGAGGGCGGAGCACGACATCGGGGCGCGGGCGCCGGCTGCGGAAAGGGGGGCCAGGTTGCCGCTCGACGCGAGGGCCTTCTGGGTCGCCGCACCCGGTCGCGGCGAGATCCGCCCGGCGCCGGTCGCCGATCCCGGGCCCGACGAGGTGCTGGTGCGCACGCTCTACAGCGGCATCAGTCGCGGCACCGAGCGGCTCGTCTTCCGGGGCGGGGTGCCGCCCACCCAGTACGCCGCGATGCGCGCGCCGTTCCAGGAGGGCGAGTTCCCGGGGCCGGTGAAGTACGGCTACCTCAGCGTCGGGGTCGTGACAGCGGGCGACGAGCGGCTGCGCGGCCAGGAGGTGTTCTGCCTCTACCCGCACCAGAGCGCCTACGTCGTCCCCGCCGCTGCGGTCGTGCCGGTGCCCGAGGGAGTCCCGGCTCGGCGGGCGGTGCTCGCCGGCACCGTGGAGACCGCGGTGAACGCGCTCTGGGACGCCGCGCCCCTGGTCGGCGACCGGGTCGCCGTGGTCGGGGCCGGCATGGTGGGATGCTGCGTCGCGCGGCTGCTGGCCGGCATCCCGGGCGTGCAGGTCACCCTGTATGACGTCGACGGCTCGCGCGCGGAAGTGGCCGACCGGCTCGGGGTCGGGTTCGCCTGCGCACCGGAGCGGGTCGGCGGCTGCGACATGGTGTTCCACGCGAGCGCGAGCGCCGACGGGCTGCGGCTGGCCCTTGACCTGCTGGCCGACGAGGGCCGGGTGGTCGAGCTGAGCTGGTACGGCGACACCCCGGTCGAGGTCGGGCTCGGCGGGCGGTTCCACTCGGCCCGGCTCGGGATCGTGGCCAGCCAGGTCGGCCGGGTGGCACCGGCGCGGCGGGCCCGGCGCACCCCGCGCGACCGGCTGGCGCTGGCGCTGCGGCTGCTGCGCGACCCCGCCTACGAGGCGCTGCTGACCGGGACGTCGCCGTTCGAGCAGCTGCCGGCGGTGGCGAGCCGACTGGCCGACGGCAGCCTGCCGGCGGTGTGCCACACGATCAGCTACTCCGGTGGAGGGTGAGGCGTCATGTACACGGTGACCGTCCGCGACCACGTCATGGTCGCCCACAGCCTGCGCGGCGAGGTCTTCGGCCCGTCCCAGCGCCTGCACGGCGCCACGTTCGTGGTCGACGCCGCGTTCCGGGGCCCGAACCTGGACGACGACGGGATCCTAGTCGACATCGGTCGGGCCGCGGCGCACCTGCGCGAGGTGCTCGACGAGCTGGACCGCCGCAACCTCGACGACGTGGCGGTGTTCGCCGGGCGCAACTCGACGACCGAGGCAGTGGCGCGGTACGTCGCCGACCAGCTGGCCGAACGAGCCGTGGCGGGGGTCCTCGGCAGCGCCGCGCGGCGGCTGGCCGGGCTGGCCGTGACGGTGCACGAGTCGCCGGTCGCGTGGGCGACCTACGAACGGGCGCTGGAGCCGGGATGAGCACTCCACGCGGCGCCGGCCCCGGGGTCAGGGACTGTGGGGTCACGGACCTCGGGCGGGCTCTCGTGAGGACCGCGCCCGACGGGGGTATAGGGGCCGGGGGTGTCGTCGCAAACGACGTCGTCGCCGAGGGTGTCCTCGACAGGGGCGTCGTCTTCGTGCTGCCCGGTGGGGTCGACGACCCGCGCCGGCCCAGCGGCGGCAACCGGTACGACCGGCGGGTCTGCACGGGGCTGCGGGCGTTCGGCTGGTCGGTCCGCGAGACTGCGGTGCCCGGTTGCTGGCCGCACCCCGACCGGGCCGCGCGCGAGGCGCTGGCCGCGGCGCTGCGGACCGGTCCGGTCGGTCGCGGCGACCCTGCGGTGGTGCTGGTGGACGGGCTGCTCGCCTCGGGGGCAGCCGACCTCGTGGCGGCGGCTGCTGCCCAGCGGCCTGTCGTCGTGCTGGTCCACATGCCCTTCGGCCCCGTCGAGCCGACGCTGGCCGACGCCGAGCGGCGGATGCTCTCGCAGGTTGCGGCAGTCGTCACGACCAGCGCATGGGCCCGGGGCTACCTCGTGGATGTCTACCGCCTCACCGGCGATCGGGTCCACGTCGCGACCCCCGGCGTGGACCGGGTGCCACTGGACGCACGCGCTCACGATGTGGTCGAGGTGGCCGGGTCCGGCGAGACAGACGCGCGGGTGGGTCGGCACGACGCGACGCAGGTGGTCGGGTCCGGCGAGACAGACGTGCGCCCGGGTCGGCACGACGCGACGCAGGTGGGCGGGCTTCGGGAGGCAGGCGCGCGGGTGGGTCGGCACGACGCGACGGAGATGAGCGGCATACCTGCTGCTGGTGGGCGGCTGCTGTGCGTCGGCGCGGTCACGCACCTGAAGGGGCTCGACGTGTTGGTCGGTGCCCTCACCGAGCTGATGGCCGCCCGTCCGGGGTGCGACTGGCGCTGCACGTGCGTCGGTGCGCTGGACCTCGAGCCGGCGTTCGTGGCGCACCTGCGGGCCACGGTCGAGGTGGTCGGCCTCGCCGGGCGGGTGGTGTTCACCGGTCCGCTCGGTCGCGACGACCTCGATGCGGCGTACCGCGCGGCCGACCTGCTGGTGCTGCCCTCCCGGACGGAGAGCTGGGGGATGGTCGTCGCCGAGGCCCTTGCGCGGGGGATCCCGGTCGTGGCGAGCGACCTCGGGGGCGTGCCGGAGTCGCTGGGCCACGCCCCCGACGGGACCCGGCCGGGGCTGCTCGTGCCACCCGGCGATCCCGCGGCGCTGGCCCGCGCGCTGACGCGCTGGCTCACCGATCCGGCGCTGCGCAAGCGGCTCCGCGCCGCAGCCGAGGGGCGCCGGCCCGGCCTGCCCGGCTGGGACCACACCACGGCGCTGCTTTCCACCGTCCTGTCGAGCGTGGCGCCCGGCCTGGGCGTGCTGGGGGGTGTCGGAGGGTGAGGGCCACCGCTGCACCCGTCGTGAAGCATCCCCCACGCTGGCGGGGGTGGGTCCGGATCGTGGTCGCGATGGGCGTACTCGCCCTGCTGGCAGTGCGGTTCGGCTCCACCCCGGTGCTCGACGCGTTCCGGGCCGTGGACCCACTGGTCGTCCTGGCGGCGGTCGGCGTGGCCGTCCTGACGACCGTGTGCTGCGCCTGGCGGTGGTGTGCGGTCGCGGCCGGCCTCGGGCTGCGGCTGCGGATCGGCGAGGCCGTCCCGGCATACTTCCGGTCGCAGCTGCTGAACGCGACGCTGCCCGGCGGGGTGCTCGGCGACGTGGACCGCGGGCTGCGGCAGCGCTCCGCGACGCGGGCCACGGGGCTGCGCACCGTGGCCTGGGAGCGGGTGCTCGGGCAGGTGGTCCAGGTGCTCATGGCCGTCGCCGTGCTCACGATGGTCCCCTCGCCCCTGACCGGGCAGGTGCGCACCGTATGGCGTGACGGGCTCGCCGGGCTGCGCGGGCTCGGCGAAGGCTCGTGGGCGGGTGCCCTGGTGGTGGCCGGTCCGGTGCTTGCCCTGGTGGCGGGCGCCGTCGTGCTGTTCGGCCGGACGCGGCGCCGGTACCGCTCCGGTGCTCGCCGTCGACGGATCCTCGCGGCCGACTGGCGCGGCATCCGGGCGGTGCCGCGGGCGCTGCCGGTGATCGCGGTCACCTCGGTGGTCGCGGTGTGCGGGCACGTGGTCGTCTTCCTGCTCGCGGCGCGTAGTGTCAACCCTGATCTGCGGCCCGGGATGCTCGTGCCGATGGCGCTGCTGGTCCTCGTCGTCGGCGCGCTCCCGGTCAACCTGGCCGGGTGGGGGCCGCGGGAGGGCGCCGCCGCGTGGGTGTTCGGTCTGGCCGGTCTGGGCGGCGCCCAGGGGCTGTCCGTCTCCGTCCTGTACGGCGTGCTGGCACTGGTCGGAACGCTGCCCGGGGTGTTGGTGCTGCTGACCGGGCGCGGGGGAGCGCGGCACGGGCGCGAGGGAGCGCGGCACGGGCGCGAGGGAGCGCAGCAGGGGTGCGGGGAAACGCGGCAGGGGGAAGTACAGCATGGGTGAGCGTGCCCTGGGGGAACGCGGCGTGGGCGAGCGCGGCGTGGGCGAGCGCGCGCGGCCACCGGACCGGCCGGGCACCGGACACGATCGCGACGGCCCGCCGGACCGATCACATCCCATGCCGCGAGCCGCCACCGGGACGGGCGGTACCGGGCTGCCGCGGGCCGACATCCGGCTGGAGGGCGCTGGGCTGCCGAGAGCCGGCACCGGGCGGGAGGGCGTCGCACTGCCCTACACCGTGCTCAGCTGCTGCATCTCGCTGGACGGCTACATCGGCAGCGCCACCGGCGGCCGGCTGCTCCTGTCGAACGCCGCCGACTTCGACCGGGTGGACGCCGTGCGCGCCGGGTGCGACGCGATCCTCGTCGGGGCCCAGACCATCCGCAGCGACAACCCGCGGCTGCTCGTGCGCGACCCCGAGCGTCGGGCGGCGCGACGCGCACGCGGCCTGCCCGAGACGCCGACGAAGGTCACGGTCACCAGCGGAGCCGACCTCGATCCGGACGCGGCCTTCTTCACGACCGGCGCGGACCGGCTCGTCTACTGCCCCTCCGGCGCCGTGCCCCGCGCCGTTGCCCGACTCGGCGCCCGGGCCACGATCGTCGACGCCGGCCCGGAGCTGTACCTGCCCTCGGTCAGCGCCGACCTGGCCCGGCGCGGGATGCACACCCTGCTGGTCGAGGGCGGGGGCCGGGTGCTGACCCAGTTCCTCGTCGCGGACATCGCGGACGAGCTGCACCTGGTCGTCGCGCCGGTCTTCGTCGGGGACGGCCAAGCGCGTCGGTTCGTCGACGACGGACGGTTCCCGTGGCACCCGGCCCGGCGCGGCCGGCTGGCCGGCGTGCAGCAGATCGGCGACGTGGCCTTCCTGACCTATGCCCTCTCCGACCGTTTCGTCGGTGGGACCGAGCACGAGGGTTCGGCGAGGTGACGCGGGTCGACCCGGGCTGGCTGGCCCTTCGCGGTCCGGCCGACTTCCGGGCCCGCACCGAGTGTGCGGCCGGCCTGGCCGAGGCGCTCGGGCGCTGGCTGTGCCGCCGACGCCCCGCCGACCCGGCGCGGCTCGTGGACGTCGGTGCCGGCACCGGCGCGGGAGCGGCGTGGCTCCGGCCCCGGCTGGGGCTGCCCCTCGAACGGCAACGGTGGTGGCTGGTCGACCACGACCCGGACCTGCTGGCACGCGCCGAGCCGGTCGCGCAAGGGTGGGCCGTACCGGTCGTCGCGGACCTCGCCCAGCCGGTCGGCGTGCCGGTCGTCGCGGACCTCGCCCAGCCGGTCGGCGTGCCGGCCGCTGCGGACCTCGCCGTGCCCCCCGCTGCGGACGTCTACGTGCCGGCCGTCGCAGACCTCGACGTCCCGGTCGGGCAAACCGTCGACGCGGTGACCTGCCAGGCACTGCTCGACCTGCTTACGCCCCGGGAGGTCCACGCCCTGGTCGGCCCGGCGGTCGACAGTCAAGCCGCGGTCCTGGCCGGCCTGACCGTGACCGGCCGGGTGGACCTGCGGCCGGTCCACCCGGCGGACGAGCTGGTGGGCGAGGCCTTCAACGCCCACCAGCGACGCGCCGACCGCCTCGGACCGGATGCCGGCGAGTTCGTGGCGGACCTGCTGCGCGACCGGGACTATGCCGTCACGGTGGTCGCCACACCCTGGTGCCTGCGCGAACCGGACCGGGAGCTGGCCGAGGCCTGGCTGTGCGGCCGGGCCGAGGCCGCCGTGGAACAGCAACCCCGGGACGCGGCCCGGATCGAGGCCTGGCTGGCCGACCGGCTCTCCTGGGCTCGGTCCGGACGGCTCGACGCCGAGATCGGACACGTGGACGTGCTGGGGCTGCCGCCCTCGACCGGGTCCGGCCCGGCTCGCGTTCGTTAGACGCAACAAGTCGGGTCAGTGGCGCCGATGCATGCTTGGCGGGATAGGCCGGGCGGACTTGTTGTGTTCTGACGGACAGGTTGCGCCGGCGCCGACGGTGCACGGCTCACGACACTGTTCGCGGCGCTGCGAACGGCGCTGTTCACGGCGCTGTTCACACGGCTGCCCACGGCGCTGCGCGGTCAGCTCCGAACAGCGACGAGCGCGATCTTGCGAATCCGTCCGGACCGCAGCCAAGATGCCCAAAGCCGATGCCCGACCAACAGCTCGTCGAGCACGGCCACCCCGTCACCCACCGAATCCCCGAGCTCGGCAGCGATCTGCGCTCGGTGCTCGGTGAACGCGGCCACGAGCGCATCGACGACAGCCAGGTGGGCCGGGCTGTGGTCCTGCCACCAGGTGACCGCGAGCCCGGCCCGGCGCAGCAGGGACTCGAGCTCGGCCAACGGGACCGGCCAGACGGTGTCGGCCTGCGGCATGGCCGCGCGCTCCCGGTCGGTCAGCGGCATACCCTCCTCGAGGGTGCAGGCGAACCGCCCGCCGGGGCGCAGCGCGTCGGCGACCTGCCCGACGAGTACCTGCTTGTCCCGGAACGCGAGCAGCGTCTCGAGCAGCAGCACCACGTCAGGCGCACCGGGCGGCAGGGGCGGCACGGTCGCGGTCACGAACCGGCAGGGCAGGCCGGCCGCCCGCTCCCGGGCCAGGGCCGTCGCCGACGGGTCACAGTCGACCCCCAGGTAGCGACAGCCCAACTCGCGCGTGAGATGGCGGCCGGGCCCGGCGACGCCGCAGCACAGGTCGAGCAGGTCGACACCAGGGCCGATGCCGGCGCGCCGGCCCAGCGCGAGGATCTCCCCGGCCGACATGAAGCTCTCCTGCCCGACGTACTCGCCGGGTGGGTAGGCCGAGACCCGAGCGCGGTGCAGCGCGGCATCGAGCCGACGGCGCTGCAGCGATCCGGCCGCGACCCGGCCGGGCTCCGCCGCGCCCTCGCCCCGGGCGGGCTGGGCCGCCCGCTCCCGCTCGCCCCGCGTCATCCGGGCAGGCCCCGCCGACGCCAGAGCCAGAGCACGTCCCGGCCGAACGACTCGGCGATCAGCAGCAGGCCGCCGGTGAGTGCCAGGCCCGTCGCCCGGCGCGGCAGGACCCGGGCCGCGGCAGTGGTGAGCGCGATGCCCTCGGTCGCGGTCGCCACCTTGCGCCAGTAGCGCGGCGGCAGGTCGCGCCCCATCCACGGCAGCACCCGCCCGGCGGCACCGAACAGGTAGCGGGCCAGGCCCCCGGTGAGCACCCACCACCCGTGGGACCGGGCCGCGTGCGCACTGAGGACGAGGATGAGCCAGGCGTCGACCTCGCCGTCGAAGCGGGCCCCGAACGCCGAGGTGGACCGGGTGCGTCGGGCCACCACCCCGTCGACTGCGTCGAGCACCAGCGCCGTGGTGGCGAGGGGGACCAGCGCCGGTGACCGCCGGCGACCGGACCACCCGTCGGCGACGAGGCCGGCCACGGCGCAGCCGAGCGTGCCGCGGGCCAGGGTGACCACGTCGGCCGGGCCCGGACCGGTTCGCCGCAGGCCGTTCGCCACCGCCACGTTCAGGGCCAGGCCGCTCAGGCCCCCGACCAGCCAACCGGTGACGCCCAGCCGCGACCCGCGGCCCAACGCACCGAGCAGCCCGGCCTGCGCCAGCAGCCCGCCGACGCACAGCGGGCGCGTCCCGTGACGTCCACCGGCGGGCGACTCCTGCAGGTGCAGCCGGACCGTTGCCATACCCCCAGCCTCACCCGGCCCGGGTCGTCGTGTCCACGCGGCGGACCGGACCGGGCACACGAGGCCATCCCGGCCGGGCGGCCGCAACCTCGCCGGCGGTGCCGGAACGCGGGCCGGGCTGGCTACGCTCGGCGTATGAGTGCCGCGCCTGTCTGGGGTCCTGTTTCGGAGCGAGCCGGCGGGCAGGTGCGCCTGCGCAGCCAGCTCGGCGCGATCGAGGTGACCTTCAACCGGCCCGAGAAGCACAACGCCTTCACGACCGCGATGTACGCCGAGCTCGAGCGGATCTGCGAGCTCGCGGCCATCACGCCGGCCCTGCGGGTCGTCGTCTTCCGGGGTGCCGGTGGGCGCGCCTTCGCCGCCGGGAACGACATCTCGTCGTTCACGGACGTCTCCAGCGGCGCGGACGGAGTGGCCTACGAGTCGCGGATCCGGGGCGTGCTCGACGGCATCGCCGGGATGCCGCAGCTGACGATCGCGGCCGTCGAGGGCCACTGTGTGGGCGGCGGGCTCGCCGTCGCGAACGCCTGCGACCTGCGCATCGCCACCCCGACCGCCCGCTTCGGCTTCCCGATCGCCCGCACCCTCGGCAACGCCTTGTCCGCGCCGATCGTGTTGCGCTGCGCGGAGGTATTCGGTGACCCGCTGACGCGGGAGATGCTCCTGGCTTCGCGGATGGTCGACGCCCGCCGGGCCGCCTCGGTCGGCGCGGTCATGGAGGTCGTCGCGCCCGAGCGGCTCGAGGCCGAGGTGTGGGGTGTCGCCGCCGGGGTCATGCACGCCGCCCCGCTGACGATCCGGACCACCAAGGAGCAGCTTCGGGACGGGCGGGCCCACTACGACGCCGAGGCCGACGACACGAGGCTGGAGCGGGCCTACGGCAGCGACGACTTCAAGGAAGGAGTCGTGGCCTTCCTGGCCAAGCGGCAGCCCGCCTTCCGCGGGGAGGTGCCTGAGCGGCATTACAAGTCGCCGTATGCCGCTGAGTGACCTGCGCGCGGGCCGCGACCCGCGCGCGTAACGGGCCAGTGCGGCTACGAGACCTACGACCTCGACGGCATCACCGCGACCCCTGCGCGTGGTGGGTCAGCGCCGCCGGCGCGAGGTGCCGAAGATGCTGCGGGTGATCTCCCGGCCGATCACGGTGCCGGCCGAGCGGAGCAGCGAGCGGAACCCGGCGGACTCGACGACCCGCTCGACCAGGCCCGGCTCCGGCTTCGCCGCGCGGCCTGGTGCGGCGGGGGCGGGCTCGGGCTGGGAGGTCGGCGGCGAGGAGACCGGCGGCACCTGCCCGGCCGTCGGCGCCGCCTGCAGCCGGGCGGCCAGCAGCTCGTAGGCCGACTCGCGGTCGACGACCGCGGCGTACCTGGAGGTCAGGGGCGAGGCGGCGATGATCCCGTCGACAACCGTCTCGGGGGACGGGTCCATGAGCGAGTTCGGTGCCTTCATGCGGGTCCAGGCCACCGGGGTCGGCACGCCCTTGTCGGACAGGACCGTCACGACGGCCTCGCCGATGCCGAGGCTGGTCAGCAGCTCCGCAAGGTCGTACGCGGTGTGCGGATAGGTCGCGACGGCCTGCTTGAGGGCCTTGGCGTCGTCGGGAGTGAAGGCCCGCAGGGCGTGCTGGACCCGGTTTCCGAGCTGGGCGAGCACGTCGCCGGGGACGTCCTTGGGGGACTGGGTCACGAAGAAGACGCCGACCCCCTTGGACCGGATGAGCCGCACGGTCTGCTGGATCGCGGTCAGGAACGCCTTGCTCGCGTCGGTGAAGAGCAGGTGTGCCTCGTCGAAGAAGAAGACGAGCTTCGGCTTGTCGAGGTCACCCTCCTCCGGCAGGTCGTGGTAGAGATCGGCCAGCAGCCACATGAGGAACGTCGAGAACAGCTGTGGCCGGTCCTGCACCTGGGGCAGCTCGAGGCAGGAGACGATGCCCCTGCCGTCGGTGGTGGTGCGCAGCAGGTCGTTGGTGTCGAACTCCGGCTCGCCGAAGAACTGGTCGGCGCCCTGGTCCTCGAAGGTGATCAGCGACCGGAGGATGACTCCCGCGGTGGCGCTGGAGAGGCCGCCGAGGGCCTTCAGCTCCGCCTTGCCCTCCTCGGAGGTCAGGTGGGTGATGACCGCGCGCAGGTCCTTGATGTCGAGCAGGGCTAGCCCGTTCTTGTCGGCGTAGTGGAAGACCAGCCCGAGGCTGCTCTCCTGGGTGTCGTTGAGCCCGAGCACCTTCGACAGCAGGGTCGGGCCGAAGCTCGTCACGGTGGCCCGGACCGGGACGCCCTTGCCGAGGCCACCGAGGGAGTAGAACTCGGTCGGGTAGCCCTTGGCCTCCCAAGGCATGCCGACCTGCTCGGCACGCTCGGTGATCCGGTCGCCGCCCTCGCCGGGAGAGGCGATGCCCGAGACGTCACCCTTGATGTCCGCGAGGAAGACGGGCACGCCGGCGTCGGACAGCTGCTCGGCCATGAGCTGCAGCGTCTTCGTCTTGCCCGTACCCGTCGCGCCGGCCACCAGCCCGTGCCGGTTGAGGATACCGAGCGGGATGCGCACGGGCGCGTCGGCGTGGGCCTGCCCGTCGACGACCGCAGCACCCAACCCCAGGGCCGGACCGTCGAACGCGTAGCCGGCCCGGATCTCGTCGAGCAGACCGGGTTCGGGTGCCTCAGGTGGCGTGGACGTGGCGGGGGCGGTGGCAGGCGTGGCGGGCGCGGCAGGGACGTCGCTCATCTTGGGCACTGTAGTGGGCGCCTATGCTTGGTCGGTGATTTTCAAGGCCGTCGGCGACACGCGCCCGTACCCCGACCATGGGCTGCAGAGCGTCAAGGACTGGTCGAGCGTCCCTCCGCGGGTGGTCCAGCTCGGTGAGCTGATCACGACCAAGAGCACGCTCGACCTGCGCGGCCTGTTGGCCACCGACTCGACCTTCTACGGCGACCTCTTCCCGCACTGTGTCCAGTGGGAGGGTGAGCTCTACCTGGAGGACGGGCTCCACCGCGCCCTGCGGGCGGCACTGCAGCAGCGCGCCGTCCTGCATGCGCGGGTCCTCGTGCTGTCCTGACGTACCCTCTGACGAGGCCGCCACCAAGATGGCCACCCGACGTCGAGGACGCGACAAGAGGACCGGATGACGCAACCGGACGATGGCTACGAGTACCGCGCGAAGCGCCAGCGCCGCACCACGGTGACGATCGTGGTGCTCGTGCTGGCGCTCGCGGCGGCCTTCTACTATGCGTCGAGCTACTTCCGGGACACCACACCGGAGCCGTCCGCCAGCTGCACGACGGTCCTCCCCCCGGCCCAGCCGCTGCAGCCTGCGGACGTCTCGGTGAACGTCTACAACGCGACGACCCGCAACGGACTCGCGGGTGCGACGTCCAAGGTGCTCGCCGAGCGGGGCTTCAAGATCAGGAAGGTCGCCAACGACCCGCTCCGGAAGAAGATCAAGAAGGTCGCCGAGATCCGCTACGGCGCGTCGGGCAAGTCGTCCGCCGAGCTGCTCGCCAGGCATGTGCCGGGCGCGGTCCTGGTCAAGGACAAGCGCAAGGACGACAGCGTCGACCTCGTCATCGGCAACGCGTGGAAACGGCTCGGCCCCGTGCCGGCGCAGCCGGCTGCCACCCCCACGCTCCCGCCCTGCCCGGGCGGCGACTCTCCGGGCGGCTCCTAGCAGGGGGCGCTCCCGCCCGGCCGGCCCGGTGGAACGGGGACCGACCGCATCTGCCCCGCGCCCCCGGTGCCCCGATCGCAGCTCCCTCATCACCTGCTCCGCTACTAGCAGCAGGGGGCCCGCTGCTGCTAGTAGCGGAGCAGGGGGCCCGCTGCTGACGTGGGGGGAGCAGGGGGCCCGCTGCTGCCCGGAGCGGAGCAGGGTGTGAGGGGTCGGGGAGGGACAGTGTCGGT
>NZ_JBDIAQ010000068.1:0-18199 GCF_039812505.1 Intrasporangium sp. | reverse complement strand
GGAGCCCCCCGACACCGAACCCCGCTCACAATCCGACCGCGGCGGGAAAGTGGGAGCCCCCCGACACCGAACCCCGCTCACAATCCGACCGCGGCGGGAAAGTGCGAGCCAGCCACAGCGGCATCCTCGAATGTCGCGGCTCAGCTGCCCGACCGCTCAACCGCTCGAGGAGTAGTTCGGGGCCTCCACGATGGCCTGGATGTCGTGCGGGTGGCTCTCCTTGAGCCCGGCCGCGGTGATCCGGACGAACCGGCCCCGCTCCTTCAGCTCGGGGATGGTGCGCGCGCCGACGTAGAACATCGACTGGTGCAGACCCCCGACGAGCTGGCGCGCGACCGTCGCGACCGGGCCCTTGTAGGCCACCCGCCCCTCGATGCCCTCGGGGATGATCTCGTCGTCGCTGACGATGTCGGCCTGGAAGTAACGGTCCTTCGAGTAGGACTTCTTGCCGCGCGAGGACATCGCGCCGAGCGAGCCCATGCCACGGTAGGACTTGTACTGCTTGCCGCCCACGAGCACGAGCTCGCCGGGGCTCTCCTCGCACCCGGCCAGCAGCGACCCGATCATGACCGTGTCGGCACCGGCGACCAGGGCCTTGGCGATGTCGCCGGAGTACTGCAGGCCGCCGTCGCCGATGAGCGGCACCCCGGCGGGCCCGCAGACCTGGGCCGCGTCGTGGATCGCGGTCACCTGCGGGACCCCGACCCCGGCGACGACCCGCGTCGTGCAGATCGAGCCCGGGCCCACCCCGACCTTGACCGCGTCGACGCCGGCGTCGACGAGGGCCTGGGCACCCTCGCGGGTGGCGACGTTGCCACCGACCACCTGGGTGGCGGCGGTCGCCGGGTCGCTCTTGAGGCGCTTGATCATGTCGAGCAGCAGCCGGGCGTGGCCGTGGGCGGTGTCGACCACGAGCACGTCGACGCCGGCCTCGACCAGCGTCGTCGCGCGCGCCCACGAGTCGCCGAAGTAGCCGACCGCCGCGCCGACGAGCAGGCGGCCCTGGCCGTCCTTGCTCGCGTCGGGGTACTGCTCGGACTTGACGAAGTCCTTGACGGTGATCAGCCCGGCCAGCCGGCCCCGGTCGTCGACGAGGGGGAGGCGCTCACGCTTGTGCCGGCGCAGCAGCGTGGTCGCGGACGCGCGGTCTATGTCGACGGGCGCGGTGATGAGCGGCATCGGGGTCATCACGTCGCGCACCAGCATCGTGGCCCACTCCGCGACCGGGGTGAACCGCAGGTCCCGGTTGGTGATGATGCCCAGCAGCGTGTCGTCCGGCGCGACGACCGGCAGCCCGGAGACGCGGTACTCCCCGCAGATCCGGTCGAGCTCCTCGAGCGTGGCCTCGGGCCCGATCGTCACCGGGTTGCTGATGCGCCCGGTCTGGGTGCGCTTCACGAGGTCGACCTGCTTGGCCTGGTCCTCGGTCGACAGGTTGCGGTGCAGCACGCCGATGCCACCTTGGCGCGCCATCGCGATCGCCATCCGCGCCTCGGTGACGGTGTCCATCGCGGCCGACAGCAGCGGGACGCGCACGGTGAGCTCCCGGGTCAGCCGCGCGGTAGTGTCGACCTCGCTCGGGATGACGTCGGTCTCGCCCGGCAGCAGCAGCACGTCGTCGTACGTCAGCCCGAGACGGGCGAAGACGGCGGGCAGTGCGGGCGGTCCGAGGGTCATGGGCCAAGGGTAGTTCAGCGTGACGTGCCGCCCCCCGACGCGTCCGGAGCCGCTGGAGTCCTCCCTGCCCCCGGGTGCGTCCTTCCGGTGGGTATGCCGCCCACCCCGGTAGCGCTCCCCCGTGCGCGTCCGCGCGGGGTGCGCTGACGGTCAGTGATCCGGCGAGCGCCGGAGCCGCCCCGCGCCCGTCCGCGCGGGGTGCGTTCCGCCCTCCTGCGCCTGCTCGCGCTCGTGGCTGTCACCCTGGCTGCCCGGCCCGGCGGCGGAGCAGGAGCGTTCCCGGCAGGGTCGCTCGGCAACGACACGATCGGCAGTCCCGCGGTCCCCGTCGGCTCGGGCGGCCGGGGCGGGGCCGGGAGTGCACGAGGAGCCGGCCCGGCGCACGTGGCTCCTGGATCCTGCCCACACCGCGGCCGGGGGTCCGGCGGGGCAGGCCGACGAGCGCCGCCAGGCCGGGTCGGGCAGCCGGACCGGGAAGAGGAGCTGCGACCCGGGCTCGGCCCCGGCCCCGACCGGAGCGTTCGTGGCGCGGGAGCCACCCTCGGACCCGGATCCCGCGGCCGGACGCCTCGCCGGCCGCGCTGTGCCGTACCCGGCCCGGTCCTGCGGCTCCGACGCGATCGCCGCCGGGGTGACCGCCGCGGCCGCCGCGGTCCGCGCAGACGCCGGGGCCCGCGCGGCCGGCCGGCCCGTCGTCGCAGTGTCGACCCCGACGACCGGGTGGGCCGCCGTGGGGACGGTCGGTCGCGGATACGCGGCGACGACCGGGCGGGTGCTCACCGACCCGGCCGACGACCCGTTCGGCGCCGACCCGGCGCGGGACGGTCCCGCTGGGGCGGCCGGTCCGTCGACGACCTGGTGGCGCGCCGGCGGCGTCCACAGCCGCAGACCGGGATCGGTGACCGTCCGGGCGGCCGCGACACCGGCTCCGGACAGCCCGACGGTCACCAGGCCGACCACGGCGAGGACTCGTCGAGGCCGGAGCCGACGGGGCGGCAGCACGACCGGCCGGCGCGGACCGGCTGGCCCGTCGGACCACGCCGCCAGCGCCCCCAGCAGCACGGCCACCGGCTCGGACCCGGTCTCGGCGCGGGCGCCGAGGCGGTCGAGCAGCGCGTCGTCGGCGAGCAGCTGGGGCAGTGGCAGCCGTGTCGTCATGCGACCTCGCCGGCTCGCCGGCCCGCCATCAGCTCCCGCAGCTTGGTCAGCGCCCGGTGCTGGGCGACCCGGACGGCACCGGCCGTCATCCCCAGGGCGTCGGCCGTCTCCTGCGTGGACAGGCCGACGGCGACGCGCAGGACCAGGATCTCGCGTTGCTGCGCGGACAGGCGGTCCATGAGGTCGATGGCCAGGCGCGCCTCGGCCCGGGTGACCGCCAGCGCCTCCGGGCTGGGCCGGTCGTCGACCGCGTCGGGCACCTCGGCCAGCAGGGTCGGGCCGCGCAGCACGGAGCGCTGGGCATCGGCGAGCTTGCGCGCGGCGATCCGGTAGACGAAGGCCTCGAAGGGCAGCCCGCGGTGCTCGTAGCCCGGGAGTGCCGTCAGCACCGCCATGCACACCTCCTGTGCCACGTCCTGGGCGATGTCCTCGGCACCGAACCGGCCGAGCCGGACCCGGGCGTAGCGCAGTGCCAAGTCCCGGACGCCGCCCAGCAGCAGCTCGGCGGCTCGCCCGTCGTGTCCGGCGCGGACGGCCAGGTCCGCGAACGACGGCTGGCCGTCCCCCCGCTTCATCGCCGGCGCCCGTGGCCGCGTTACGCCGGTGCGCGCCCTACCTCCGAGTCCCATGGCTCTGCTCCCCCGACCCTCCTGGTGCGTGCCGACATCCGCACCTGGCGACGGCACGTCGAGTCCGGCACGGCGAATCACTTACCGTCCGTTCCGGTCCAGGCGCCCCCCGCGCCTGGACCGCGCTCTCAGAGCATGCCATCACCTGACCAAGTCTTGACCATCTCTAGAACTTTTCTTCCTGTTTTCTTGGCGACCGACCCGGATACCGTCGGGCACATGAGCGCCCCCGGTCGTCCGGACCGCAGAGCGGGCCCCGCACCGAACCGAAAGACCTGCACCGAACCGAAAGACCTGCCCGAACCGAAAGACATGACAATGGCCGAGATCAGTCGACTTCCCGGCCCAGTCGCGCAGCGCTGGGACTGGCAGCTCGAGGGTGCCTGCCGCACCATCAGCCCCGAGACCTTCTTCCACCCGGAGGGCGAGCGCGGGCCGCGCCGGCGCGCTCGGGAGGACGCCGCGAAGGCCGTCTGTCATTCCTGTCCGGTCATCGCCGAGTGCCTCGAGCACGCGCTGGCCGTCCGCGAGCCGTACGGCATCTGGGGCGGCCTGTCCGAGCTGGAGCGTGAGCTGATCCTGGGCGGAGTGGTATCCGCCGCGTCCTGACGGTCGCCCAGCACACGTCGAGGGCCGCTTCCCTGCCGGGAAGCGGCCCTCTGCGCACCGTCGGAGCGGTCAGTGACCGTGCCCGTGACCGTGACCGGCCGGCTCCGGCTCCTCCTCGGGCTTGTCGACGACCAGCGTGTCGGTGGTCAGGATCATCGAGGCGATCGAGGCGGCGTTGCGCAGCGCGGAACGGGTCACCTTGACCGGGTCGATGACGCCGGCGGCGACGAGGTCGCCGAACTCACCGGTCGCCGCGTTGAGGCCCTGCCCGAGCGGCATCGCGGCCACCTTCGAGGTGACGACGTAGCCCTGGTGGCCGGCGTTCTCGGCGATCCACCGCAGCGGCTCCTGCACGGCGCGCTTGACGATGGCCGCACCGGTGGCCTCGTCACCGTCGAGCCCGAGCCCGTCGATGACCTCGGCCGCGTGGATCAGGGCGGTGCCGCCACCGGCGACGATGCCCTCCTCGATCGCGGCGCGGGTGGCCGAGATCGCGTCCTCGATGCGGTGCTTCTTCTCCTTGAGCTCGACCTCGGTGTGGGCGCCGACCTTGATGACGCACACGCCGCCGGCGAGCTTGGCGAGCCGCTCCTGGAGCTTCTCGCGGTCCCAGTCGGAGTCGGTGCGCTCGATCTCGGCCTTGATCTGGGCGATCCGGCCGGACACCTCGGACGCGTCGCCGGCGCCGTCGATGATCGTCGTGTGGTCCTTGGTCAGCACCACGCGGCGCGCCTTGCCGAGCACGGTCAGGTCGGCCTGGTCGAGCTTGAGCCCGACCTCCTCGGCGATGACCTGGCCACCGGTGAGGATCGCGATGTCCTGCAGCATCGCCTTGCGCCGGTCGCCGAAGCCGGGGGCCTTGACGGCCGCGACGTTGAAGGTCCCGCGGATCTTGTTGACCACGAGGGTCGAGAGGGCCTCGCCCTCGACGTCCTCGGCGATGACGAGCAGCGGCTTGCCGGCCTGCACGACCTTCTCGAGGATCGGCAGGACCTCGGTGACCGAGGAGATCTTGCCCTGGTTGATCAGGACGTGGGCGTCCTCGAGGACGGTCTCCATGCGCTCGGTGTCGGTGACGAAGTAGGCGGACAGGTAGCCCTTGTCGAACTGCATGCCCTCGGTGAACTCGAGCTCGGTCGCGGTCGTCGAGGACTCCTCGACGGTGATGACGCCGTCCTTGCCGACCTTGTCGAACGCCTCGCCGATGAGGTCGCCGAGGGTGGAGTCCTGGGCCGACAGCGTTGCGACCGAGGCGATCTCGGTCTTGCCCTCGACGTCGCGAGCCACCCTGAGCAGCTCGTCGTTGACGGCCGAGACGGCCTTGTCGATGCCGCGCTTGAGGGCGGCCGGTGCCGCACCGGCAGCGACGTTGCGCAGACCGGCCTTGACCATCGCCTGCGCGAGGACGGTCGCGGTGGTCGTGCC
Organism: Intrasporangium sp.; assembly: GCF_039812505.1. Lineage (GTDB taxonomy): Bacteria > Actinomycetota > Actinomycetes > Actinomycetales > Dermatophilaceae > Intrasporangium_A. The sequence continues at coordinate 12,701 of NZ_JBDIAQ010000068.1, read as the reverse complement.
GTCACCGGCGATGTCGTTGGTCTTGGTCGCGACCTCCTTCGCCAGCTGGGCGCCGAGGTTCTCGTACGCGTCCTCGAGCTCGATCTCGCGGGCGATCGTCACACCGTCGTTGGTGATGGTGGGCGCACCCCACTTCTTGTCGATCACGACGTTGCGGCCCTTCGGGCCGAGCGTCACCTTGACGGCGTTGGCGAGCGCGTCGACACCGCGCTCGAGTGACTTGCGGGCGGAGTCGTCGAACTCCAACTGCTTGGCCATGTGCTTCCTTTGGCTCGTGAAGAACGTTCTGGTGAAACCGGACCGCACCCCGGCCGATCCCGACGGGGACCCACCGGGGTGCGGTCGGTGCAGGTGGGGAGGGCGTCAGCCGAGGACGGCGAGCACGTCACGTGCGGAGAGGATGAGGTACTCCTCGCCGTCGTACTTGACCTCGGTGCCGCCGTACTTGCTGAAGATGACCTTGTCGCCGACCTTGATGTCGAGCGGCACGCGCTCGTCGCCGTCCTCGTTCCACCGCCCGGGGCCGACAGCGAGGACCTCGCCCTCCTGCGGCTTCTCCTTGGCGGTGTCGGGGATGACGAGGCCGGACGCGGTGGTCTGCTCGGCCTCGAGCGACTTGACGACGATGCGGTCTTCGAGCGGCTTGATGGAAACCGACACTGGTGACCTTCCTTCGGGACTGTCTGGATGACTGTTTGACAGATGGCTCGTCGAGACGATCGCCGTCGCGGGGGTCGAGCACCTCGAGGAGTTCTTGGCACTTTCGAGGTGAGAGTGCCAACAAGCAGAAATCTAGGTTCCGATTAGCACTCGGTCAAGTCGAGTGCCAACACGCGGGTCGTGGCGCGTACGTACGGACGACCGTTGGTCGCGAAGGCCCCGGGGCCCGAGCGTGACGCGCCCCGGCCGCCGCGCCGTTCGCCGACCAACGGTCGTCCGCCGGTATGCCGCACAGCCGGCTCTCCGCCTCGCCGGACCATGGGCGCGGGCTGGGAGGATGGCCGGTGTGGACGTGGCGATGGTCGAACGGCTGGCCGGCCCCGAGGGCTGGTCGCTGCTGCAGGCCCTGCCGGAGTACGACGAGGCGAGTGCGCTGCAGCTGCAGACGAGGCTGCGCGAGCACGGTGTCGACCCCGCGCTGCTCGCGGCGGCCATGGGCCAGTCACGGCTGCGGGCCAGGGCCAGGGAGAAGTTCGGGGAGTTCGCCCGCGGCATGCTGTTGACCTCCGACGGTCTCGAGCAGTCGACGCGGCTGCCGCTCGCCGCCCGGCACGCGGGCCGGTTCGCGGCTGCCGGGATCGCGCTCGTGCACGACCTCGGCTGCGGTCTGGGCGCCGACGCGATGGCGCTGGCTGCCCTCGGCCTGGACGTGAGCGCGGTCGACGCCGACCCGGTGACGGCTGCCATGGCCGCGGTGAACCTGCGGCACTGGCCCGGCTCGACCGTCCGGTGTGCCCGGGCCGAGCAGGTCCGGCTGCCGGCCGGTGCCGAGGCCCGGACCGTGGGGGCGTGGGTCGACCCGGCGCGGCGGACGGTGGGGGTCGCCGACGCGCGCGGCCGGACCAGGCGGGTCCGCTCGCTCGACGACATCTCGCCGAGCTGGGACGAGGTCCGGGGCATCGCGGACCGGGTGGCGGCCACCGGCGCCAAGCTCTCCCCGGCCTTCCCGCATGCCGCGGTTCCACCGGGGGCCGAGGCGCAGTGGACCTCGTGGCACGGAGAGGTGCTCGAGTGCGCCGTCTGGTGGGGTCCCCTCGCCGAGACGGCCGGGCGTACCGCCGCGGTCTGCGGGCCGGGGTCCGCCGTCGTCGTGACCGAGGCCGCGGCGGCCGGGGCGCTGGGCCGTGAGCCGCTGGGTTCCCTCGACACGATGGGAGACTGGCTCTACGAGGCCGACCGGGCGGTGATCCGGGCGGGGCTCACCGGGGCTCTCGTCGCCGCGGTGGACGGTACCGAGCTGGGGGCGGACATGGGCTACGTGACGAGCTCAGCGGCATACGACGTGGGGTGGGCCAGGCGCTACCGCGTCCGGGCCGCGCTGCCGTTCTCGACGAGCACGCTCGGGCGCTGGCTGCGCGACCACGGACACGACCGGGTGACGATCAAGAAGCGCGGCATCGCGACCGACCCCGACCTGCTGCGCCGTCGGCTGAAGATGACCGGGCGGGGCAAGGGCGGCTCGGAGGCGACGCTCGTGCTGACCCGGGTGGGCGGGCGGCAGGTCGCCGTCGTGGTCGAGCCGGCCTGATGTCCGGTCGGTCCGGATCGGGCAATTTCCCCCTTCTCCTGAACGGGACACCGGATCCGGCCTAGGTTGGTTGCCGTACGGGGGTGGATCTGGGGAGATCCAGTCAGGGACCAGTCAGGGGAAGGCTGTTCATGTCCGGGGGGACCAGGCGGCTGCTTGCCGTCATTTTGACGACTGTTGTGGGGATGTTGCTGATGTTGGCCGTCGGGGGACGGCTGACCGGGGTCGCGAGCGCGAGCCCGCAGGTGGTCAGCCACTTCCCGGCCACGGCCGCGGCCAACGTGTCCAACGGTGCCCGGGTCACCGTGGTGTTCGACCGGCCGTTGACCGGCGAGGCGGACCGGCTGAAGTTCTCGGTCACCGATGCGGACGGGAGAGCCGTGCCGGCAGCCGTGCGGCTGGACGAGAGCCTGACGTCCGCCGAGCTGGAGCCGACCGAGCCGCTCGCACCGGGCCGGTACACGGCCAAGGTGACGCTGCCGGAGGTCATCTCGCCCAAGGAGTGGTCCTTCACCGTGCCGGTGAAGCGGCCCCTGAGCGCGGGCCCGGGCGGCCCGATCCTGCTCGTGACCTCCACGGCCGACGGCTACGACGAGTTCTACGCCGAGATGCTGCGCGCCGAGGGGTTCACCGGGTTCCGGACCATCGACAGCGCGGCCCTGGCCGACGCCGACCTGGGCGACTACCGGGTCGTCATCGTCTCGGCGGACGCCAAGGCGGTGGCCGCGGCCCCGGCCCTGCGCAAGTGGGTGCTGGCCGGCGGGCAGCTCGTCGTGGCCCGGCCCACCGGTGCACTGGCCGAGCTGGCCGGCCTGAGCCCGCTCGGTGGACAGGTCACCGAGGGAGACCTCGACATCGCCACGTCGTCGGCCTACGGCGCCGGGCTCACGTCCGCACCGCTGCGGGTCCACGGCGCGGCCGACGTCGTGCGGGCGGGCGACGACGTGGACGTCGTCGCGACCGTCGCGCCGGGCGTGGCCGACTCCACGGACTCGAGCGTCGCGCAGGCAGCGATGGTGAGCAGCGACGCACAGCAGGCCGGCCCGAGCCCGGCGGTGACCGTGCGCAGCCTGGGTGGCCAGGGCGGCACCGTCGCGGCGTTCACCTTCGACCTGGCGAAGTCGGTCGTGCTGACCCGCCAGGGCAACCCCGAGTGGGCGGGGCAGGACCGCGACGGGCGGGCCCCGGTCCGCCCGAACGACCTGTTCTTCGGCGCCAGCGCCCAGGACCCGCAGCCGGACTACCTCGACCTGGACCAGGTCGCCGTACCGCAGGCCGACGAGCAGATGCGGATCCTGTCGAACCTCATCGAGCGGAGCACCGCGGCGACCGGGCCGATGCCGCGCTTCTGGTACTTCCCGGACGACGCCAAGGCCGTCCTGGTGATGGCCGCCGACGACCACGGCACCGAGGACGGCACCCGGGCGTCGTTCCAGCGGATGCTCGCGCTCAGCCCCCCGGGCTGTGACCTCGCTCGCTGGGAGTGCCCGCGCGCCACGGCGTTCCTCTACCCGACCTCGGGGCTGACCGACCAGCAGGCCGTGGCCTTCGAGAAGGAGGGCTTCGACCTGGGCGTCCACGTGACCACGAACTGCCAGAACTGGTCCGCGACGTCGCTCGACCTGGCGTTCGCGCAGAGCCTGCACGCCTTCCGGGCGGCCTTCCCCGGTCTGCCTCCGCAGCACGCCAGCCGGCTGCACTGCATCGTCTGGAGCGACTACGTCACCCAGCCGACCGTCGAGCGCAAGTGGAGCGTCCGGCTGGACATGAACTACTACTACTGGCCCGGACCGTGGGTGGCCAACCGGTCCGGCTTCATGACCGGCTCGGGCCTGCCGATGCGCTTCAGCGACACCAAGGGGGGCCTGGTCAACGTCTACCAGCAGGAGACGCACCTGGTCGACGAGGTCTTCAGCGGCCATCCCAAGGCCATCGAGGCGCTCATCGACCGCGCCCAGGGCCCGGACGGCTACTACGGCGCGTTCGGGACGCACTACGACTTCCACGACGACTTCGACCAGCAGCTCATGCGGATCGCCGAGAGCCGGCACGTCCCGATGATCTCGGCGCAGCAGCTGCTGACCTGGACCGACGGCCGCTCGAGCTCGAGGTTCGAGGACCTGCGCTGGGCGAAGGACGCGGTGTCGTTCCACCTCTCGGCGGACAACCAGACCAAGGGCGCCCTGCGGGCCATGCTGCCGGTGGACGGGTTCGGCACGAAGCTCGAGCAGATCCGTCGCGACGGCAAGGTGGTCGACCACGTGGTGCGGCGGATCAAGGGGATCGACTACGCCTTCTTCGACGGCACCACGGGCGACTACGTCGCCACGTACCGGTAGGAACTCGGGGGCTCGGGGCTGCCGGACGATCGGGGGCCCTGCCCTGAGGCGTCGACCCCGGCCGGTCGGACCCGGACCCACGAGCAGGAGCCGACCCACTCGCGGACTCGGCTCAGAGCCGCCCGTCCGGCTGCGCGCCGCTCCATCGCAGGGCGGCCGCTCCGGCGGCCACGGCCCGGCGCAGGGCCGCGGTACGGGTGGCGCCGCCGGCGAGGGCCGCAGCCAGGGCGCCGCAGAACGCATCGGCTGTGCCCACGGTGTCGACGACCTCGTCCGCGGCCACGGCCGCTGCGTCGACCCGCTCGCCGTCCCACACCGCGCCGGCCGTCCCGAACGTGACCAGGAGCGAGGACGGCAGCAGTCCCGAGTCCGCGAGCAGGGCCGCCTCGGACTCGTCGACCACCAGCGGGTCGGCCAAGCCGACGACGTCGTCGGGCAGGGCGGCGTAGGGCGCGAGGTTGACGACGACCCGGGCGCCCGCCCGGTGGCTCTCGCGCGCCACCTGCGTAACGCACTCCAGGGGGATCTCGAGCTGGAGGAGCACGACGTCACCGGGGCGGGCCCCCACGTCGCGCACGTCGAGCACCCCGTTCGCCCCGGGCACGACGATGATCGCCTTCTCACCGGCCCCGTCGACGCTGACGATGGCCATCCCCGTGGCCGTACCGTCGACCCGCTCCACGCGCGCGTCGATCCCGAGACCGGCGAGGCGTCGCAGACAGGCGTCGCCCGCGTCGTCCGTGCCGATGGCGCCCACCAGGACCACGTCCGCACCCGCGCGCCGGGCCGCGACCGCCTGGTTGGCGCCCTTGCCGCCGGCGAAGCGGCCCGCCGACTCGCCGAACACCGTCTCACCCGGTCCGGGATGCCGCTCGACGAGGGTGACCAGGTCGACGTTGAGCGACCCGACGACGATGACGCGCCCCATCAGCTGTTCCGTTCCGAGCCGGCCGACTCGAGCAGCGTGTCGTACCAGAGCCGGGCGACGCCGGCCGCGTCGACCCCGAGCGCGACGTCGACTCTCGCCGGTGCCGCGCCGTGCGGGTCGGGTCCCTGGCCCTCGCTCCGGTCCCGCCGGTCCACGATGGTCCGACCCCGGGACCAGGTGCCGGCCAGCTCGACCCGCACGGGGAGGCTCTCGGTCCGGACGAGGCCCGGCTCGAGGACCGCGCAGACGGCACCGGCATCACCGATGGTCGCGGCGGCCGAGTGGAAGCGCTCGCACTGGAACCGGATCAGCCGCCCGGCGAGCTCGGCGGCCCCTCGACCGCCCAATGCGACAAGGCGGTCGGCCTGCTGCCTGGTGATGACCGGGTCGTAGAAGACGTCGAGGCCGTACATGGTCACGTCGATGCCGAGCCAGTGGCACGCATCCAGCACGATGGCGGCCGCCTCGGGGTCGTGGAAGACGTTGAACTCGGCGGAGGCGGTGGCGTTGCCGACCTGGGCAGCGCCGCCCATGAAGACGATGCGCTCGATACCGGCCGCGGCGTCGGGATCGGTGCGCAGCAGGAGCGCGATGTTCGTCAGTGGCGCCAACGGCACCAGGGTGATCCGGCGACCCGAGCGCGCCGCGCCCGCGCAGACGTCGCGCAGCAGGTCGAGGGCGTGCCCGTCGACCGGCCGACGAGGGCTGGCCGGCCAACCCAGGTCGCCCATCCCGTCCTGGCCGTGCACGTGACGGGCGTGGACCGGCTGCTCCAGCAGGGGACGCTCGGCGCCCCGCGCCACCGGCACGTCCGGGCGGTCGGCCGCGTCCAGGACCACGAGGGTGTTGCGGACCACGTCGTCGATCGGCGCGTTGCCGCCGACGCACGTGACTGCCCTGAGGTCGATCCGTGGGTGCAGCGCGGCCAGGGCAACGGCACAGGCGTCGTCGACGCCCGTGTCGACGTCGAGCACGAGGGGGATCGGATCAGAGGTCACCGCGGCAAGGTACCGCGTCGCGGCCACCCCGCCGCTCCCGGCACCGGGGTCGGGCGATACCGTGCCGTCGTGCGTGACCGTCGGCTCCGGCGCGACCGGCCGCGAAACCGCTGCTCCGGGCGCGTCATCCTGGTCGCCGTCGTGGGTATGACGCTGTCCCTGGCAGCGTGCTCGGTCCCGGCGGGCCCGGCCCCCCACTCCAGCGGCACCGGACAGCCGACGCGCAGCTCGTCGGGGACACCCAGTTCGTCGGGGACATCCGCCCCGTCGGTCACATCCGCCCCGTCGGGGGCGCCCACCCCGTCGGGGACACCCATCCCCCCAGGGACACCCACCGCGTCGGGTACCGCGACGGCGGCCTGCGCCGCGTCGATCGTGCAGGGCCTGACAGCGAGCGAGCGAGCGGGGCAGCTGCTGATGGCCGGGCTCGACGTGAACGCCGGTCGGACCAGTCTCGACGCCCTCGTCGCGCGGTACCACCTCGGCGGCGTCGTCCTGCTCGGCGGATGGTACGGCGGCGTCGGGCCGGTCCGCGCCGCGACCCGGCACCTCGCCGGCCTCGCCTCCGACTCCGCCACGGGCGGGCTGGGCCTGCTGCTGGCGGCGGACCAGGAGGGTGGCGCCGTCCAGCAGCTGCGCGGGCCGGGCTTCACGCGGATGCCGTCTGCGCTGGAGCAGGGCGACCTGTCGCCGGCACAGCTCACCGACCAGGCGACGACCTGGGGCAGGCAGCTCGCCGAAGCCGGGATCGACGTCAACCTGGCGCCGGTCGCCGACACCGTCCCGGCGAACATCGGCACGGCGAACCAGCCGATCGGCCGCTGGGACCGCGAGTACGGCCACGACCCCGGCAAGGTCGCGAAGATGTCCGTCGCCTTCCTCGAGGGGATGCACGCCGCCGGGGTCGCGACCACGATCAAGCACTTCCCCGGCCTCGGCCGGATCACCGGCAACACCGACCTGACCGCCCGCGGTATCACCGACACCGTGACGACGACGCGCGATCCCTACCTCGAGCCGTTCAGCGCCGGCATCGCCGCCGGGACGGACCTCGTGATGGTCGGCTCGGCGATCTACAGCCGGATCGACCCGGGGGTCAACGCGGTCTTCTCGAGGCCGATCATGACCGGGCTGCTTCGCGACAGACTCGGCTACCACGGGGTCGTCGTCTCGGACGACCTCGGAGCCGCCAAGTCCGTCGCGGCGGTGCCCCCCGGGGACAGAGCGACCCAGTTCGTCGCTGCCGGGGGCGACATCGTGCTGACCGCGACTCCAAGCACGGTGCCCGCGATGCACCACGCGATCGTGGCCCGGATGAGTGAGGACGTCACCTTCGCGAGACAGGTCGAGGCGGCGGTGATCCGGGTGGCGACCCTCAAGGTCGCCCGCGGGCTGGCCTCCTGCCGTTGATACCGCCCGGCCGACCCTGCCCTACGCTCGATCGACGTACGTAGAGAGGGCATCGACACCTCGCCGGTCGGGCGCCACGAACCGGCGCCGCCCGCTACCGGGCCGCGCTGCGCGCTCGCCGACGGCGGCATACGGCTCGCCGGTCTCGGCGTCAGGCCTGGACCGTCGTGACCGGCATGGACGAGTCGGTGGGCAGGCCGAGCTCGCTCGGCTCCCGCCCCCTGCCGACCAGCTGCGCCCCGAGCGCGGCGACCATCGCGCCGTTGTCGGTGCACAGCCCGGGTCGCGGCACCCGCAGCGTCACCCCGGCCTTGGCACACCGTTCCTCGGCCAGTACCCGTAGCCGGGAGTTCGCGGCGACCCCACCACCGACGAGCAGGTGGTCGACCTCGTGCTCCCGGCAGGCCAGCACCGCCTTGCGCGTCAGCACGTCCACGACCGCCTCCTGGAAGCTCGCCGCGACGTCGGCGACCGGCACGGGCTCGCCGGAGCGGTTCCGCGACTCGACCCACCGGGCCACCGCGGTCTTCAGCCCGGAGAACGAGAAGTCGAACCGGTGCCGCTCCAGATCCCGGCGGCTCGTCAGCCCCCGGGGGAAGTCGATCGCCACCGTGTCGCCGTCGCGCGCCACCCGGTCGATGTGGGGCCCGCCCGGGAACGGCAGCCCGAGCAGGCGCGCCACCTTGTCGAACGCCTCGCCCGCCGCGTCGTCCATCGTGGAGCCCAGCGAACGCACGTCGGCGGTGACGTCGGGCACGAGCAGCAGCGACGAGTGCCCGCCGGACACGAGCAGCGCCACCGTCGGCTCGGGCAGCGGACCGTGCTCGACCACGTCGACGGCGACATGGGAGGCGAGGTGGTTGACGCCGTACAGCGGCGTGCCGAGCGCCACGGCGAGCGCCTTGGCCGCGGCCACCCCCACGAGCAGCGACCCGGCGAGGCCTGGCCCCGCCGTCACCGAGATCGCGTCGAGGTCGCGCAGCGCCACCCCCGCGTCGTGGCAGGCCCGTTCGATCGTCGGCACCATCGCCTCGAGGTGGGCCCGGCTGGCGACCTCGGGCACCACCCCGCCGAACCGCGCGTGCTCGTCCACGCTGCTCGCGACCGCGTCGGCCAGCAGGGTCTGCCCACGCACGATGCCGACCCCCGTCTCGTCGCAGGAGGTCTCGATGCCGAGCACGAGGGGTTCGTCAGCCATGGTCTCCTCCGATCAGCCGGCGCATCACGAGCGCGTCGACGTCGCCTGGCTGGTAGTAGCGGCGCCGCACCGAGATGACCTCGAACCCGTTGCGCTCGTAGAGCGTCCGAGCCGCCGCGTTGTCCGCGCGCACCTCCAGCAACAGCGACCGTATGCCGCCCACCCGCGCCCGGCGCACCAGCTCCCCGAGCAGGTGGTGGCCCAGCCCCCTGCCTCGTGCGGCTGGTGTGACGGCGATGGTCATGACGTCGCCGGTCTCGCCGGCCAGGTTCAGGCCGGCGTAACCGAGGATCCGGTCGGCCACGTCGACGGCGACGACGTAGTCGCGGCGGGGCCGGCCCGCCAGCTCGTGCCACCACGACTCGACCGACCAGGCGTCGTCGGTGAAGAGGTCGCGCTCCAGTCCGGCCAGGGTCGCGAGGTCGGTCCACTCCAGCTCGCGAAGCCGCACCCCCGCAAGGCGTGCGTCCAGCCCCTCCGGCGCGGGCGGGCTTTCGGAGATCGCGACTTCGACATCGGCGCGGGGCACCGGAACACCTCGGGTCGGGTCGCGGGCAGGACGGCTGGTCACCCGAGAGTCGACTTCACGGGGGCGGCAGGCGCGACGTCGGGGCGACGGAGGTAGAGCGGCTCCAGCCCGTCGAAGGGACCGCCCGCGGCGATCCGCCGGGCGGCGAGGTCGGCCAGGGCCCCGGCCGGGACATCGCGCAGGCCGTCCGAGGTAGGGGCCGTCCCGGGGCTGTCGGGTATCCCGCCGAACCGGGGGGCCCGGACCGGTACACCCGAGAATGCGTCGGGGTACAACAACGGCCCGCGGCCGGCCACGGGCATCACCCGCCAGGCATCGGGCAGGTCGGTGGCCCGGTCGACGACCGGCCCGGCCACGCGCGTGGCGCCGGTGTCGTGCAGGAGGTACTGAGCGGCATACACCTCCTTGCGACGGGCGTCGGTCGCGACCAGCAGGTCACCGCGGTGCCCGGCCAGCCACGCAGCATGGGCCAGCGCGTCCAGGCTGCACAGGCCGCGGACCGGCAGACCGAGGGCGAAGGCGAAGGTGCGGCCGGTCACGATACCGACCCGCAGGCCGGTGAACGGGCCGGGGCCGATCCCGACGACGACATCGGTGACGTCCTCCGGCCTGGCCTGTGCCGAGCGAAGGGCCCGCTCGATGCCCGGGGCCAGGTGCTCGGCGTGTGCGCGTGCGTCGAGGGTGGCCTCGTGCGCGACCACGCCGGCGCCGTCGTGCAGGGCGACACCGATGGCCGTCGTCGAGGTGTCGATGGCGAGCAGCAGCACCCGGTCAGGTTAGCCGCTTGCCGGCCGGGTGCCCGAGGACGGTCGCAGGCGGGGCGGTCTCGAGAACCCACCACGAACGCAGTTCTCGTGCCGCGCCGGCCGGTGCCGCTACTGGTTGACCAGCACCGCCCTGGCCTCCCGGACGCTCACCCGGGTACCCGGCATCGCCACCGTGACCGTGTCATCGATCGGCAGCCACGACCCGTCCCCCAGCCGGAACTCCCCACCGAAGGTGACCTCCACCCGAGCCGTGACCTGACCCCGACGCGTGTACGTATGCCGCACATCCCCGCCCGGATACACCCCACCAGCCGACCTGGTCGGCGCCGAGCTCACCCCGTCACCGAACACATACCGGTAGCCCACCAGCGTCGGACGGATCGCCACCCGATAACCCAGCATCCGCGCCGGATCGATCGCATCGACCTCCCCCGGCTGAAACCCCGCCTGGTCCCACTGCACCCGGAAGAACGTCGCCAGGTTCACCAACGTCACATTCCCCTCCGGCTGGATCAACACCCGCGCCCGCGCGAACGCCGTGTCATGAAACGCCGCCCGGATCGTCGCCATCCCCAGCGTCGGCCGGCCCGGCACCGCATCCGGCAGACACGTCGTGCCCACCCGCAGCCACGGCGTGTCCCCCGCCGCGTTCGGCTTCGCCTTCCCGTCCGGGCCCACCGGCCGACCCCAGATCTGCGTCAACGGACCCGAACCCGGTCCGCACGCCGTAACCGCCCCGACACACCCCGCCTCATCCGCCCCACCAGTCGGACCCAGGTTCTGCGGACACGCCAACGACGTCGCATACTCCCACGGATCCGCCAGCCTCTCACCCCGCACATCCTTACCAGCCCGCAGACTATTCAAGCCGTTCTGCTCCGTCAGATGACTGTGCAGGCCGCCTGCGTTAGCTCCGGCCCCGAAGAAGCCGTCTGACGGTGGTTTGGGCTGATGGGGGTCGGCGCCGTGCGTCGCACTAGCAGAGGCAACAGGTGTCAAGGCGAGGAGAGCCAGCCCGGTCAACGCGAGACGAAGGAGCCTCATGGCTGCGAAACCCTGATCTCACTCAGCACCCATCGACCCTCACGCCACACGAGATCAACGATGAAGCTGCCCTGGTACCGGGTATCCCGCTTTACTTCCTTCCCGGAATCGTCGATGACTTGGGCGCCCACCTGAGCCATCGCCGCAAGCACGGTGTACCTGGGATCAGTAGGCCTGTCCTGTCCGAGACCATCGACTGCCCGTTCGCTCAGTGGCGCACTGCGGTATCGATGACTCTTGGCAGCAAGACCGTTGATCGTGTCCTCGAAGGCGACACAGGTCTTGCAGGTCGGCAGACCAAATCCAGCCAACGCATCCCTGCGTGGATCGACGCTCGCCTCGTTCACCTGCTCGAAGTAGTACTTCACGAACGCGTTGGCCCCCTCCCGCGTCCGCGCCCGGGCCGCCTGCGGCAGACCCTCGATCGTCGGCGCACTCGTCGCGCTCACCGACGGCGTGCTCGAGACCGGACCGCGGCCCGTGACCACACCGGAAGACGTCGACACCGTCGGCACCGCCCCGGTCGCAGCCGGCTCCGGCGAGCCGCTCCCACACCCAGCCAACACCGAGCTGAGCACGACAACAGCCCCCAGCCCAGCGGCATACGACATCGCTCTGCGGCGCACCGTCACGACAAACCCCTCAACACTCCGCGGCGAACCGCACGAACAACGCGACAAAGCATGCCATACCAGCAACCCCGCGCCGATCCCCTGTCCACAGCCGCCCGGCCACGCCCGAGGTCACCACCCGGCAAGCGAGTCCAGCAGCCGCGCCCACCGCGCCCCCACCGCCACCAGCCGGGCCGTCCGCTCGGCCTGCCCGGTCAGGGCGATCTCGAGACGCGAGTCGCACAGCTGCTCGGCCAGCCCGGCACCCCACTCGACCACGGTGACGCTCGCCTCCAGGTCGGCATCCAGGTCCAGGTCATCCAGCTCGAGCCGGCTACCCAGCCGGTAGGCGTCCACGTGGACCAGCGCGGGACCACCCACCAGCGACGGGTGGATCCGCGAGATCACGAAGGTCGGCGAGGTGACCGGCCCCCGGACGCCCAGCCCCTCACCGAGGCCCTGGGTCAGGGTCGTCTTGCCGGCACCGAGGTCACCGGTGAGCACGACGCCCTGACGCGCGTCGTCGTCGAGCCACCAGCAGGCACCCGAAACGCCACGAGAACCCACCACGAACGCAGTTCTCGTGCCGCGCCGGCCGGTGCCGCTACTGGTTGACCAGCACCGCCCTG
>NZ_JBDIAQ010000067.1:0-18442 GCF_039812505.1 Intrasporangium sp. | reverse complement strand
TCAGCCGAGCAGCATCGCCTCCAGGGCGGCGCGCTCGTCCGCCGTGACGGACGCCGCGTAGTACTCGTACAGGCTGCGCCGTGAGGCGCGCGCCGCGCGCACGCCGTCACCTGCCCGGATCGCGTCCAGGACCTCCTCGTGGTGGGTCAGCGATCGCTGCATCACCGCCCGGCTGTCGTCCGCGTCGGAGATCGTGTCGGAGATGAGCGCGAGCACGGTGTCGCGTACCGCGGTGTGGCCCAGCTGGATCAGGGGGTTCCCGGCGATGGACATGATCACCTCGTGGAAGGTCATGTCGGCCTTGCTGAACGCGTCCTGTCCCTCCTCGAGTGCGGTGCGCATCACCTCGACCGCCTGCTCGATCCAGGCCAGCTGCTCCTCGGTGCGCAGCCCGGCGGCCAGCTGGTTGGCGGTCGAGTCGAGCATCATCCGCGACACGACCAGCTGGGCGAGGCTGAGCCGCGCCGCTCCTGCGAGGCGCTCCAGCGGCCGACGCAGCGAATCGACACCGATCTGCAGCACCTCGGGCCCGCGCGGGTCACCCGGACGGGAGCGCACCAGACCGGCGCTCTCGAGCACCCGGAGGGCCTCGCGCACGGTCGCCCGGCTGGTGCCGAACTGCACGACGAGCTCACGTTCGCTCGGCAGGCGCTCACCCGGCCGGAGCTCACCGCGGGCGACCGCTGCCTCGATCTGCTCGACGATCCGCTCGTAGAGCCGCACCGGCTGGACCTGCTCGAAGCGCGGCGGGTCGGCGATCATGTCCGGGCCTGCCGCCACGGGGGGATCGGCCAGGCGGGGGTGCACTCGTCGGGGCGATGGTGCTCGTACCAGTCGACGGCTCGCAGCACGCCCACGTCGTCGAAGCGCCGGCCGCTGACCTGCAGCCCGATCGTGCGGCCGTCGGCGGTGAAGCCGCAGTTGGTCGTCGCCGCCGGCTGTCCCGACATGCTGTAGGGGACGGTGAAGCCGATGTGGGCCATACCCAGGTCCGCTTCCCCCCAGGGCATCGGGTGCTCTGCGGGGAACGCGGCGACCGGGGCCACCGGTGACAGCACGACGTCGAACGGCTCGGTCGCAGCGGTCGTGGCCTTCTGCAGCGACATGATCGACGTGTAGTCGCGCAGCACCCGTCGGCCGTCGACCCCGGCGGCCGCGGTGACCCAACGCCGGATGAACGGCAGCACCCGCTCCTGACGTTGGGCGGGCAGCGCCTCCAGGTCCACCAGCGAGCGGACCCGCCAGAACTGGTCGAGGTCGGTCAGCATGGCCTCGGTGAGGAACGGCGCGACCGGCTCGACGCATGCGCCGGCCCGCTCGAACACCGCCGCCGCGTCCTGCACGGCCGCCCGCACCTCGGGATCCAGCGGCAGACCGGCTCCGGCGTCGAGGTGCAGTCCGACCCGAAGGCCCTTGACCGACTCCTGCGACGTGCCCGCGATGATCCCGTCGAGCTCCAGCTCGTGGGACGGCAGGCTGGTCCAGTCGCGTGGGTCGGGCCTGGATATCACCGCCAGCAGCAGCGCCGCGTCGCGGGCACTGCGCGCGATCGGCCCGGCCACGCGGCCCAGGTACGGGGCGGACAGGGGCACCCGGCCGAAGCTGGGCTTGAGGGTGGTCAGCCCGAGCCAGGTGCCGGGCAGGCGGATCGAGCCGCCGATGTCGGTGCCGACGTGCAGCGGGCCGTATCCTCCGGCGGCCGCCGCTCCGGCCCCGGAGCTCGACCCGCCGGTCGTCAGGCTCGGGTCCCAGGGTGACCGGGTGATGCCGTGCAGGCTGGATACCCCGGAGGAGAGCATGCCCCAGTCGGGCATGACGGTCGAGCCGAGGATGACCCCGCCGGCCTCGTTGATCCGGGCGACGACCGGACAGTCCCGCCTCGGGACGATCGGGACGACACCGGCCGTGCCGGACGGCATGGGGATGCCCGTTCGGGCGAGGTTCTCCTTTACGGTGACCGGGATGCCGTCGAGCGGGCCGAGCGGTCTGCCCGTGGACCACCGCTGCTCGCTGGCCCGGGCCGCGGCCAGGGCCTGGCGCGGGTCGTGCGACCAGAACGCGTTGAGCTCCGCCTCCCGTTCGGCGATCAGCGCGCAGATGTCCTGCACGACCTCGACCGGTGACAGCCGGCTCGCCTCGTATGCCGTGCGCAGCTGGGTCGCGTCGAGACGGGCCGGGCGATCTCGCGACGCGTCTGCGTCGATCCGCGCGCTCGGCTGGGGCGGTTCGTTCGGCTCGGTCGGACGGCGCGCTTCGCGGGTCATGCTCCCCATCTCTCAGCCGGGCTCCGAGGTGTGCGGGCAAGTCGTCCCGGCGCTGTGCACCACACGGTACCTCGCTACGTCGCACAGCGCACTGGCCGGACCAGTAGCCAGCCGGATGCCGGTGGCACTCGCCTCGGGCGACGGTTCTGGCCGGCGGCCCGCAGCGGTGCGGCCCCGCATGTGCCGGGCGCTCAGCCCGGCTGTTCGCCGCCCACCTGGGCCATCTCCTCGGCCAGCGCGGTGGCGTCGACACCGCTGAGGGCCTTCTTGATCGTCGGGGCCGCCGCGATCAGCCGGCGGGTGTAGGCCTGCGTGGGCGCGGTGTAGATCTGCTCGGTCGGGCCGTGCTCGACCAGGTCACCGTGGTGCAGCACCGCCACCGTGTCACAGACCCGCCGCACCACGGCCAGGTCGTGGGAGACGAACACGAGGGTGAGGTGGTACTCGTCGACCAGGTCGGCCAGCAGGTTGAGGATCTGGGCCTGCACGGACACGTCGAGCGCGCTCACCGGCTCGTCCGCGACCAGGACCTTCGGGCTCGGCGCGAGGGCGCGGGCGATCGAGATCCGCTGTCGCTGGCCGCCCGAGAACTGGTGCGGGAACCGGTCGGCTGCCGTGGTCGGCAGCCCAACGGCGCGGAGCAGCTCCAGGACCCGCACGCGGTTGTCCCGCTTGCCCCGGGCGACCAGCGGCTCGGCGATGATGTCGCGCACCCGCATCCTGGGGTTCAGCGAGCCCATCGGGTCCTGGAAGACGAACTGGAGCTCCTCGCGCAGGAACCGCAGCTCGCGCTCCTTGCGCCCGACGATCTCCTTGCCGTCGAAGCGGATCGAGCCGGTCGTGGGCTGGTCGAGCCCGGACATGATCCGGATGAGGGTCGACTTGCCCGATCCGGACTCGCCGACTATGCCGAACCGCTCGCCGCGGCGGATGTCGAAGCTGACCTGCTTGAGGGCCGTCACCGTCGGCACGGGCCCGCGGAACGACTGCCTCGGGCGCCGGAACACCCGGGTGAGGTTCCGCACGGCCACCAGCGCGTCGCCGTCCGGACCGCTCAGGGTCTGGCGGCCAACCTCTGCGTTCATCCTTCGCCTCCCAGGACCACCTTGGCGTACCCGTCCTCCGGGTCGCCGACCCACTCCGGGTCCGTTGCGTAGACCGACTGGGCCCGCACCCGGTCGCTCATGGTGGGCAGCCGGCCGTGCTCGTCCGAGACGTCCAGCTCGGAGGCCTCCAGCAGGCCGCGGGTGTAGGGGTGCCGGGGGGCCGACAGGACCCGCTTGACCGGGCCGGCCTCCACGATCCGTCCGCCGTACATGACCAGCAGCCGCTCGCACACGGTCGCGACCACCGCGAGGTCGTGGGTGATGAACAGCAGCGCGGACCCTCGGTCGCGCACCCCGGCCAGGATCAGCTGCAGCATCTGGGCCTGCACGGTGACGTCGAGTGCGGTCGTCGGCTCGTCACACAGCAGCAGCATCGGATCGTTCGCCAGGGCGATCGCGAGGACGACCCGCTGGCGTTGCCCGCCGGACATCTGGTGCGGGTAGGCCTTGGCCGCGCGCTCCGGGTCGGGCAGCTGGACCTTGCGCAGCAGCGCGAGCGCGGCCTCGCGGGCCTGCGCCTTGCCCGAGACGGTGCGGTGCACGAGCATGCCCTCGGACACCTGGTCGATGATCCGCATGGTCGGGTTGAGCGCGGTCATCGGCTCCTGGAAGACCATCGCGACCTGCCGACCACGCATCGCGGCGAACTGCTTCTGGGTGGCACCGACGATGTCGTGCGCCACACCGGACATGCGAATCGACCCGGTGGCCGTGAGCCCGTCGCCGAGCAGCCCCATGATGGACGTGACGGTCAGGGACTTGCCGGACCCGGACTCCCCGATCAGGCCGACCCGCTCGCCCGCGCGGATGGTGAACGAGATGTTCTTCACCAGTCGGGTGGAGCTCGTGCCGACGTCGAGCCCCTCGACCCGCAGGGCAGGTGTGCCTGCCGTCGCCGGCTGCGCCGGGGCGTTCGTGACGGCGGTCATCGCCGGTCCTCCAGACGGGGGTCGAACCGGTCCCGCAGCCCGTCGCCGAGCAGGTTGAACCCGAGCACTGCGATGGCGATCGCCACCGCCGGCCACAGCAGGATGATCGGCAGGGTGAACAGCTGCTCCTGTGCCTCCTGCAGCATCCGTCCCCACGACGGGGTGGGCGGTGCGGTGCCGAAGCCGAGATAGGACAGTGCGGCCTCGGCCAGCACGGCGATGGCGAAGGCCACCGAGCCCTGCACGATCAGCAGGCCGAAGATGTTGGGCAGGACGTGGCGCCAGGCGATGGCGACCGGTTTGCGGCCGGCGATCCGGGCCGCCAGGACGTACTCGGTGGACATGACCTGCAGGGTCCCGCTGCGAGCCAGCCGGGCGAACGACGGGATCGTCGCGATCCCGATGGCGATCATCGCGGTCAGGGTGCTGGCCCCGAAGACCGCTCCGAACATGATCGCCAGCAGCAGGGCGGGGAACGCGAGCAGCAGGTCGTTGCCGCGCATGACGACCTCGTTGAGCCCGCTTCGCTTGGACATGCCGGCGAAGATGCCCAACGGGGTGCCGATGACCGACGCCAGCCCGACCGCGATGATGCCCACGTACAGCGTGGTGCGGGCGCCGACCAGGATCTGGCTGAAGATGTCGCGGCCGAACTTGTCGGTGCCGAACCAGTGCTCGGCGTTCGGCCAGAGGAGTCGGGCCGACGCGTCGACCTTGACGGGGTCGTAGGGGGTCCACACGAACGAGACGAGGGCGGCGGCGATGACCCCACCCACGAGGATGGCGCCGGTGACGAACAGCGGCCCAAGCGGCCGGCGTGGCGCCCGGACGGGCGCGTCCGCGATGCGCTCCACCGGCGCGGACGGGCGCTCGGCGGGACGTTCGGCCGAGGGCTCGGCCGGGGGGACGATGTCGGTCATCACGAGCTCCTGAGCCGGGGGTCGAGGATGGTGTACAGGACGTCGACGACGAAGTTGATGATCAGCGCCGCGAGGACCAGGATCATCACCACGCCCTGGACCGTGAGCAGGTCGCGGTTGGCCACCGAGTCGAGCAGCAGGCTGCCCAGCCCCGGGATGACGAAGACCCGTTCGATGACGACGGCACCGATCAGCAGCGTGGTCAGCTGCAGCCCGAGCACCGTCACGACGGGGATGGAGGAGTTGCGCAGGATGTGCCGGGTCACGATGCGGAACCCGTCCAGGCCCTTCGAGCGCGCGGTGCGGATGTAGTCCTCCCGCATCACGTCGAGGGTCGCCGAGCGGACGTACCGGGTAAGGATCGCGCCCTGCACCAGCCCCAGCGACAGGACCGGCAGCAGGAGGTGCTCGACGAACCCGCCGGGGTCCTGGATCGGGACCACCCAGCCCCCGGACGGCAGCACCCGCAGCCACACCGCGAAGAAGTAGATCAGCGCGATGCCCATGACGAACGCCGGGATCGCGATGCCGATCTGGCTGCCGAAGGAGATCGCCAGACCGCTGGCCTTGCGGTGGCGCAGTGCCGACCAGGTGCCCAGCGGCAGCGCCGTGACCACCGCGACCGCCATGGCGCAGAGCACCAGCCAGGCGGTCACCGCGAGCCGGTCGGCCACGATCGGGCCGATCGGGTTGCGGGTCACGTACGAGATCCCGAAGTCGCCGGTCGGCAGCCCGCTGACCCAGTCCAGGTACTGGACCAGCAGCGGCCGGTTGGTCCCGAACTCGGCACGCAGCGCGGCCAGGGCCTCGGGGCTGGCGTTGACCCCGAGGGCCACCACGGCCGGGTCGCCGGGCAGCACCGCCATGAAGCCGAACACGACCATGGAGGCGACGACGATGCTGACGACGAAGACCACGAACCGGGTCCCGACGTACTTGAGCATGTCCATACGGTGATCCTGCCTATCTGGCTACCGGGACAGCCCGGTGACGTCGAACGACTCGGAGATCCCGTTCTTCGGAAGGCCCTTCAGGTTGGCCCTCGCGACGACCAGGTAGGGGAACAGGAACAGCCAGTCGGCGGCGGCGTCCTCGGAGATCTGGCGGGCCGCCGCCCGGAGGTCGCGTACCTGCTGGGCCGGGGTGCCCGCGTCGGCGGCCGCGATCAGCCGCTGCACCTTCGGGTTGTCGTAGCCGAAGTAGTAGTCGGGGTTGGCGTAGTTGGCGATGTCTCGCGCCTCGACATGGTTGATGATCGACATGTCGTAGTCGTGCTTGTTGAAGACCAGGTCCAGCCACCGGGCCGGGAACTCGAGCACGTCGATGTCCGCGGTGATGCCGACGTCCTCGAGCTGCGACTTGACCACCTGGCCGGCGGCCACGGCATAGGCCACGTTCGGCAGCCGGAGCCGTACGGTCAGGTTCGCGGCGCCCGCCTCGGCGAGCAGGTCCTTGGCCTTCTGGGGGTCGTACGGGAACAGCCCGGTCAGGTCCTCGTACCACGGGTCGGTGGGCGGTACCGGACCCCCGATCAGGGTCCCGCGCCCCGCCCACGCGGTGTCGAGGATGGCCTTGTGGTTCAGGGCGTACCGGACGGCCTGGCGGACCCGCTTGTCGCCGAACGCCTTGGACTTGTTGTTCATCGACAGGGTGACCTCGCCGTTCGAGGTGCCCTCGATGATCTTGAAGGTCGGGTCGCTCTCGAACCGGATCAGCGAGTCCGGGGCCGCGACGTTGCCGATCGCGTCGATGCCTCCGCTCAGCAGGGCGTTGGTCGAGGCGGTCGGGTCCTTGAAGTAGCGGAAGACGACCGTTGACATGTACGGCGCGGTACCCCAGTAGCCGGGCCGCGCGGTGAGGGTGATCGAGTCGCCGCGGACCCACTTGCCGACGACGTACGGGCCGGTCCCGACGGGCTTGTTGGCCAGGTCGGCGACCCCGTCGGGGCTCATCATGACCCCGATCCGGGTGGTCATCTTGAACAGCCAGTCGTTGCTGGGCCGGGCGAGCCTGACGGTGACCTGCGTCGGGGAGTCGACCGTCACGCCCTCGACCACGTCCATGGCCTTCTTCAGCGAGATCGTCCAGTCCTTCTTGACTCGTTCGATGCTGAACTTGACCGTGTTCGCGTCGAAGGGGGCGCCGTTGCTGAACGTCACGCCCTGGCGGAGCTTGAACGTGTACGACTTGCGGTCGGCGCTGACCTTCCACGACTCGGCCAGCAGCGGCACGACCTTGCCGTCCTGGTCGAGCTCCACCAGCCCCTCGTAGACGTTCGTGAGCAGCACCTGGGGTATCGCCGCCCCGTCGGTGCGGGTGAAGTCGAGGTTCTCCGGCTCGAGCGCGAACGCGATGGAGGCGGTCTTGGTACTCAGTCCGCCGCCTCCGCCGGACGAGGCACTGGTGCCGGCTCCGGCGTTGCATGCGGCGAGGAGCATCGCGAGACCGGCGGCGATGCCGCTGACGGCCAGCTTCCTCAGTCTGGACATGTCCTCATCCTTCCGGGGCGGGTGCGGCAGGTGCGGACTCGGCGGGGCGTGCGACGACCGCCTCGCCCACCTGGTCGGTGGTTGGCGATCCTACGAGGTCAGGTGCTCGGACCCGGCTCGCGCGGCCTCGTCACGACGGTCGCGGTCAGTCGGTTGCCCTCGTGGTGGTTGACCGGTCAGACCAGCATTCCTAGTTGCGTGCTTGGAAGGCTGTCATTAGTGTGACGGCAGAGTCAACCCTGCGTCATCGACCTGTGACTCGTTCGCCGATCCGCCATGGGCCGCCTGCGCAGCGCGACCGTCGGTGGGGACAACGGAGGTGAGCCGTGAGCGCCGTTCCGGACGGGCTGCGAGCGATGGTGCCAGTCACCGCCGGCCGCGCGACCGGCGAGATCCGGGCGAGAGCCCGGCGTCGGCACGCCGGTGAGGCGGGCCGGCCATGACGAGCACGCCACCCGGCCGGACCGCCTGGAACTACGCCGAGATCTACCGCGCGATCGCCCGGGAGATCCCGGAGGTGGCCTGCCAGGTCCAGGGTGAGCAGGTCGTCACGTGGGCCGAGTTCGACCGGCGCAGCGACGCGGTCGCTGCCCACCTGCTCTCGCTCGGCCTGCCGCGACAGGCCAAGGTGGCCGTGCTGCTGCGCAACTGCCCGCAGTACATCGAGGCGTATGTCGGGTGCTTCAAGGCCGCGCTGACCCCGCTCAACGTCAACTACCGGTACGGCCACGACGAGCTCGTGCACGTGCTGACCAACGGCGACGCCGAGGCCCTGGTCTTCCACGCCTCGCTCGCCCCGGTGGTCGACAGCGCCCGGCCCGACCTGCCGCGGGTCTCCCACTTCATCGCCGTGCCGGACCCACCCGGGACGGCGCCCGCCCCGGGCGCCGGAGGCGAGAGCGTCATACCGCCGTGGGCCCGGTCCTACGAGCAGGTCGCGACCAGTGGAGCCGCCCTGCTCGACGCGCCGGTACTCAGGGGCGACGACGCGCTCCTGCAGTACACGGGCGGCACGACGGGACTGCCCAAGGGGGTGCTCTGGCGCCAGGACACGGTGATCTCGGCCCTGGGCGGCGCGACGAACTTCTACCAGCACAAGCCTGCCGTCGACGATCTCGACGGGCTCGTCCACCAGCTCGAGCGCGGCGGCAAGCGCCTGTATGTCGCCTGCCCGCTGATGCACGCCACCGGGCTGTTCACGGGCCTGTCCCTGATGAACGAGGGCTGGGCCGTGGAGACGACCGGCGCGCCGCGGTTCTCCGCCCCCGCCATGCTGCGTACCCTGAGCGAGCACCGGGTGAACGCAGTCGTGATCGTGGGCGACGCGTTCGCCCGCCCGTTGCTGGCCGAGCTGGACGCCAACGGTCCCGCCTACAACCTGCACCACCTCGAGCTGGTCATCTCGGCCGGGTCGGTCTGGTCGCAGCGGGTCCGGCAGGGCTTCCTGGACCGGCTTCCATGGGTCCTGCTGTGCGACAACTACGGCTCCTCGGAGGCGCTGCGCGGGGTGCAGACCTACTCGCGGCCTGGCCAGGTACCCGAGTCCGGTGTCATCGAGGCCAGCGAGCGGCTCCACCTCATGGACGAGGACGGCGCCCTGCTGCAGCCGCCCCTGCCCGGTGACCGGGGTGCGCTGCTGATCAGCGGGTACCTCGCGGACGGCTACTACAACGACTCGTCGAAGAGCGCCTCGACGTGGGTCACCATCGCCGGGCGGCGCTACTGCGTGACCGGCGACAGCGGCGAGGTCGAGCCGGACGGGAGCATCCGGCTGCTCGGCCGAGGGAGCTCGGTGATCAACACCGGTGGTGAGAAGGTCTTCCCCCAGGAGGTGGAGGACGTCGTGCGGACCCACCCGGCGGTCCTCGATGCCGCCGTCGTCGGGCTGCCGCACGAGCGGTTCGGCCAGGTCGTCGTCGCGGCGGTCGTGCTGCGTACCGGTGCCACCCTCGACCAGCCGGCCCTGGGCGAGTACGTCCGGTCGCACCTGGCCGACTACAAGATGCCCCGCCGGATGGCCGTGCTGGACCGCATCCCGCGCACCGCCGCGGGCAAGGTCGACTATGCCACCAGCCGCAGCGCCGCCATGGCGGCGCTCGCGGGGTCGTGACCGAGCCCAGGAGCGCCGATGGACAGCATGAGCCTGGCAGACGCCTCGTTCCTCTACGCCGAGAACGAGACGGACCTGCACCACAACGCTTGGCTGGGGATCTTCGAGGGGCCACCGCCCACGACCGAGGAGTACACCGCGCTGATCGCGGCCAAGCTGCACCTGATCCCGCGGTACCGGCAGCGGGTCCGCTTCGTACCCGGCGACCTCGGCACCCCGGTCTGGGTCGACGACCAGCACTTCAACCTCGGCTTCCACATCCGGCACATCGCGCTGCCCGCACCCGGGTCGGACGACCAGCTGCGGCACTTCTTCACGACGCTCATGGCGATGCCCCTCGACCGCGGCAAACCGCTGTGGGAGATGTGGGTCATCGACGGCCTCGAGAAGGGGCGCTGGGCCGTCGTGTCCAAGCTGCACCACTGCATGGCCGACGGTGCCACGACCACGGGCATGACCACGATCCTGTTCGACGCCGACCCCGGGGCGAGCATCGCGGAGCCGCCGCCGTGGGCGCCCGGACCGGCGCCGACCGACCAGGAGCTGGTCCAGGCCGCCCTGGCCAGCAGCCAGCAGACCGGCGAGAACCTCACCACCCGGTATGCCGCCCTGATGTCCTCCCTGCGGCAGCGCGGGGACGAGGTGGGTGCGGCGTTCACCTCGCTCGAGTCGAGCCTGGCCGAGCCGCTGGACATCCCCGAGCTGAACGGGCCGATCGGCCCGTACCGGAGGTGGGGCTGGGTGCAGGCTCCGCTGGCGGACATCGCGAAGGTGCGCAAGAGGCTCGGTGGCACGGTCAACGACGTCATCCTGGCCATGGTCACCAACGGTTTCCGCGAGCTGCTGCTGGCCCGTGGTGAGCAGGTCACCGGCCGGACGGTCCGCTGCATGGTCCCGGTCTCGGTGCGCGACGCCGACGACGAGGCCGGCAACCGGGTGTCGGCGATGTACGCCGAGCTGCCCGTGGGCGTGTCCGGGGTGCTCGACCGGTACTCGCGGATCCGCACCCAGATGGATGCGCTCAAGGCAGCCAACCAGGCGCTCGCCGGCGACGTCCTGGCGTCGTTCGCGGCACTGCAGTCACCTGCCCTGGCCGCCCTCGGGGCCCGCGCCGCGAGCCAGGTGACCAGCCCCGTCAACACCACCACGACCAACGTCCCCGGCCCGCAGTTCCCGCTGTACGCCCTGGGCCGGCTGATGCTGGAGAACTGGCCGTACATCACCTTGGCCAACACCGTGCGGATCGCGACGACGGCCTTCTCCTACAACGGCGTGGTCCGGCTCGGGGTCACCGGTGACCACGACTCCACCGCCGACCTGGAGGTGTTCACCGAGGGGGTCCGCAAGGGGCTGTCCGGGCTGCAGCGCGCGCGGGCCCGCAGCGCAGCGCGGGGCGAGCCCGTCCCGCCTCCCACCGAGCCCGCCGACCGGTAGGTGGACACCCCGGTCGTCCCTGCCCCGGCGGTGACCGATGATGGCCTGGTCGGGGCACGACGACGAACACTGCACGACGAACACACAACGACGAACACGGAACAACGACGAAGGAGAACGGATGTCGGACGCGACGACGCAGGGGAACCAGCTGGAGCTGCTCGAGTCGGCACGCCGGCAACAGGCCACCGCGCTGACGCAGATGCGCGAGGCGGCCCTGGAGAACGCGAGGTACTGGGAGGGCGTGGCTGGGCAGAGCGGTGCCGAAGTGCCACAGCCGAGCCCCACGGCCTGGGTCAAGGCACACTTCGACTACCTCGACACCGTGACCGACGCCCAGTTCCAGTACGCGCGGGCGCTCGTGACCGCCGGCGCCCCATCGCAGGGAGAATGACCCCGGCAGGCGCCCCGGGCGGTACCACCGGGCGCAGTCGGCCCCCGGGCGGCGGAGACGGCGCAGCCGGGTCCGACGAGGTCGCCCCGCCCCCGCTGTCGCTGTTCGCTCTCGAGTCCGCCCGGGCCCGGGTCGAATGGCTCTCCCTGGTGGTCTCGCAGCGGCTGCTCGACCCGCCGCGCGGTTCCGGCGAGCCGGTGCTCGTGCTGCCGGGGCTCCTGGCCGGCGACGAGGCCACCGAGCCGCTGCGGCGGATCCTGGGCGGGCTCGGTCACGTCGCCCACGGCTGGGGCCTGGGCGTCAACGTGGGCCCGACCGCGCACATCCTCGACGGCCTGGTCGCCCGGGTCCTCGCCCTGTCCGAGGCCGCCCGCGCGGAACGGCACGACGGCCGCGTCCAGCTCGTCGGCATCAGCCTGGGCGGCATCCTGGCACGCGAGCTGGCCCGGCAGGTTCCGGACCACGTCGGGCGCGTCGTCACGATCGGCAGCCCGTTCCGGATCGTCGACCACCGGCAGAGCCGGCTGGCGGGCGTGTTCCAGTCGCTGTCGCACCTGCACGTGAGCCGGGAACGGTTCGACATCTTCCGCCAGGACGCGCTGCCCCAGCACGTGCCGACGACGGCGGTCTACTCCCGGTCGGACGGCGTGGTGTCCTGGCGGGCCTGCGTCGAGGATCCCGGTACCGAGGCCCACGAGAGCGTCGAGGTGCACTCGAGCCATACCGGCATGCCCTACAACCCCGCCACCGTGTACGTCGTGGCGGACCGCCTCGCCGGTGACCCCGCGCACTGGCAGCCGTTCCGCGCGCCGACCCGGTTGCGGCACCTGTACCCGGCGCCATGACCGGCTCGCGGGTCTGCCCGGAGCCGACGCGACCGGCTGCCGCCGACACGAGAACCCCTGTCCGGCCACCCCTGACGCCAGGCCGTGGCACCACCCACCCCGGAAGAGAGTCATGATCGCGTACGACCCCACGAATCCCCCGGGCCTGCCGATCGGCGCGGACTGGGTGCCCGTGCCCCGCCACGCCCCGGTGACCTTCCCGTTCAACGGGGAACAGGTCGGCTCTGCTCCGGTGGGCACCGCGCAGCTGGCCGAAGCGGCCATCACGCATGCCGTGGGCCTGCGGGCGCAGGCCGCCGCCCTGCCGTCCCACGCCCGTCGGGCGGCGCTGGCCGAGACCCACCGGGTGCTCGGCGAGCGGCGCGACGAGCTCGAGCAGCTGCTCGTCCTCGAGACGGGCAAGCCGCTGGTCGACTGTCGCGTCGAGGTCGACCGGACGCTGCTGACGCTTGCCGTCTCGGCCGAGGAGGTGGCCCGGCTGCACGGTGAGACGGTGCCGCTCGACCTGCTGCCCAGTGGTGAGGGCCTCATCGGGTTCTGGGTGCGCAAGCCGATCGGCATCGTCGTTGGGATCGCCGGGTTCAACTACCCGTTGCTGCTGGCCGCCCACAAGCTGGCGCCCGCCCTCGCGGCCGGCTGCCCGGTCGTGGTCAAGCCGGCGCCGCAGACCCCGCTGGCGACCCTCTGGCTGGTGGACGTCGTCCGCACGGCGCTCACGCAGGTCGGCGCCCCCGCCGGCCTCGTGCAGCTCGTGACGGGCGGGGTCGAGGTCGGGGTGGCCCTGACCACCGACCGCCGGGTCGGCGCGGTCTCGTTCACCGGGTCGGCGGCGGTCGGGCACGCGATCGCCCGCGATGCCGCGCCGACGAAGGTGCTGCTCGAGCTGGGCTCCAACTCCGCACTGGTGGTGGCCGACGACGCGGACCTCGACGCGGCCGCCGACGCCGTCGTGCGAGGCGGGTACTACGCCTCCGGACAGGCCTGCATCTCGGTGCAGCGCGTCGTGGTGGTGCAGCAGGTGCGGGACCGGTTCCTGGACGCGCTCGCGGCACGGATGGACCGGGTCGTGGTCGGCGACCCACGCAAACCGGAGACCCGGGTCGCGGCCCTGATCGACGCCCGCTCCACGCAGCGCGTCCTGGCCTGGATCGAGTCGGCGGTCGCGGCCGGGGCGAGCGTCATACACGGCGGCGGGGTCGAGGACGGGGTGCTGAGCCCCACGGTCCTGCTCGACGTGCCCGACAGCCAGTCCGCCTGGGACGAGGAGATCTTCGGCCCCGTGGTCGCCGTCCGGTCCGTGCCGACCGTGCAGGACGCCTTCGACGCGGTCAACCGTTCCCGGTACGGCCTGCACGCCAGTGTCTTCACGTCCTCGCTCGAGACCGCCTTCCGGGCGGTCGACGTCATCGAGGCGGGCGGAGTGGTCGTCAACGAGGTGCCCGGGTTCCGCTCCGACGTCATGCCCTACGGCGGCGTCAAGGACTCGGGAGCCGGCCGGGAGGGCCCGCGGTTCGCCATCGACGAGCTGACCGTGACCCGGATGGCGATCATCCGGCCGGCATCCGGCGGGCACCGGCCCGGCCCGTCGGAGCCGGGTCGGGGCGCGCCGGTACCATCCAGCGGCGGGGAGGCGCGATGACCGCGGCGGCGTCGACCTTCGACTACCAGCGGCTGTTCCGCCTCGACGGCCGGCGCGCCGTCGTCGTGGGCGCCGGCAGCGGGATCGGACGGGCGAGCGCACTCGCCCTGGCCGCGCACGGCGCCGAGGTGGTCTGCGCCGATCGCGACGCCGCCACCGCGGCGGCCACGGTGGCGGCGGGCGGCGGGATGGCGGCATACGAGCTCGACGTCACCGACACGGCGGCGGTCGAGCGGGCCGCCGTGGACCTCGGCGTGGTCGACGTCCTCGTCTTCACGGCTGCGACCAACGTGCGCAAGCGGCTGCTCGACTACACGAGCGAGGAGTTCGACCGGGTCGTCCGGCTCAACCTGCGCGCCTCCTTCGACCTGGTGCGCGCCTTCGGGGACGGCATGGCCCGGCGCGGGCGCGGCAGCATCATCGGCTTCAGCTCGATCCGCTCGGTCACCGTCGAGCCCGGACAGGGTGTCTACGCCGCCACGAAGGCGGGGCTCGTCCAGCTGCTGCGCACGGCGGCCGCCGAGCTGGGCCCGATGGGGGTGCGCTGCAACGCGATCGCGCCCGGGGTCGTCGACACGCCGCTGACCGCGCAGATCCGGGCGGATCACGGCTGGTCGCAGGCCTACGCCGACAAGAGCGCACTCGGTCGCTGGTCGCACGCCGAGGAGTATGCCGGTGCGGTCGTCTACCTCGCCTCCGACGCCTCCTCCTTCGTGACCGGCAGCCAGCTGTTCGTCGACGGGGGATGGACCGCGGTGGACGGGCGGTTCACCCCACCGGCCTGACCGGGTCCGACGCGACCGGGGCCGCGGTCCTCAGCGCGGCAGCCGGGCGACCGTCAGGTGCCTGCGGGCGTCGTTGAACAGCCGGCGGGTCATCACGGTCGAGGTGCCCTCGCTGCGCCACTGCCCCGCCCGGGGGAACGCGGCGCACGCCGAGGGATAGGTGTCGCAGTACGACCGCGTCCCGCCGGCCGTCTGCGCCGCGAGCATCGCCTTGGCGATCGCCCGCGAGAGGGTGTCGGCGCCCGCCTCGAAGATGGCGCTCAGCTGCCGGCCGTCGGCCGGGTTGTTGACCCGCAGAGGGGTGCCCGAGCCGGTCGCGACGGCGAACACCGTGTCGCCGTCGGACAGGGTGTGCACCGGCCGGATGGCCCGCGCCATCCCGTCGTGGGCGTTGCCCGACATCCGCTGGGCGGCCGCCTTCTCCAGGCTCGCGTTGGTGGCCACGACCGCGATGGTGGTGTTCAGGTCGTCTGGTGCAGCGGCGGCGCCCGTGGACCGGCACTCCGATGCGAGCGGCTTGCGCAGCCCGGCGAACTCGTCGCCGACGCCGAGCCGGGTGCCGAGCAGCTCGCAGCTGCCCGGGTCAACGGTGGAGCCGACGGAGTTGACGATGACGATCGCCCCGACGTAGACGTCGTTGCCGAGGTGGACGCTGGCCGTGCCCACCCCGCCCTTGAGCCCGCCCGCGCGAGCACCGGTGCCCCCGCCGTAGGAGCCCTGCCGGACCGGGCCGCCGGTCGCGCTCGAGGCGGCCACCCAACCCCACTCCGCCGTGGTGCGAGCCTTGATGTCGCCACCGCGACCCAGGTCGTAGATGTCGGCCGCGGGCACGATCGGCGCGACGCCGGTGCTGCCCAGACCCACGCCCTCGCCGCGGTCCTCGAGCCAGCGGATGATCCCGTCGGTCGCCGACAGGCCGTACATGCTCGACCCACCGAGCTGGATCGCGTTGACGCCCGGGTTCGAGTTGACCGGTGAGAGCAGGTCGGTCTCCTTGGTGGCCGGGGCTCCACCGCGCTGGTCCACGCTCGCGACCGACATCCTGGGGGTGTAGACCACCGTGGTCCCGGTGAGGAACGGGGCGTTGCTCTGGTGGACCTGCCCGACCTGGACGCCGGGCACGTCGGTGATCGCGTTCAGCCGGCCGGGCTGCCCGATGGCGGGGGAGGCTGAGGCCGGCTTGACCGAAGGCGCAGCCGTCCCGGCCGGGATCGTCGCGGTGGTCGCCGTGGAGGGCATCGCGCTGGTGAGCAACACTGTGCTGCAGGCGATCCCGATGATGGTCGTCGCGGTGCGAACGGATCCGCGATGCGGGCGAGGCGGCGTCGGCTTGCTGTCGGGCATGATGTCTCCGATCGAGTGAGTGGTCCCGGGTGGCTCCGGCATACTCGCAGCCCGAATTGTCCACGTCCATAGCGGTTAGTCCGGCTGGCCGCGATCCTGGGCATCACCGGCGTCCCGACGCTGGTTGGTTGACGGGCCTGGCGCTGGTTGGGCAAAGGCGTTGCGGGGCGGGCCGTCGCGGCGGTGGCGGTCAGTGTGCTGCGCGGGTCGTGGGTCGGCTGGGGATGCTGTTCAGCCGGCGCGGTGGTGGTCGGGGGTGTATTCGAGCTGGTGGTGCCAGCGCGTCCGGTGGAGCTCGATGATCACCGCGGTGGTAGTGCCGGTGGTGGCGGGGTGTTCGTGGTGGGCGGGGAGCAGGGGTGGGGCGGTGGAGGTGTAGCTGTGCCCGGTGGGGGTGGTGATGCGTGTGGTGTGCGGCTGGTCGCTGCCGGCGGCGGGGCCGGGGTCGGTGACCTGGGTGTGCCAGCCGGGTAGGTCCTTGGTCAGGTTGCAGCGGATGCACAGGCCCTGCCCGTTGAGCTGGCTGGTTGGTCCGCCGTCGGTGTGCGGGTGGATGTGGTCGGCGTGCCGGATCGGCGCGTCGCACCACGGGGTGCGGCACACCCCGTCGCGGGCGATCAGGAAGCGGCGCAGCCCGGCCGGGAACAGCCGGGCGGTGGAGTCCATCGCGACCAGGGTGCCGGTGCCCGGGTGGGTGTAGAGCCGGCGCAGCCAGTGCCTGGCCGCGCGTGAGGTCGCATCTCGGGGCGCTCCGCCGTCTGGTGGGCCGCCTCCGGGGGGACGCTGCGGCGCTCGGTGGGCCTCCGCTTCGCTGGTGCCCCGCGTAGCGTGGCCCGGCGTCGTGTGCTTCGGGGTGCCGCCCCGGCCCGCCCCGCCTGGTGCGCCGCCCCCGTGTGTGCGGTCCTGCGCCGCGCTCTGGCCCGTCCCGGGAGGGTGGTTGCTGCTGCCGGGTGGGTGGTTGGTGTCGCTGGGCTGGTGTGTCCCGGGCGGCTGGTGCGCGTCTGTCGGGGACGGGCGGTCCGGTGGCTGGGGTGCGTCGCCCTCGGGTGTTGCCGGGTGGTTGCTGTGCTCGGGCAGGTCGGTGGTGAGCCGGTCGCGGACCCAGCCGGCCGGGACGGGCCCGTAGCCGGGCACGTGCGCCGGGGTGTCGTCGCCGTCGAACAGGGCCCGGTCGGTGATCACGACCTGCACTTGCAGGCCCAGATCCTCGGCGGTGGCCTGTCCGGTGACTCGCTGGTGCAGCGTGTCGGCCATCACCTGACCGCGGGAGCGCGGGTCGCCGGCGGCCTTGGCGGCCGCAGCGGCCTGCGCCAGCGCGGCGTAGACCGCCACGGCCATCTCGACCGGCAGCAGCGCGGCCACCAGGGCCATGCAGTCCGGCACGGGGCGCACCGAGACCCGCCGGTCCTCTCGTGCGCGTCGGGCCCGTTCGACGGCCGCTTCGGGGTCCAGGCGGTCAGCGCAGGCACGCACGCGCCGTTGCACCTCCCGGTCGCCCCACCCGGACAGTCCGCTGCCGGCCGGGTCGCCCGGGGCGGGGGTGTTGGCCTGGATCACCTCGGTGTCCACGATCGCGCGCAGCTGCGGGGAGAGGTGGCTGGTGGCCTTGACGACCAGCTCGGCGCGCCGCTCGCACAGGTGCCCTGCCGCGAGCGCGGAAAGGGTGTGGGGCAGGTCCTGCACGAGCGTCACCGCCGCCCGGGCCAGCCGCGCCCCGCGTGCGGGTGACTCCCGCCGGGCCAGCCCGACCTGCGCGGACACGCCGGTCCGCGACGCGACCGCCGCCGCCCGCCGCCGCGACGAGGAGCCGCGACCGGCTGCCTCGGCGCTCTGGCGGCCCGGCGTGTTGCCCGCGCTGGTCTGCTCGGGTGGTAGCCGCCGGGCCCGGGCGGCGTCCCGGGCGGTGACCCACCCGTCGAAGTCGCCCGCGTCCGAGCAGTCCCGGGCGAGCTGCTCGAGCCGGTCGGCCTCGCGGGCCTGGGCGGCCACGAACCGCGCGGTCAGCCGGGCCTGCGCGGCCGCGGCGGCGGCCTTGACCTTCTCGAGCGCGTCGAGCTGATCGATCAGCTCGGCGTCGGAGCGGCCGTGGCCGCGTGTTGCGCCCAGGGTGGCCACCAGCGCGTGCAGGGCGTCCACGTCCAGCGGGGCGGCCGGTGTGCCGGTCGCCGCGTCCACCTCGCCGT
>NZ_JBDIAQ010000066.1:0-18530 GCF_039812505.1 Intrasporangium sp. | reverse complement strand
TGATCGACAGTGCAGTTCTCCGGATCGAGAGTGCAACTCTCCGGATCGAGAGTGCAGTTCTCCGGATCGAGAGTGCAGTTCTCCGGATCGAGAGTGCAGTTCTCCGGATCGACCGTGCAGTAGTCCCGGTCGACCGTGCAGCTGTGGGCCGTGGCGGCGCGGATTCGGTCCGGACCGGTGAGCGCTCGATCGGATCTGCCGCACTCTCGATCTGGAGTACTGCACTCTCGATCGGATCTGCCGCACTCTCGATCTGGAGTACTGCACTCTCGATCGGATCTGCCGCACTCTCGACGGGGAGGACTGCACTCTCGAGTACTGCGCTCTCGACCATGGTCAGCGCAGGGGGCCGATGACCGACTCGGCCGCGGCCAGGACCGACCGGTCGGTGACCGCGCGCCACGCCCCGTCGAGGTCGGGAGCCAGGAACCGGTCCGGCCCGGGCGCGGTGCGCGTGACCGCGTCGAGCGCCGCGATCACCGCCGTCTCGGCCGGGCTCGGCTGCAGCGGCGCCCGCAGCCGGATGCCTCGCGCCGCGGTGAACAGCTCGATCGTGAGCACTCGCGACAGGGCGTCGACCGAGCGGCGCAGCTTGCGCGCGGCCGACCACCCCATCGACACGTGGTCCTCCTGCATCGCCGAGCTCGGGATCGAGTCGACCGAGGCCGGCACCGCGAGCCGCTTCAGCTCGGAGACCATCGCGGCCTGCGTGTACTGCGCGATCATCAGCCCCGAGTCCACCCCGGGGTCGTCGGCCAGGAACGGCGGCAGCCCGTGGTTGCGGGCCTTGTCGAGGAACCGGTCGGTGCGCCGCTCCGCCATCGAGGCCACGTCGGCGGCGACGATGGCCAGGAAGTCCAGCACGTACGCGACCGGGGCCCCGTGGAAGTTCCCGTTGGACTCGACCCGGCCGTCGAGCGTCACGACCGGGTTGTCGACCGCCGAGGCCAGCTCGACCTGCGCGACCCGCGCCGCGTGCTCGACCGTGTCGCGGGCGGCGCCGTTGACCTGCGGCGCGCAGCGCAGCGAGTAGGCGTCCTGCACCCGGGTGTCGTCGGCCGTGTCGTGCGAGGCCCGGATCGGCGAACCCGCCAGCATCGCAAGGATGTTCGCCGCGGATGCCGCTTGGCCGGGGTGGGGCCGCAGCTCCTGCAGATCGGGCTTGAAGACGTTGTCGGTGCCCATCAGGCCGTCGACGCTCATCGCCGCGGAGATGTCGGCGACCTTGAGCAGGTGCCGGAGGTCGTCGATCGCGAGGATCAGCATGCCCAGCATGCCGTCGGTCCCGTTGATCAGGGCCAGGCCCTCCTTCTCGCGCAGCTCGACCGGCTCGATGCCCGCGGCACGTAGCGCCTCCCCCGCGTCGCGCTCGACGCCCGCGGCGTCGCGCACGACCCCCTCGCCCGTCACCGCCAGGGCACAGTGGGCCAGCGGGGCGAGGTCGCCGGAGCACCCGAGCGAGCCGAACTCGCGCACGACCGGGGTGATCCCCGCGCTCAGCACGGCGGCATACGCCTGTGCCGTCTGCGGCCGGATGCCGGTGCGTCCGGTCGCGAGGGTCGACAGCCGCAGCAGCATGAGCGCCCGCACCACCTCACGCTCCACCTCCGGGCCGGTTCCCGCTGCGTGCGACCGGATCAGCGAGCGCTGCAGCTGCGTGCGCATCTCGACGGGGATGTGCCGGGTGGCCAGGGCCCCGAAACCGGTCGACACCCCGTAGTGCGGCACCGTGTCGTCGGCCAGCGCCTCGACGACCGCGCGGCTGCGCTGGATGCCGTCCTGCGCCTCGTCACTGATGACGACCTGCGCGTCGCGTCGCGCCACGGCGATGACGTCCTCGAAGGAGACCGGCCCCACGCCCACCATCACCGGATTGCTCATACCTGCTCCTCGCCGCCTCACGCTGCCCAGGGTGTCCCGGCTCACAGTCTTGCCCAAACCGGGGACACCCGCTACCCCGGGTCCTCCGCCACGTCGGTGCCATGACCGTCGGCGCCGTCGCGCCGGAGCGAGTCAGTCGGCGGACGACCCGTCCCCGGGAGCCCGTTCCCCGATGGCGCTAGCGACCCGCGCGGACAGCTCCGAGGCGTACGGCCCCTGGTCCTGCCGCGCTGCCGGGGCAGGTGGCGCGGAGCCGTCCCGGCCGGCGGTCGGCCGGGAGAGCAGCTGGGGCCGGCGGGGCCGACCGAGCTCGGCCGAAAGGCGCTGCAGGGACCGCTCGGTGAACACGCAGAGCCCGAGCTCCGGCCGGTAGCCGTGCACCTCGGTGATGTCCAGACGGATCAGGAAGGTCAGGATCTCCGCGGAGATGACCTGGCCCGGCACGAGCACCGGGAACCCGGGTGGGTAGGGCACGACGAACGTCGCCGCGACCAGGGTGCGTCCGGCGGCCAGCATCGCCGGGGCCTCGGCCAGCGGCACGTACTCGCGGTTGGCCTCGTCGTACGCGGCGTAGAAGGCGGTGCGCAGGTCGCCCTCCGGCGTGGCCGGGTTCGGACGGAACGCGGGGTCGAAGGCGCTGAAGTCCGGCAGCGGAGGGAGCCGGCTGGTCAGCGTCCTGGTGCGCTTGCCCATCAGGACCCGGTCGGCGTGGCTCGCGCCCTCGACCGCCCGGGCCAGCGCGACCGCGATGCGGCGCAGGACGTCGAGCAGGTACTGCACGCTGGACCACGTGACCCCGATCGTGAAGATCAGCAGGACGCTGTTCAGGGAGGTCTTGTTGATCTGGATGCCGAACCGGTCCATCAGGATCCGCTCACGGAACTCGAACCCGCTCATCCCCGTGCGGCCCAGGTAGAGGGTGACCCGGGTGGGGTCCAGCACGAACTCGTCGTCGGCCCAGGCGTGGTCCCATTCGGGGTGGCTCTTGACCGAGTCCGGGTCCGCGAGCGGCAGGTAGCTGCCGGCCCCCGACGGGCGGTAGTGCGCCGGGACGAGGTCGTCCGCGTCGAGGACCCGGTACCAGCGCCGCAGCAGCGGGTCGTGCCGCACGCGGTAGCGGAACGCCAGCGCCATCTGGTAGGCGTTGCGGACCATCCGGTACCCCTCCAGGTCCACCTGCCGCCGCGCCAGGTCCAGGGAGGCGACCAGCTGCTGGTTCGGTGAGGTGGAGGTGTGGGTGAGGTAGGCCTCGCTGAACTGCTCGTGGACGTCCCGGTCGTAGTCCTGGTCCCAGACGTGGATCATCGACCCCTGCCGCAGCGCGGACAGGGACTTGTGCGTGGAGTGGGTGGCGTAGACCCGCACGCGGGCCACCTCGGGGTCGGGCAGCAGCCGCCGGTCGACCCACTCGGACTCCGGGACGTCGACCATCGAGGCCCGCCACTCCCGGTACTCGGCACGGTAGTCCGAGCTGCCCAGGCGGCGGGCCAGGCGGGCGGCGGTGTCCATGGCCGTGCGACGCCGGGCGAAGGGTACGGCGGCCGAGAACGCGTACCACGCCTCGTCCCACAGGAAGCACATGTCCGGCTTGATCGCCAGCACCTCCTCCATCACGCGCATCGGGTTGTAGGTGATCCCGTCGAACGTGCAGTTCGTCAGCAGCACCATCCGCACCCGGTCCAGCCGGCCGGCGGCCTTCAGGTCCAGCAGCGTCTGCTTGATCGTGCGCAGCGGCACCCCCCCGTAGATGGCGTACCGCTGCAGCGGGTAGGCGTCCAGGTACAGCGGCAGCGCGCCGCTCAGCATCAGGCCGTAGTGGTGCGACTTGTGGCAGTTGCGGTCGATCAGCACGATGTCGCCGGGCCGGGTCAGCGCCTGCAGCACCACCTTGTTCGCGGTGGAGGTCCCGTTGGTGACGAAGTAGGTCTGGTGGGAGCCGAAGGTGATGGCCGCCTTGTCCATCGCCTGCTTGACCGTGCCGTGCGGATCGAGCAGCGAGTCCAGCCCGCCGGAGGTGGACGAGGTCTCGGCCAGGAAGATGTTCCGGCCGTAGAACTCCCCCATGTCCTGCAGCCAGCGGGAGTTGAAGATGCTGGCCCCACGCGCGACGGGCAGGGCGTGGAACTGACCGATCGGAGCGGCGGCATAGCGGCGCAACGCGTCGAAGTACGGGGTGGCGTAGCGCCGGCGCACCCCGGAGAGCACCGCCGCCCACAGCTCGGCCTCCTCGTTGAGCCGGTAGAAGGTGCGGGCGAACAGGCCCTGCGTGTAGGGGTCACGGGCCGCGACCGACTCGTCGGTCAACAGGTAGAGGTCGATGTGCGGGCGCACCTCCCGGATCCACTGGCCGCACCGGATCCCGTTGCCGGCGCGGTCGCGGACCAGGCCGGCGTCGTACTGGACCAACGACTCGAGCAGCTGCGGGCGCGACTTCGCCCGAAAGGTCAGGTCGCGGCGCAGGATGCACGCCTGGATCTCGTCGTTGAGCGCGGCCGCGGCCAACGCCTCCTCGACGCTGTCGACCACCAGCAGCCCGAACGCGAGCTCCTGACCACCCAGCTCGAGCCGGCGCAGCTCTCCGGCCACCGACTGGGGGACGTCCTCGGGGGTGTCGTCGGCCAGCAGCACGGTCACGAAGCGTCGAGCACCGGCCAGCAGGTGCTCGGGCTGCTCGGCGAGGGGCAGCTCCAGGTCGAACATGGCTCCGCCGTCACCGAACTCGGACAGCCAGTGCACGGCCCGGCTGACCAGCTGCTGCACGAGCAGCACGTCTCGACGGGCCAGGTATTCCCGGATCCGCCGCACCACCGCTTGGCCGGGGAACAGCCAGAACCGCTCGTAGGGCTCGAGCTGGTCCAGCAGCCCGACGAACGCCTCCGCCGACTCCCCGAGGTCCAGGCCGGCCGCGGTCCGGTCGGCGAGCTGCTGGGCGGACGTCTCGAGGGCGTGCCAGCGATCCAGCCGCCGTTGCGCCGGACTGGTCACCATCGCCTGCAGTGACACGTCCATGCCCGGTGAGAGCGAGACCATCTCGGGTACCTCCGTTCGACCGTGGCTGTGCGACACACCACCGTAGAACGTGACCGGCCGCCATGGTGGCGCGACCACATCCGAACCGCCGGAAGAGACCGCGACGGAACCGCCGACAAAGGTCCAGGTCGGAGGCCCGCCCTTGACAGGTGGACGGGTCCACACGAGGGTGAGGCCATCGAGCGACAGGCGGAGGTGCCCGATGCCATCGGTGCGCGAGCAGATCCTGAGGCGCAAGCCGGTCCACGAGATGACCGTCGAGACCGGCGCCGACACCGGCCGGAGCGAGCTGGCCCGCACGATCGGGCTGTGGCAGCTGGCCGCGATCGGGATCGGGTCCACGATCGGCACCGGCATCTTCATCGTGCTGACCCAGGCGGTGCCGGTAGCCGGCCCGGCGGTGATCTGGTCCTTCGTCATCGCGGGCGTCGTCGCCGGCCTGACCGCCGTGTGCTACGCCGAGCTGGCCGGCGCCGTCCCGGTCGCCGGGTCGTCGTACTCGTACTCGTATGCCGCCTTCGGCGAGCTGCCCGCGCTGGCGATCGGCGCGTGCCTGCTGCTGGAATGGGGCGTCGCCGCTGCCGCGGTCGCGGTCGGCTGGTCCGAGTACCTGAACCAGCTCCTGGACAACCTGTTCGGGTTCCGGATCCCCCACGCACTGTCCAACGCTCCCGAGCAGCACGGACTGGTCAACCTCCCGGCGATCGTCCTCGTGGTCATGTGCATGCTCCTGCTCATCCGCGGCGCGAGCGAGTCGACCACGGTCAACGCCATCATGGTCGTCATCAAGATCGGCGTGCTGCTCATGTTCATCGCCGTCGGTCTGCAGGGCTGGGACTCGGGCAACCTGCAGAACTTCGCCCCGTTCGGGATCGGCGGTGTCACGACCGCCGCCGGCATCATCTTCTTCTCCTACATCGGGCTCGACGGAGTCGCCACGGCCGCCGAGGAGGCGAAGAACCCGCACCGCAACCTGCCCCTGGCGATCCTCATCTCACTGGTGCTGGTGACCCTGCTCTACATCCTGGTCACCCTGGTCGCCGTCGCCGCGCAGCCGACGGAGTCGTTCAGGGGCCAGAAGGCCGGTCTCGCGCAGATCCTGATGGACATCACCGGGTCGGGCTGGCCCGGAACCGTGGTGGCGGCCGGTGCGGTCATCTCGATCTTCAGCGTGACCCTGGTGTGCATCTACAGCCAGACCAGGATCCTGTTCGCCATGTCGCGCGACGGCATGGTCCCGCCGCTCTTCCACAAGGTCAACCCGCGCACCCGGACACCGGTCCGCAACACCGTCGTGGTCTCGGCCCTCGTGGCCCTGCTCGCCGGGCTGATCCCGATCGAGTTCCTCGCCGAGATGACCAGCGTCGGGACCCTGGTGGCGTTCGGCGCCGTCTCGATCGGAGTGCTCGTGCTGCGCCGGACGGCACCCGAGCTCCCCCGCGGGTTCAAGGTCCCGTTCTACCCGGTCACCCCGATCCTGTCGGTGGCCGGCTGCGTGTGGATCATCGTGAACCTGCGGGTCGACACCCTGCTCGTCTTCGTCGTCTGGATGGCGGTGGCCGTCGCCTTCTACTTCCGCTACAGCAGGCACCACTCCCATCTCGGCCGGCACGAGCACGTCGGCCTTGCAGTCGAGTCCGAGGAGAAGCTATGACCATCGTCGTAGGCGTCGCGCCCAACCAGCGTGGGCACGCCGCCCTGAATCTCGCCGCCGTCCTGGCCCGCTCGAGCGGCGAGCCGCTCGTGGTGTGTGCGGTCATCCCGACCGGCTGGGGACCGCAGTGGCTGCGCGCCTCAGGGCCGGACCTGCACTACCTCGACGAGGCCGCCGAGGACGCGCTCGAGCAGGCTCGCGCGCACCTGCCGGCGGACATCACCGTGCAGGTCGCCGCGCAGCGGGCCCGGTCCGTGGCCAGCGGCCTGGCCGAGATCGCCGAACGGCACCGGGCCACCGCGCTCGTGCTCGGCTCGGCACGGACCGGGATGATCGGCCACATCGCGCTCAGCAGCGTCGCCGACCGGCTGTTGCACAGTTCGACGGTCCCGGTGGCCCTGGCCCCACGCGGGTTCCGGGCCGGGACCGGCACGCCCCGGATCGTCCGGGTGACCGTCGCCTACGACGGGTCCGAGCAGGCCGAACACTTCGTCCGGGCCGCGGACGCGATCGCCGCCGCCATGCAGGCGAAGCTACGCCTGGCGTCCTTCGCCGTGCAGCTGCCGCCCCCGGCCACCGCCCGGATGAACCGCGCGGACGAGGGCGTCATGGACGAGTGGACCGGCCGCATCCGCGCCAGCGTCGAAAGCCTGTACCCGCCCGGGCCGGCCGGCTCGAGCACCGCACCGGAGTTCGTCGTCGGCTACAGCCACGACTGGGCCGGTGCGATCGAGAACATCGACTGGGAACCGACCGGGGAGCTGCTGGTGCTCGGCTCGAGCCATGCCGAGCCGCTCGAGCGGGTGTTCCTCGGCACCCACGCGAGCAAGATCATCCGGCAGTCACCGGTACCGGTGCTCGCACTGCCGGGACCCGCGCTGACGAGCTGAGCAGGCGAGCCGGGCAGGCGCGGGGCACGAGGCCGGCCAGGCGCGCGGCGTCCGGCCAGATCGGCTGCGCACGTGTCGAGACGACCCGGACGGCCGGGCGGAGGAGAGCCTGATGAATGTCCTGGGCTGGTTGAACGAGTGGACGCAGACACCCGGCTTCGCGGGCATCGCGGCCGTCATCGCGGCCGTCATCGCCTACCGGGGCGTCCGCCGCACCAACCGGAACGATGCAGACCTGGCCGCGGCGAACCAGTGGTGGGACCAGGCACGCTGGGCCAGCGAGCGTCTCTCCGGGGACAGCAGGAGCGCCGCGATCGGCCTGGCCGCCTTCGACCAGCTGCTCGAGGTGGCGCCCGGCTCCAAGGCGGCCGGGTTCGTCCGGGCCGCGATGCGTGCCCTGATCGAGCAGCACCCGCCGACGGGCGAGTCGGTCCTGCCGGCCGACCAGCAGGACCACCGCAGCAACCGGCGCAGGGCCGCCCAGCTGTACGTGGCGGCGAGCCAGGCAGCGGGCGCCCCGGTCCCGGCCCACATCGAGGAGCTCGCCGTCTCCCCCGAGTGACCTGGCCCGGTGGCATCCGGCGCAGGCAGCTCACAAGGTCACGAGTCGGGCACGGGAACGATGCGGCAGGGTTCGGCGTTCCACGCTGCACGTCGCCACGCCTCACACCGCGACCCGGACCAAGGAGAGCCATGTCCATCACCAGTTCCGCGATCTCGCCGACGTCGCCGACGTCGCCGCCTCCGCGGCCTGGGCCACGGACCACCTGGGCTTCACGCGGGACATGGCTGCCGACGGCTTCGCCTCCCTCAGCCACCCCGAGGCGGGCTTCAACCTCATCTATCTCGCCACGGGCCTGCCGACGTTCAAGCCCGCCTCGGCGGCGGGACCGGCGGACGGGCTGCTGGTCGTCTTCACCGTCGAGGACATCGACACCGAGTACGGCCGGCTCCGGGGCGAGGGCGTCACGATCGTCACCCCCATCGAGACCGAGCCGTGGGGGGAGCGCTACTTCCAGATGAGCGACCCGAACGGCGTCGTCTACCAGCTCGTCCAGTGGGTGGAGCCGGCCGACCCGCAGTACGCCGCCCGCTGAGCCCGACGGCGTCGCGAACCCGGCTGGGCGGCATACCGACCCGTAGGCCGCCCGGCGCCACCGACCGCGGTCAGCCGACCAGCCCGGCCGCGGCCCGCACGAGCGACTCGACGTCGATGCCGTGCAGCTCGTAGGCGTCCGCGACGCTCGAGGACTGGCCGAACTCGGTCACCCCGAGGTTGCGGACCCGGTCGCCGCGGACGCCCGAGAGGAAGGCGAGCGTGTGCGGATGACCGTCCAGGACGGTGACGATCGGAGCCGGCCGGGCGGCGGGGAACAGCACCTCGAGGATCGCGCTGCCGCCGCCGTCGAGATCGTCGCGGGCCTGGAGCGCCCGGAAGACGCGGTCAGCACTGGTGAGGCACACGACCCCGGCCGGGATCCCCAGTGCCGCCAGGCGATCCGCCGCGGCGAGCACCTCGGGCAGGATCGCGCCCGCCCCGACCAGGGTGACCCGCTCCCCTTCGGGCGAGCTGATCCGGTAGCCCCCGGCGAGCACCTGCCGGCGGCGCAGCTCGAGCAGGGCCGGGTCCTCCGGCAGCCGCGCGAGGCTCTGGTCGACCGGGCGGGTGCTCAGCCGGAAGTAGGCCGACCGGCCGCCCGGGCGGCCGATGTGCGCCATCGCCTCGAGCAGGCACCACTCGAGGTCCTGGGCGAACGCCGGCTCCCACGCCGTGCATCCCGGCTGCTCCAGCCCGATCGACGGGGTCGTGATCGACTGGTGCGCGCCGCCCTCGGGCGCCAGCGTGACACCCGACGGCGTGCCGACCAGGATCGACTGGCCGCCCGCGTAGATCCCGTACGACCACGGCTCGAGCGCCCGCCCGACGAACGGGTCGTAGATGGTCGCGATCGGGATCAGCGGCTGGCCCCATCGGCTCCACGTCGCTCCCAGCTCCCCGGCCAGGCACACGAGGTTCGTCTCGGCGATGCCGAGCTCGATGTGCTGGCCGCCGGCCCCCTCGGTCCAGCGCAGCACCCGCTCGCGGTCGTCGGCGAACCAGTCGTGCCGCTCGCCGACGGCCCACACGCCGGTCTTGTTGATCCACCCGCCGAGGTTGGTCGAGGAGGCGACGTCGGGGCTGAGCGTCACGATGCGCCGGGCGACCTCGGGTGCGGCGCGGGCGATGTCGGACAGGAACCGGCCGAGTGCCGCCTGGGTGGACCCGACCGACCGGTAGTGCCACGGCAGCGACGTGGGCACGCCGGAGATCGTATGCCGCTGAGTCTCCTTGCGCTGCAGCTGCTCCCGCACGCTCGTGCACAGCTTGTCCTCCTCGGTGCCGGGTGCGAACCGCTGCCAGGGCGTCTCGAGGGACACACCGGACAGCTCGGCCAGCTCGCCCAGCTGCTTCTCGGTCAGCAGTGCGGAGTGGTTGTTGGGGTGTCCCTCCGTCGCGAGGCCGCGGCCCTTGACGGTGTAGGCGAACAGCACCGTCGGGCGGGTCGGGTCGACCTGCTGGTGGGTCTCCAGCAGCAGGGCCAGGTCGTGCCCGCCGAGGTCGCGGATCGCGTGGGCCAGCTCGACCGGGGACAGCGGCGCCAGCAGGGCGCGCAGGCCCGGGGACGGGTCGGCCCCGAGCACCCGGTCCAGCAGCTCGTCCGGGCGGCTGCGCAGCAGCCGCTGGTACTCCTCGTTGGGCATGTCGTCCATCCGCCGGCGGAACTCGTCGCCACCGGGGCGGGCGAACAGCTCGGTGAGCCGGTGGCCCCATTTGGCCGTGAGCACCTGCCAGTCGGCCGCGGCGAACATCCCCTGCAGCCGGGCGATCTGGACGTCGGGGATGATCCGGTCGAGGGACTGGCGGTTGAGGTCGACGACCCAGAGCACCTCGCCGAGCTGCCGGGCATCGGTGTCCGTGATCGCCTCCCAGACCGCTCCCTCGTCGAGCTCCGCGTCACCGAGCAGGCTGACGAACCG
The DNA here is from genome assembly GCF_039812505.1 of Intrasporangium sp. Taxonomy (GTDB): domain Bacteria; phylum Actinomycetota; class Actinomycetes; order Actinomycetales; family Dermatophilaceae; genus Intrasporangium_A. The sequence continues at coordinate 8,057 of NZ_JBDIAQ010000066.1, read as the reverse complement.
ACCGCCCCGCGGTGTCTCGGGGAACTGGTCGCGCAGGTAGCGGTGCGCCATCGCGGCCCAGAGCGGTGCCGTCGCGCCGATGCCCACGCTGCCGGTGGAGAAGTCGACCCGGTCCGGGTCCTTGGTCCGGCTCGGGTAGGACTGCAGGCCGCCCCTGTCGCGCAACCGGGTCAGGTAGGACTCGTCGAGCCCGCCGAGCAGGTAGTTGACCGCGTGCAGCACCGGCGAGGCGTGCGGCTTGACCGAGACCTGGTCCTCGGCGGTCAGCTCGGCGAACCACAGCGAGGTCATGATCCCGACCATCGACGCGCTCGAGGCCTGGTGCCCCCCGACCTTGACCCCGGAGGTGTTCGGCCGGCCCCGGTTGGCCGCGTCGACTATCGCGGCCGAGAGCCACAGGACCCGCTGCGCGATGGAGTCCAGGACCGTCTCGTCGACGGTGGCCCCCGCCGAGAGGGGGCGCCCGTCGACGCTCGGCTCGACCGATGCCGGTGCAGTGGTGCTCGTCATGGCGCTCATGGTCTCAGGACACCCGCTCCGACCGACAGTGCCGCAGCTCCGGTCGGCCTGTGCGGACTCGCGTCGACCCGCCGACTCGTCGGGTCAGTCCGGCGTGCGGTAGGCGCGACCGCGCTTGACCTCGGCCCGGGCCTTCTTGGTGCGCAGCCGCCGTTCCTGCGAGGCCCGGGTCGGGCGCGTGGCCCGACGCTTCGGCGGGGGCGGCGCGGAGGCGTCACGCAGCAGCCGCGCGAGCCGCGTTCGGGCCGCCTTGCGGTTGGCCAGCTGGGTGCGGTGCTCGCTCGCGACGACGGTCAGACGCCCGTCGACGAGCCGGCCCCGCAGCCGGCCCAGCAGGCGGGCGCGCAGGCGGTCCGGGACGACCCGCGACGCGGCCAGGTCGAAGGTGAGCTCCACCCGCGAGTCTGCCGTGTTGACACCCTGGCCACCCGGCCCCGGGCTGCGTGAGAAACGCTCGTGCAGCTCGACCTCCGGGATGACCAGGCGACCGTCGACGACCACCTGGAGCCCGCGTGCCCGACCCATGGCTCCATCACACCACGTCGCCGGCAGGCCGCCGGGATGGTCAGTTCACGCCACCACACGCACCTCGGATGGGCAATGCCGCCGACGCGGTCGGTAGCGCCCCACTCCTACCGTCGAGTCACCGACCTGGAGGAGGAGCCATGAACAGCAAGGGAGCCCACCCGGAGACCACCGTCAGTACGGTCGTCATCGGCGCAGGACAGGCCGGGCTCGCGACCGCTCAGGCCCTGTTGGCCCGTGGCCACGACTGCATCGTGCTCGAGCGCAACGACCGGCTCGGCGACAACTGGCGCCACCACTACGACTCGCTGCGGCTCTACTCTCCGGCCCGGTACGACGGCCTGCCCGGGCTCCCCTTCCCGGGCGATCCGTGGGCCTGCCCGGGCAAGGACGAGGTCGCGGACTACCTGCAGGCGTATGCCGCCCACTTCGATCTGCCGGTACGGGCCGGCGTGCGCGTGGTGCGGCTCGCACGTGGCGACACCGGAGCCGGGCGTGCCCGTCGTTTCGTCGTCGGGACGGACACGGGCACCTACCACTGCGACAACGTCGTCGTCGCCACCGGCACGTTCGGCCGCACGCCGCGCCTGCCGGGCTTCGCCCGCGACCTCGACCCCGGGATCCAGCAGCTGCACTCGAGCGAGTACCGCCGCCCGTCCCAGCTGTCCGAGGGCCCGGCCCTCGTGGTCGGGGCCTCGCACTCCGGCTGCGACATCGCCTACGAGCTCGCGGCGTCGAGGCCGACCACGTTGGTCGGCCGGGACTGCGGTCAGATCCCGGTCAGGTGGGACTCGTGGCAGACCGGCCTGGCCGTGCCGTTGCTCGTCTTCGCCTGGCGGCACGTGCTGACGCGACGCACCCCGATGGGGCGCCGGATGATGCCCCACATCCGAGAGCATGGCGGGCCGATGCTGCGGGTCAAGCGCGCGGACCTCGCGGCTCGCGGCGTCGTGCGCAACACCGCGCGGGTGGAGGGAGTCCGGGGCGGACGGCCGCTGCTGGCCGACGGCACGGTCCTCGACGTGGCGAACGTGGTGTGGGCCACCGGGTTCGAGCAGCGCTTCGACTGGATCGACCTACCGGTCGTCGGGGACGACGGCTGGCCGCGGGAGTACCGGGGGGTCGCTGCGGACGTGCCGGGGCTCTACTTCTGCGGGCTCGCCTTCCAGTACGCGTTCGCCTCCATGGTCCTGCCCGGGGTCGGGCGCGACGCCAGGTACCTCGCGGACCGGATCGTCGCAGCCGAGCGGTCCCGGCCGCGTGGCACCCCGGTCACCGTCGCCGCGGCCTGACCGCTCGTGCACTCCCCCGGCGCAGGCGGGTCAGACCAGCCCGTGCTCGTAGGCGTAGGCGGCCGCTGCGGTGCGGCTGCCCACGTCGAGCTTCGTGAAGATGTTGGACAGGTGCCGGGCGACGGTCCGCTCGCTGATGACCAGGGCCGCGGCGATCTGCTGGTTGCTCCGGCCGACGGCGACCAGGCGCAGCACGTCCACCTCGCGCTCGCTGAGCCCGCCCGGGCGCGCGGTGTGCGGCGAGGAGAGCAGCCGGTCGACGGCGTCGACGTCCGCGGCCGCGCCGAGCCCGCGGAAGAGCGCACGGGCCGCCTCGAGCTCGACCCTCGCGGAGCTCTCGTCGCCGAGGGCGAGCAGGGCGCGGCCGACGTCCCGCTGGGCCAGCCCGGCGGCATACGGGTTCTCGAGCCGGAACCACAGCGCGCGAGCCTTGCGGGCGTACGGCAGGGCACCGGTGGGGTCGCCGGCGGCGATCTCCACGGCAGCGGCCGCGGAGGCGGCATCCGCCCGGACCGCGTCGAAGGCGAACTCGCCTGCGAGGGACTCGAGCTCGGCCGAGCACGCGCGGGCGGTGTCGACCTCGCCGCAGCCGAGCAGCACCCCGACGAGGCCGGGCAGCAGCCGGAGCCGGTGCAGCGGGCCCCGGGCCTCGGCCAGCAGCCGGCTCGCGGCCCCGGCGGCGGCGCGCAGCTCGCCCCGGGCCGTCCAGAGCAGGGCCAGGCCGGGCTGCGGGTCGTAGCCGTACTCACCGGCGCGCCGGAAGGACGCCTCGGCACCGTCGAGATCCCCGAGCACCCGCAGCACCTCACCGTGTTCGTAGGCGGCCTGGCCGATCGCCGCGAGCGAGCCGATGTCGCGGTAGCGCTGCATGGCAGAGTCGAACTCGCCGACCGCCTCCCGGAAGGCGCCGTGCGCGGCAAGCAGCTGGCCGCGGTGCAGGGAGCACTGCCCGGTGAAGGCGACCAGGTCCGGGTGCGCCCGGCACCACCGGTGCAGGCCCGAGGTCCACTCCGCGACCCGGCCGAGCTCGCGGACCTCCTGACACCCCTCGATCGCGGTGCAGTAGACGTTGCCGAGCACCTCGGGCGTGCCACCGCGCGCGAGCAGCCCGGTCATGGCCTCGTCGAGCAGGGCGAGCCCCTCCGCGACCCGGCCGGCCCGGATCGCGATCCGGCCCGACGAGCACGCGCCGAGCGCCACCAGGTCGGGCTCGTCGTGGCGTCGACCGGCCTCCCACGCTGCCTCGGCCAGGTCGGCGGCGCTGGCGAGGTCGCCGACCTGCAGGCTGCGGTACATCTGCGCGAACGCGACGTAGCCCCGCTCGACCGCATCGGCAGGCAGGTCGGCGAGCAGCCGCTCGGCGACGGCGAGCCAGCCCGCAGCCCGCGACTGCTCGCCGGAGGTGGCACAGATCATGACGAGATGAAAGGCCGTGCGAACTGCTCCCGGCAGGTCCCCGCCCTCCACGCGCAGCGCATGCGCCCGTCCGTAGAGCTCGAGCGCCACGTCCCGCCGGCCGACGAGGTAGGCCGCCGCGCCGGCCGAGTCCAGGTCGTCGGGAGGCAGAGCGGCCGGGTCGGCGACCCGCCACCCGGTGAGGGCCGCACTCCAGTCCCCGCGCTCGAAGTCGGCACGGGCCCGGGCCAGCTCCTCGACGACGCCCACGGGACCTCCCACGACGAGCGTACCCGCGGCGCGGTGGCTGATTTCGTGTGCCGGCGCCCCAGATCAGGCGTCGCGCTGGACGGCAGCAGCGTCAGATCGCGTGTCATGTCGCATGATGGACCCGCGCCCAGCACGGGGTAGGAGCGGCTGCGCGACATGACCCGCTCCCTGCCCGGGCCCGCACGCCTACGCCCGGTGCCGCCCAGCGGGCCTCCTGATCCACCTGTCCCGATTGCGGGTCAGGTGAGTGCCGGCCAGCGCCGCACCTTCGACGTCGACGTCGGGCAGGACGCGGTCGAGCCAGCGCGGGATCCACCAGGCCCGCTCGCCGAGCAGGTGCATGAGGGCAGGGGTGAGCGTCATCCGGACGACGAACGCGTCGACGAGCACACCGAAGGCCAGCCCGAAGCCGATCGGCCGGATCAGCGTGAGGTCCGCGTGCACGAAGCCGGCGAACACCGCGATCATGATCAGGGCCGCGGCGGTCACCACGACCCGGCCGTGCTCGAACTCGACGAGCGGAGCCGCGCTGTCGGTGGGGACAGGGCGGCGTAGCGTTGGCGCGTGCGTACCCCGGCCGACCGCAGCACCGACACGGGGATGATCCGGGTGCGTGGCGCGCACCTGCACAACCTGCGCGGCATCGACGTGGACCTCCCCCGCGACCGGCTCGTGGTCGTCACCGGCGTGTCCGGCTCGGGCAAGACGTCGCTCGCCTTCGGCACGATCTACGCCGAGTCGCAGCGCCGCTTCCTCGAGTCCGTCGCGCCCTACGCCCGACGCCTGATCAACCAGGTGGAGTCTCCGCGGGTCGACTCGATCACGGGCCTGCCGCCCGCCGTCGCCCTGCAGCAGCGCCGCTCGGGTACCAGCGCCCGCTCGAGTGTCGGCACCGTGACGACCCTGTCCAACACGCTGCGGATGCTCTTCTCCCGCGCCGGGGACTACCCGCCGCAGGCGTCCCGGCTCGACTCGGACTCCTTCTCCCCCAACACGATCGCCGGAGCATGCCCGACGTGCCACGGCCTCGGGCACGTGCACCACCCGACCGAGGCGCGGATGGTCCCGGACCCGTCGCTGTCGATCCGCGAGAAGGCGATCGCGTCCTGGCCGGGCGCGTGGCTCGGCAAGAACTACCGCGACATCCTCGACACCCTGGGCCACGACATCGACCGCCCGTGGCGCGACCTGCCCGCCGGCGAACGCGAGTGGATCCTCTTCACCGACGAAGAGCCTGTCGTCACGGTCGATCCCGTCCGTGAGGCCGGACGGGTACAGCGCCCCTACGAGGGCCGCTACCTCAGCGCCGCGCGGCAGGTGCTGCGCACCCTGTCCGAGTCGAAGAGCGCCCCGGCCCGCCGTCGGGCCCTGCAGTTCGTCGAGACCGTCGCCTGCCCGGCCTGCCGCGGCCGGCGGCTGCGGCCGGAGCCGCTGGCCGTCACCGTCGCCGGGCTGCCCATCGACCACTGGTGGGGTATGCCGCTCAGCTCGGTGCGCGCCCTCGTGCAGCAGGTGCGGGGTGAGGCCGTCGAAGGCGACGTGGTGGCCGCCCTCGCCCCCGAGCTGACCGCGCTGCTCGACGTGCTGCTCGAGCTCGGGCTGGGCTACCTGTCGCTCGACCGGCACACCCCGACGCTGTCGTCCGGCGAGCTGCAGCGGCTCCGGCTCGCGACGCAGCTGCGGTCCGGGCTGTTCGGCGTGGTCTACGTGCTCGACGAGCCCTCCGCCGGCCTGCACCCCGCCGACCGCGAGCCCCTCCTGACCGTGCTGAACCGCCTTGTCTGCGAAGGCAACTCGATCATCGCCGTCGAGCACTCGGTCGACGTCATGCGGCGCGCCGACTGGATCGTCGACGTGGGCCCCGGCGCGGGGGAGCGCGGCGGCCGGCTCCTGCACTCGGGTCCGGTCGGGACGATCGCCGCAGCCGCGCAGTCGCTGACCGCGGCCCACGTGCTGGGCATCGCGCCACGGCCGCCCGCCCACGACCCTCGGCCGGCACGAGGCGAGCTCAAGCTCCACGGCATCCAGCGGCACAACGTCCACGGCACCGACGTCGCCTTCCCCCTGGGCGTGCTCACCGTGGTCACGGGAGTCTCCGGGTCGGGCAAGTCGACGGTCCTCGAGGTGCTCGCCGACGTGCTCGGGGCACACCTCGCGCAGGGCCCGCGAACCCAGCCCGAGCCGGAGGAGGCCGACGAGGCCGAGGAGCTGAGCGGCATACCGGCCGGCCTTCCTCGGACGAGCGGGGCCGAGCAGGTCCGGCGGGCCGTCGTCGTCGACCAGCGACCCATCGGGCGAACGCCGCGGTCGAACCTGGCGACGTACACGGGGCTCTTCGACGGGGTGCGGCGACTGTTCGCCGGGACCGGCGAGGCGCGGGCCCGGGGCTACGGCGTCGGGCGGTTCTCCTTCAACGTCAAGGGTGGTCGCTGCGAGACGTGTCAGGGCGAGGGCTTCGTGTCGGTCGGGCTGCTGTTCCTGCCCGGGACCTACCGGGTGTGTCCGACGTGCCACGGGGCGCGCTACAACCCCGAGACCCTGCAGGTGCGGTGGCACGGCCGGAGCATCGCCGAGGTGCTCGATCTGAGCGTCACCGAGGCGGCGGTGGTCTTCGCGCAGGTGCCGGCCGTGGCGCGCAGCCTGCGCACCCTGGTCGACGTCGGGCTCGGCTACCTGACGCTGGGGCAGCCGGCCACCGAGCTGTCCGGCGGTGAGGCGCAGCGCATCAAGCTGGCCACCGAGCTGCAGCGCAGCCGGCGCAAGGGGACGGTCTACCTGCTCGACGAGCCGACGAGCGGGCTGCACCCGGCCGACGTGGAGGTGCTCATGCGCCAGCTGCAGGACCTGGTCGACGGCGGCAGCACGGTCGTGGTGGTCGAGCACGACATGGCCGTCGTGGCACAGGCCGACCACGTGGTCGACCTCGGGCCGGGCGCCGGGGACGAGGGCGGCACTGTCGTGGTCTGCGGGAGCCCGGCACAGGTGGCCCGGTGCGCGGCCAGCCGGACCGCCCCCTACCTGGCCGCGCGGCTGGGGTGAACCGTCACGGCGACGCCTCCTGATCGACAGTGCACTACGCCGGATCGAGAGTGCACTACACCGGATCGAGGGTGCACCCCTCCCGATCGAGAGTGCACTACGCTGGATCGAGAGTGCAGCAGCCCTGATCGAGGGGGCGTCAGGCCGCCTTGGCCAGGCGACCCCAGACGTACCAGCGGTCGATCTCGATCCACGCGCTGACCCGAGGACGGTCCCGCACCGGGTACGGCTCGCCGGTGTAGTGCCGGGAGACCCGGTCGATGTCGCGCAGCGTGGGATCGTCGACCAGCTCGGTGACCCGGCCCAGGACACTGATGTGGGTGTACCAGTCCGCAGGATCCATCGCGCTCAGGCTGACGCGCGGGTTGCTGCGCAGGTGCGCGAGACGCTTGCGGTTCGCGTCCATGTTGACGAGGATCCGGCCGTCGTCGAACAGGTACCAGGTGGGCACGGAGATGGGCTGGCCGTCGGGCCGGACCATGCTGATCGTCGCATGCCACGGCAGCGCCAGCTGCTCGGCTATGGCCGGGGGTAGGGGTGGTCTGGGCATTGCGCTCCTCACGTCAAGGGTCACTTCAACCGTAACCCGCCGGCGACCGGCCCGCCCGCCCCCGGCGGGCTTGCGCACCCGACGTGCTGAACTGGGTAGGTGTGGGCCCACGTGGGCAGGTCGCCCGGGCGGGCCCACCGGATCCTGTCGGACAGTCGCCGGTGACCGCCTCACCGGCTGGAAGGAGCACCAATGGACACGGACACCGGCCTCGCGGACGAGTTCCTCGCCCTGCACGTGCCGGGCCGCCCCCTGCTGATCCCCAACCCGTGGGACGTGGGCTCGGCGCGGGTCCTGGCGAGCCTGGGATTCGCCGCCCTCGCGACCACCAGCGGCGGGTTCGCCGGCACGCTGGGCCGGCTCGACCACGGCGCCACCCGGGACGAGACCCTCGATCATGCGGCGCGGATCGCAGCGGGCGTCTCGGTGCCGGTGTCGGCAGACCTCGAGGACTGCTTCGGCGCCGA
>NZ_JBDIAQ010000065.1:0-18534 GCF_039812505.1 Intrasporangium sp. | reverse complement strand
TCTTGTAAACAGGTGGTTAGGGGTTCGAGTCCCCTCGCCAGCTCGAAAACCGCTGGCACACAAGGGGATTGGTGCAACGGGCCTTCCGGTTAGCAATCTGTTTGGAAAACAGGAGGCGGCGACGTGGCCGAAACCGGGGATGACCTGCGCAAATGTGACTCCCGGCGGAGCGTTGCGGGGCATCTGGTGTCCGTTTCCGCTGAACATAGCCGAGATCGAACTGTCCTGCGTACCAAGCAATGCCTCGGCCGGCGCATCCCCGACCTGCAGCTGCTCAACACCGAGCTCGCCGCCTGGACCCGGGCCACCAACGCCGACGAGCGCCAAGTCGACTGGAGGTTCACCACCAGCGAGGCCGCATCAAACTCCGGCTATACCCAGCCCTTTAGAAGCGACGGCCTCCCAGGGCGGGTGTGTCATCCGGTGGGCGTGGTCCCCGCCGCGAGGATGATGGCATCGATGCGGTTACCCCACGTAGGCGTGCTGTCGTCGCAGCTCCTGCCGGGCGATGGATCGCAGGTGTACGGCGTCCGGCCCGTCGGCGACGCGCAGGGCCCGTGCCCAGGTGTGGAAGTAGGCAAGCGGGGTGTCGTCGCTGAGACCTTGAGCGCCGAACACCTCGATCGCGCGGCTGATGACGCGTTCGGCGACGCGTGGGGCGACGATCTTGATGGCCGCGACCTCGGTTCTTGCCTGCTTGGCGCCGACCGTGTCGATCAGGGCCGCAGTCTGGAGCACGAGGAGACGTGCTTGGTCGATGTCGATGCGGGACTCTGCGAGGAAGTCCTGGGTGCGCCCGTAGTCGGAGAGGCGGTGGCCGAAGGCGACTCTGGTCTTGGCGCGGTCGGCCATGAGAGCGAGTGCACGCTCGGCCATGCCGATGCAGCGCATCGCGTGGTGGACTCGTCCGGGGCCCAGCCTAGCCTGCGCCATGGCGAACCCGTCGCCTTCTGCACCAAGGAGGTTCGAGGCCGGCACTCTGGCATTGCGGAAGGTGATCTCGGAATGCCCGTGCTGGTCCTGGTAGCCATACATCGGGATGTGGCGTTCGACGGTCACCCCCGGCGTGTCCATGGGTACCAAGATCATCGACTGCTGTCGGTATGGCGCCTCGTCCGTGTCGGTCTTCCCCATCACGATCATGATCTGGCACCGCTCGTCGGCGGCACCGCTGATCCACCACTTGCGGCCGTTGATCACGTAGGAGTCCCCGTCGCGGCGGATGGAGGTTGCGATGTTGGTCGCGTCTGACGAGGCGACATCAGGCTCGGTCATCGCGAACGCGGATCGGATCTCGCCTGCTAGCAAGGGGTCGAGCCACTGCCGCTTCTGTTCGGTGCTGCCGAACAGGTGCAGCAGCTCCATGTTGCCGCTGTCTGGAGCCTGACCGTTGATGGCTTCGGGCGCCAGCACCGGTGACCAGCCACTGATCTCGGCGATGTGGGCGTAGTCCAGGGTGGTCAGGCCACTGATGTGTGGGAGGAAGGTGTTCCAGAGGCCGGCGGCTCGGGCGGCCTGTTTCAGGTCCTCGATCATGGGTGGATAGGTGTGGGCGCCGTGCTGCGTACGGAACGCCGCCACGAGCGCCTCGGCCGGTAACACCTTTCGTCGCATGAGGTCCCACATCGCAGCCTGCAATTCGAGTCCGCGCCCGCTGGGAGTGAGGTCCATCCTGTGCTCCTTGTATTCGGGTCAGTTGTGCGCCGACAGGATCGTCAGTCCTGCGGTTGCCAGGCGCTCGGTCTCCGTCGCGAGGTCACCGAAGTCCTGCCCGGCCATCGCTCCGGATGCGACCCGTCGGGCGATGCCCTGGGCGATCACGGCGAGCTTGAACCGGGCCAGGCCCTCGTAGAAGGCGATGTCCGACAGGTCGAGCCCGGTGCGGGCGGCGTACCGTTCGCGGACGAAGTCGCGGCCCGGGAAGCCGGCTGTCGCGGTGATGTGTGGGGTCAGCAGTGGCGGCGGGTCGTGCGGTTCGGTCCAGTACAGGAGCAGCAGGCCGAGGTCCGTGAGGGGGTCGCCGAGGGTGGCCATCTCCCAGTCGAGGACGGCCCGCACCCGGCCGGGGTGATCCGGGTCGAGCACGACGTTGTCCAGGCGGTAGTCGCCGTGGACGAGGCTGTGGCGTGCGGTCGCCGGGACCTGCCGCGCAAGCCTGCGGGAGAGCTCCTCGACGGCTGGCACGTCCGCGTCTTTGGAGCGCTCCCACTGGCGTTGCCAGCGAGTGACCTGCCGCGCGAGGAACCCGTCCGGGTTGCCGAAGTCTGCAATCCGTGCGGCGTCGACATCGACCGCGTGGATGTCTGCGAGCGTGTCGATCAGCGCTGCCGCCAGTCGTTCCCGTTCGGCGCGGCTCGTGGCGTATCCCTCGGGGATGGTGTCGCGGATAATGTGACCGGTGACGTCCTGCATGACGTAGAAGGGCGCCCCGATCACGTGCCCGGTGGGCTCGGAAAGGACGACGGCGGGGACGGGGACGGCTGTCGCGGCCAGCGCCTGTTGGATGCGAGCTTCGCGGCTCATGTCGTGCGCTCTGGGCAGCAGCTCACCCGAGGGTGGGCGGCGCATGATGAGCGTCCCGGCAGGCGAGGAGAGCCGGTAGGTCAGGTTGGACTTTCCGCCCGCGATCAGCTCGGCTCGCGGGCGAGCCCATGCCGGGCTCCCCGTCGCGGCGACCAGTGCCGGACCGAGCCGGTCGATCCGCACGAGGTCGTCGGTGCTTGTGCTCATGCTGTGCTCCTGGCGAAGACATCGAGGGACTTCAGGTCGGCAGGGCTGCCGATCTTGGGGTGGCGCTCGCTCGGTACGACGACGACCTTGAGGTGCTCGACCGCCGAAGGGTTGCCGGGCCGGAGGGCCTCGAAGAGATCCGGGACGCCGTCGAGGCCGCACCATCCGGTTACCAGGGTCCGGCCGTCGATCCTGCCGTCCCGGAGGCGATCCAGGGTCGCGACGAGCTCAGCCCGGTAGTCCTGCCCCGGGCCGGGCCCGCCGCAGAACTCGATGGTGAGGTTCTTGTAGATGCCCAGCACCGGCCGGACGGTCTCTTCGAGCATGCCGGTACCCACGACGACGATCCGGGTGAACATCGGGGCGCGGGCCATGAGCCGGCCGAGCAGCCCGTGGGCGCCGGACGCCTCAAAGACCACGGGTGGCTCCGCGGCTCCGGCGGCGCGCCAGGCCGCGAACGGGTCCTGGTCGTCGCCCGGGTCGATGACCACGTGGGCACCCATCCGCCGGGCGAGCTCGCGCCTGGTGGATGAGGGATCGGAGGCGATGATGGGGTGGATGCCGCGCTCGCGCAGGGTGGCGATGACGCCCAGCCCGACCGTGCCGCACCCGGTGACGATGGTGCTGGCCGGCGGCGTGATTCGGGACCGGACGACCGCTGACGTGCCCGTCGTCAGCGGCTCGGTGAGAACCGCGACCCACGGCGGGACATCCGGTGGGACCGGGATCTGCCCGGCGGCCTGGACGACCACCGTCTCGGACAGGGCTCCCGGGTATGCCGTGCTGTAGCCGACGGTCCGTGTCTGGCCGTCGGCGTCGACGGCGTACGGCAGCCCGACCACCATGTCGCCGACGGCGTATCCGTCGACCCCGGGGCCGACCTGCTCGACCAGCCCGACGAACTCGTGCCCGAGCACGAGGTCGCGGTCCGGGTCGAACAGGTAGGTCGTCATGCCGGCGTCGCGTGAGGCCTGCAGGAACTGCTCGGTGTGCTGCCAAGCGGACAGGTCCGATCCACAGACCCCGACGGTGACCGGTCGGAGCGCGAGCTGACCGGGCCCGGGGTCGGGCCGGGGCACTTGCTTCAGGCGAAGGGTTCCGTCGCGCAGCGCGACTGCGTCCATGAGCGGGCTGGTGGGTGGTCGCATCACGCCTCCACTGACATCGGACGCCGGCCGTGGCGCATCGCAAGGGTCGCGAGGACGGCAAGGACCGAGGCGGCCGCGGACAGCCAGTAGATCGTCGTGAACCCCTGCTCGGCGTAGATGGGTGAGCCTTGGATGAGCTGGAGGATCTGAAGGCTCAGGACCGCGAAGGTCACCTGGACCGCGATGGTCGAGCCGAGGCTGCCGACGACGCCGACGGTGGTGGCGCTGACCGCCTGCTGCTCGGGTGGGACCGCGGCGATGACCAGGTTCGGGATCGCGGCGCTGACCAGGCCGCCTCCGAAGGCGTAGACCACATAGCCGACCAGGACCTGCCCATAGGTGTCGTGTGTCAGGGCGAGCAGGCCCGAGCCGAGGGCCATGAGTGCGAAGCCGACCAGGTTGGGGATGCGGGCACCGACACGTTCGGCGAGCCACCCGACCAGGAAGCCCATCGCGACCGAGGCGAGTCCGGCCAGGCTGGTGATCCCGGCCATCTGTTCGGCGTTCATGCCCAGCCCGTAGGTCTGGCCGAGCTCGCGGGGCACCTGGACGAGGTAGGCCAGCAGGACGAACTGGACCGTGATGACCGCTTGGGCGACGAGGTTGGTGATCATGGTCAGGCCCAACGCGCGGCTCTTGACGACCTTGAGGTCGATCAGTGGCACCGCGACCTTTCCCTCGCGGACCGCCCACAGGGCGAGCACGGCGAGGCCGAGGAGGAACCCGACGATCGTCTTGCCTGAGGTCCAGCCCCAGGCCCCGCCCTCGCCCAGGACGAACAGCAGGACACCGAACGCCGCGCCGAGGATCAGGGCGCTGACGTAGTTGATCCGTTCGTGGACCCGCACGGGGGTCTCGGGGACAATGAAGGCGATCGCGATGCCAACGATCACCGGCAGGGCCAGCAGGAAGACGAAGACCCCACGGTAGCCGTGGTGGTCGAGCAGGTAGCCGGCGATGTATGGGCCGATGATCCCGGTGACGCCGATCCCGGCGGTGGCCAGGCTCACGCCAAGGGCCATCATCTTGGGGGGCAGGATGTCACGCATCAGCGAGTAGGTGATCGCGACGATGCCGAGGCCGAGGCCCTCGACGGTGCGGCCGATCAGGAGGATGGGGTAGGTCGGCGCGAGGAGCACGGTCAACGAGCCGAGCGCCATGAGGCCGGCGCTGATCAGCAGCCAGGTCTTCTTGCCGTGCTTGTCGGCGAGCTTGCCGAACAGGGGCGCGCTGACGGCTCCCATCAGGGAGAAGGCGGTGGAGACCCAGGCGATCTGGGTCGTGCCGAACGCTTGGGCGATGTGCGGCAGGGCTGGGGTGACGAGGTTGAACGCGTAGGCGACCTCCTCGGAGAGGACGACCAGGACGAAGATGACCAGGATCCAGTAGCGGGTGGAGCGTCCGGGTCGGACCGGGGAGTCGCCATGCGCGTGGACGTCGACTGGCCGCTGGGCGTCGCCGGTGTCGCGTGTGGTCTCGGACAGGTTCATCGGTGAACCCTTCTGGCTGGGGCCGCTAGGCGCGGCGGGTCGGGAGCGGGGGTGTGCCGCCGGGGTCAGGCGGGCGCTGGAGCCGGGCCGGGCGGCTGGTGAGGGCGTGCAGGGCCTCGAGGACCTGCTCGACCGAGGGGACGCAGTACTTCTCGAGGTGGGCGTTCTGTGGGATGTGGGTGTCTGCTCCGCAGACCCGGGCCACGGGTGCCTTCAGGGAGTCGAACAGGTTCTCGTTGATACGCGCGGAGATCTCCGCGCCGACCCCGCCGGTGCGCGGCGCCTCGTGGACGACGAGGGCGCGTCCGGTCCGGGCGACGGCCGAGAGCACCAGGTCCCAGTCCAGCGGGGCGATCGAGCGCAGGTCGATGACCTCCACATCGATGCCCGCCTCGGCGGCCCGGTCGGCGGCCTGCAGGACGACCGGGACGCTGCCGCTGTAGGTGATGACGGTGACCTGGCTGCCCTCACGTCGGACCGTGCCCTTGCCCAGGGGAAGCACGAAGCCCTCGCTGACCGGTACCGCACCGCGCTGGAAGAACATGCCCTTGTTCGGCATGAAGATCACCGGGTCCGGGTCGCGGATCGCGGCCTTGAGCAGGCCCTTGACGTCGGCCGGGGTGGCCGGGGTGACGGCCTTCAGGCCGGGTGTGTGCAGCAGGTGGGCCTCGATGCTGGAGTTGTGCTCGGCGCCGGACCCGCCGAGGATGCCGGTGCCGGCGATGACCGTCACGGGCAGCTCGTTGGGTTGCCCGCCGTGCATGAAGCGCCATTTGGCCAGCTTGTTGAAGACCTCGTCACCTGCGATGAACAGGAAGTCGGAGAAGGTGATGTCGACAACCGGGACGGCACCGCCGATCGCGGCGCCGCAGGCCCCGCCGATCATGAACGTCTCGACGACCGCCGTGTCACGCACCCGGTTCTCGGTGAAGTGGTCGATCAGCCCGCGGGAAAGGCCGAACTGGCCGCCGAGGGTGGTCAGGTCCTGGCCCATCGCGAAGACTCGGGGGTCGCGGCGCATCTCCTCCTCGATGGCCAGGCCGATGGCCTGCTGGTAGCGAAGCATCTTGGTCTGGCTCATCGTGACTCCTCCGCATACAGGTGTGGAAGATGGTGTCCGCGCCAGGGACCGGGCCATCGAGGGCCTCCTGGGCGCTGGCCTCCAGCTCGGCGAGGGCGCGCCGGCTGATTGCCTCGCGGGCTTCCTGCTCGAGGTGGCTGCCCAGGACCTCGATGGGGTCGCGGTAGTCGGCGAGCTCGTCTGCCGGCCGGTACTTGCCGACGTCGCCGAAGTAGTGCCCGCCGAGCCGGTAGGTGCGCGTCTCGACCAGGTACGGGCCGTGCCCGGCGACGATATGCTCGCGGGCCGTGGCGACGGCATCGCGCACGGCGAGCGCGTCCTGGCCGTCGACGGTGACGCCGGGAATACCGTATGCCGCCGCGCGTTCGGCCACCGTGGCCGTGCCCGAGGTGCGGGCGAACGAGGTGCTGACGGACCAGCCGTTGTTCTCGCACAGGTAGAGCAGCGGCAGCTTCCAGGCGACGGCCTGGATCAGGGTCTCGTGGAAGGTGCCGCGGGCGCTGGTGCCGTCGCCGAAGCCGGCCACGACGATGCCCGGGTTGCCGAGGACCTGCTTGGCCAGGGCCAGTCCGCCGCCGAGGACGTGGGCGGTGCCCAGGGTGCCGCCGGAGCCCATCAGTCCGAGCGAGTGGTCCACCCAGTGCGGGGACCCGCCGCCCTTGCCTCTGGTGCTGCCGTTGGTGCGGCCGAGCAGGTCGGCGATCACGAGTGTGGGGGACATGCCTCGCGCGATCGGCCAGATGGCCCCGCGGTGGTACCACATGATCTGGTCCTCCGGGGCGAGGGCCCACATGACCCCGATCCCTGAGCCTTCCTGACCGCGCCCCGGGTGCCACCAGCCCTGGAAGGTCCGGTCGGCCGTCCAGCGTTCGAACAGGTCCTCGATGCCTCGGGCGATGACCATCCGGTGGAACATCGTCTCGAGCGTCGGCCGGCGCGCCGAGCCGTGGGTCGTTGATGTCGAGGTCTGGGTCATGAGGTCCTCCGATCTGGTTGGGCTGCGCGGTGGTACTCGGCGGCATCCGTGGTCTCGATGTGGTCGCGCAGGGCCACGAGGTAGCGGATCGCGTCCGCGCCGTCGATGGCGCGGTGGTCGAAGGTCAGGGACGGTGAGATCGTCGAGCGGATCTCGACCCGCTCGTCCTGGCCCGTACCGACGACGATGGGTTGGCGCACGATCCCGGGCAGCCCGAGGAGGGCGACCTGTGGGACGTTGAGCAGCGCCTCGGCACGGATAGCCGGGCCGACGGCTCCAGGGTTGCTGATCGTGAACGTGCCGCCCTCGAGGTCGGCGAGCGACAGCCCACGGCCCCGGGCCCTGTCGGCCACGGCAGCGAACGCCGCGGTCAGCTCGGCTGCATTCAGCGTCTCAGCCCGACGAATGACCGGCGCCACGACACCCTTGGGAGTGTCGACCGCGATCGCGAGGTTGACCGGCTCCCAGGCCAGCAGGGCCTGCTCGCTCCATGACGCGTTCAGGGCCGGGAAGGCATCGAGCGCCCGCACGGCGTTCCACGCGATCAGCGCCAGCACGGAGGGGCGACCCGCTGCGCCGCCGTTGTGGCCCCAGTCGGCACGCACCGACATCAGCTGGGACAGGTCGACGCGCACATCCGCGGTCAGCGTCGGGACCTGGGCGGCCAGGGTCATGGACCTGGCGACGGCCCGGCGACGCGGGGTGTGGCGGTGTGTCACGCAGGGGATGGACTCGTACGCCTCGGGCAGCGACGGAACCTCGACAGGGGTCGACATGACGCTGTTCAGCCCTGACGGGCCGCGACCGCGGCGGTGACCGCGTCATCGGGTGCGTCGACGGGGGCGATCAGGCAGACGCTCGTCCCGACAGGAACCTCGTCGCCCTCCTCGACGAGCAGGGCCACCACCCGTCCGGCGCGTTCGGTGACCAGCTCGGTGTCGACCTTCTCGGTGCTGATCTCGGCCACCAGGTCACCCTTCTCGAGCGTGTCGCCGACGGCGACGAGCCAGACGGTGATGACGACGTTCTCGACCGATCCGCTCGCGGGGATCGTGACCTCGTACAGCTCGGTCATGTCCGGGACCCTCCTTGGTCTGGTCTTCATGGTGAGGACTACGGTAGAATGAATCAAGTGATTCAGTCAAGTAGTTGATTCGCATGATTGAATCAGACGGATCGAGCGAGCCTAGGATCGTCGCCCAGGACCAGGACCCGGTCTCCAGACCCGCCCGTCACCCATTCCGATCGAGGAGGCACGCATGGCTCGTCGTCCCGACGTCAACGGCCGAGAGCTCATCCTGAAGGCTGCGCTGAGGCTGTTCTCACGCGAGGGACCCGATGCGGTCTCGATCCGCGCGGTCAACCGGGAGGCAGGCCTGGGTCCGGCCTCGGTGCACTACCACTTCGGCACTAAGGACGCGCTCGTCGACGCCCTCATCGAGCGGCACGCGGTGACGGTCGTCGAAGACGTCCTCGAGCGGTCCCGCACCCTGCAGCACGGCGAGATCACCCCTCGGGCTGTGATCGAGGCGCTTGCGATCCCCTACTGGACGCTGCTGGCCACCGACGCGGAGGGGTGGGAATGGATCCGGCTCATCGGATGGCTGATGAGCAGCCAGCCCGAACGAGTGCAAGAACCGGAGGTCGATGCCCTGGTAGCGCAGGCCGTCCTGCGGTGCTTCCCAGACGCCAACCCTGCCGAGGTCGACCAAACGCTCCAGATGGCGTTCCAGCTGCTCATCTCACATCTCACCAGCCGCCCCCACCACGGGCGGCGACTCGGCAACTTCCAGGATGACGCCGCGTTCACGCGCCTCCTCGCCTTCCTCAGTGGGGGGTTGCGTGAGACTTTGCAGCCGTCCGGACCATGTCGAGAGAACCCGACCTCCACCATGGCCCTCCAAGGCTCCACACCGGGGTGAGCCGAGCCGACCAGCCGTCGTGATCTTCACGCCCGGATCATCGGCGAGGGGTCTGCGCCGACGGTCCGGACGGTCCCGGCACCGCCACAGGCGCGAGCGCGTGAGCTCAACCATGCAGCACAGTGCTGATCCGGATGGTTTCAGCCTTGCGTTGGCCGAAGCCGGCCATGATGGCCGCTTCGACCTCAACAATCGGACGGGCGGGACCTCCGCGAAGACCGAGCCGACCGATGTCGGATCGAACGGGTGGTCGAACGCCCCGTAGATGTCGGCGAGAGCCTGCGCCACCCGCTCCTGGTCATCGAGAACGATCAGGGCACTGAACAGCCAGGCACCGCGAACGACACGCCGTGAGGTTCCGACGAGCTTCGCGGCCCCTCCGACATTGATCGAGTGCGCCCTGGGCAGTACTCGCCAGGCACAGCCCCTATCTGGGCCTCGATGCCCAAGGCCCAAACGCTGCGACCAGAAGCGCGCCGTAGGTCTCGAAGCGAGCAAGGGGGTCGTCGTCGGCTCTCGACCGATGTTGGACAATGTCCACCACCAATGCCCTCGGCGTGTACGCCACGGCCCGGCCACCGGTGACCCGCACGGCAGGCTGGAAACCGGCGCGTCACACCCCCTCGACGGCCGCCCGGTAGCCAGGCAGGCGAACCTCGCGACGTCCGATGACCGCCATCGGCCCTCTCGGCCGATAAACGCGAAGAGCGTGCTCGACACACCCTTCAGCCCCTCGCGCAGCAATGCGTCGGCCATCGCCCAGTCGACAACCGGATCATCATCATGGACCAGCTGGGCCACGAGAGCCTGGACCGGGAGGATGAACGCATCGCCGCCGTTACCGTCTGCAATCGCGGGCTGACCTCCTCCGGACGGGCGCCACCTGGAGCGCTGACGAGAAGCACCCCCCAGACGCCTGACCCGACCGGCCGAATCCCTGTCAGCCACTGAGGCTAGCTGGTGCCGCCCCGCCATCCAAGATGGACACACCTCCACGTGACTGCGGGCCACCTGCCGCGCCCGCCGACGTCGACATCGTTGGCTGGCGGAAGGACTGCACCCACAGGTCACCAGGTTGCCGGCGCCGCCGTTCGTGCATCAACCGGCCCGAAGGTGACCCGCCTGGCCCACGTGGGCTCTTCCACGATCGGAAGCATCTGGCTATCCGGCTCCCCCGAAAGGGAGCGGCCGGACCGGCTCGCATCCGTGAAGACCCAAGCCAAGTCTGGGCCCGAACCCGAGGTCTCAGCGGCCGGCTGCGGAACGGGCGTCCTTGATCAGGAGTACCAGGTGCAACGGGTCTGTCGGCGAGGGGTCGAAGTCGAAGTGGGCGTAGAACGCGCGAGCGGTGTCGTTGAGGGCGTGGACCAGCAGCGCCCTCACGCCGACGATCTCGGAAGCCCGGATCGAGCGGAGGATGGCGTCGCGCAACAGGTTCTTGCCCAGCCCGGAACCCTGCTCCGTCCGGTCCACCGCGAGACGAGACAGCAGAATCACCGGTACCGGATCAGGCATGTTGCGACGCACCTTCCCGGCCACGTCGCGATGCCCAACACTCGCCGAGGCGAGGGCGTAGTAGCCGACGACCCGGTCGGCACGGCAGGTGACATAGCAGCGTGAAGCGCCTTGGATGTGGTTGGCCAGTGCCCGCCTGCGCAGGTACTGATCGAGGGCGCCCTCGCCGCTGTCGAAGCCGCTGGTGTCGTCGGCCTCCCGGATCGGACGCGGCAGGCTGTATCCGCTCACTCCTCGGTGAAGACGGCGGGCTCGGTGAGCAACCTCGTCAGTCGTGGCTTGTGGCGGACGGGGCGGTCGAGCAGGGCGAGGAACTCGCTCCATGCGGCGTCGTCGAGCGAGAACATCCGTCGATCGGCCAGCACGTCGACCGCGTGGCTTACCGTCGCCGCGACGGTGAACTCGGTCAGGCTGGCGCCCTCCACCTCGGCGGCACGCCGGATGAGCTCGTCCTGGTCCGAGGACAGGCGCACGGCAATCCGAGAGTCCTTGACAACTACCATGAACCAAGTGTGTGCCTAGTAGGCGTACGAGTCAACTGAATGTGCGAAGACCCTTCCGTGACTGTTGGCCCGCGCTCGTAATCGATGGTGAGCCCCACCGGCGGACGGGTGCTCCGCAGATGGTACCTCGTCCAAGGTCGCTGGCCCTGCTCAGCCGTCGAGGTCGAGCAGCGTCGAGAGCGGGACCGGGACGCCCTCCAGGCCGCGGGCCCGCACCTGCGCGAGCGGCCGGCCCCCGGAGCGGCCCTTGCGCCGCCACGGCCCGGACGCGATGCGCTCGGACCAGGCCGACTCCCAGGTCGAGTGCGCGGTCTGACCATGCGGGATCAGCCCCGGGTACTCGCGCTGGGCCAGTGCGAACGCGGCCTGCTGGTTGAACAGCGCGTACCACCTTCCGCCCTCGCTGAGCAGGTAGCCGACCGGCACGCCCAGCGGCGGGGCAGCTCGTTCGCGTCGGTCGGCACCTGCCAGCCGAGCCGCTGGTTGACGGCGGCCGCCTCCGCGCCGTGGACCGGGTCGGTGCCCGGCATCGGCGGCCCGCCCACCCCGGACGGGACCAGGTGCCCGCGCCCGGAGGACAGCAGAGCCCGCAGCGCGGTCAGCACCCGCGCACCGGGGGTGGCGCCCTTCTGTTCGACGAAGCAGTCGCGCACCAGCGAGTACATGTCGGCGAACAGCCCGTCGTGCTCGTCGAGCTCGTCGTCCATGCCCAGGTCGGACATGACCTGGACGAGCAGCGCCAGCCCGAGCGCGAGGGAGGCCGCGGTCCCGGCGTGCCGGGTCGCGGCGGGGTCGTCGGCTGGCCGCGGCGCCGTGCCCCGTCCGCGCGCCGCCCCGGTAGGTCCCCGGAGGAGTCGCGCCGGCCCGCCGTAAGCGAAGACACCCCCCGGGCGGCTCGTGCTGGTCCGCGACGAAGCCAAGGCCTGCGGGTATGACCTGGCCCTGTTCACCACCGATCCTGCTGCCGGGCCCAGAGCAGGTCGTCGCCCGCTACGCCGACCGGTGGAGCCTGGAGACCTCCAACGCCACCGGCAAACAGGTCCTCGGCGTCGGGCAGGCCCGCAACCGGGTCGCCCGAGCGGTCGAACGTACCGTCCCGTTCGAGTTCCTGACCCAGAACCTTGTCACCTACTGGTACAGCATCACCGGTCGGTCGAAGCGGAGGCCCGCGACGCACTGACCAGCGCCCTCGAGAGTGACCCGATCACCATCGTTGACATCTTGGGCACCGACGATCGCGCCGAGATCGACTTCGAGCCAGAGCGGTTGGGCCTGACCGCCTGCTCAGCGAAGCTGTGAAGTACCTCTTGGACACGAATGTGGTGTTCGTGCTGCGCGTCCGCGGGAGCCATTCGTCGGTCGAGACGTGGGCGGCGTCGGTTCCGGTCGGGGACCAGTTCGTGGCGGCCTTCACCATCGCCGAGATCGAGCGGGGAGTGATCGCCAAGGAGCGGTCTGATGCCTGGCAGGGAGTGCCCCTGCGCCGCTGGTTCAGGGAGAATGTGCTGCCCGCGTTCGCCGGCCGCGTTCTGTCGTTCGGGCTGTCGGTGGCGCGGACCCTGGCGACGTACCGGGTTCCCGAGCACGCGCCATTCGACGACGCACCCATCGCCTCGGCTGCACACTCGGCAGGGATGACCGTCGTCACGCGGAACACCAAGCACCTCGGACCCCTCGGTGTCCGCTGTCTCGACCCCTGGGACGCGAGCCCGGCGCCCAGGCGCTGAGCCGGCTCCGGCTCGGTGCGGAGAGGGCGTGTGCCAGACGTGGTCTCCGAGGGGCTCGATCGTCAACCTCGTAGCCGCATGACACGATGCAGGCGTGGCGACCTTGGCTGTGCGGCGGATCCTGGAGGCGATCCGGTTCGTCGGGCGGGACGGCAAGACCGTGAACGCGCTGCGCGACGCCCTCTCGGTGTTCTGGGTCAGTCGCCGGACAGGCGGGTTCGTCGTCGAGGTCGAGTCCACCGGGCGGGGGACGAGCCCGGTCCGTGCCGTGCGGGAGACCCCCTGATGCCCGCGGCCTCTCCCACCGCCGGCGCGATCAGGTCACGCTCCCTGTGGCTCGACCAGCTGGGCGACCTGACCCCTCGGGAGCCGCTCGTCGGCGAGCAGGTGGCCGACGTCGTCATCGTCGGTGGCGGGCTGACCGGCATGTGGGCTGCGCTGCACCTCGCGCAGGCCCGACCGGGCCAACGCATCGTGGTTCTCGAGCGGCAGGTCGTCGGCTACGGCGCAGCCGGACGCAACGGGGGATGGTGCAGCGCCGGGATGGCCGGCAGCCCGAAGGCGTACGCCCGCACGTCGGGCTGGGAGGCGGTGCGCTCTGCCGCCCGGCTGACCGAGACGGCGGTCGACGAGATCGGCGCGACCCTGGCTGCACACGACATCAGTGCCGACTTCGTCAAGGGCGGCACGCTCGTGATCGCGGCCACCCGCCCTCAGTGGCGACGGCTGCAGGACGGCCAGGCCACGGCCGCTGTCCACGGGCTCGTCGAACCCGGCACGCGAGTGCTGAACCCCGACGGGGTCCGCGCCATCGTGCAGACCCCGAACGTCGTCGGTGGGCTGTTCACGCCGCACTGTGCCCGGATCCAGCCGGCCCGGCTCGTGCGCGGCCTGGCCGACGCGTGCGAGCGACTCGGCGTCGTGATCCACGAGGGCAGTTCGGTCGAGTCGCTCGAACCCGGAAGGGTGCGCACCGCGGCCGGCCTCGTCCGGGCGGGCACCGTGCTGCGGACCACCGAGGCGTGGAGCGAGCAGCTGGCCGGCCGCGGCGCCTCCTACCTGCCGCTCACCTCCATGATGATCGCCACGGAGCCGTTGCCCGACGCTGTCTGGAACGAGCTCGGCTGGCCTCAGGGCCTGACGATCCGGGACCGGCACCACCTGTTCTTCTACGCGCAGCGCACCGCGGACGACCGGATCGCCATCGGTGGCAGGGGGGCGCCGTACCGGCTGCGCGACCCGCTCGCCGAGTTCGGCGACCGTGACCGTCCGGTCTGGAACCGGCTGGAGCAGGCCCTGCTCGAGCACTTCCCACAGACGCGGGGTGCGTCGACCACCCACCGGTGGGGTGGGCTGCTGGCCGTCCCACGCGACTGGAGTATGTCGCTCACCTGGGACCCGGTGGAACGGGTCGGCGCCGCCGGCGGCTACTCGGGCCACGGCGTGGTCGCCGCCTATCTCGCCGGACGGGGCCTGGCCGACCTGGTCACCGGGCGACGCAGCCCCTACAGCACCGCCCCATGGGTCGGCCATCGCAGCCGCCGCTGGGAGCCCGAACCCCTGCGCTACCTGGCCGCGAACGCCATCGTGCGGGTGCTCGACGGCGCCGACCGCTTCGAGGACGCCACCGACCGGACCGCCCGCCGGGTGCGGCTGCTGTCCCCGGTGCTGCCCCCGGGATGACCCGATGGGTGGGTCGCCCGGGTGGGTCCGGGATGCCGGGAGGACGGCGTGCTCCGGGTTCTTGCCCTCGATCGAGGAGCGGGGGACCGGGTGCTGACGTATCGGCGCCCTCACCCGCCCAGGTGCGCGAACCGGCCGTAGGAGGACTGCGCCCCGGCCGCCGTCGCCGCGAGCGCGCTCACCTCGGCCGCGAAGCGGGCCGCCTCGACCAGGCTCGACCCGGCGGCGAGCCGGTGGGCCACCGCCCCGGTGAACGCGTCGCCGCAACCGGTGGTGTCGACCACGTCGACCGGCACGGCAGCGACCTCGGTGACCGGGGCCTGCGGGTCGGCGGCGTCGAGCACGACCGACCCCTCCGCGCCCAGCGTGACGATTGCGCGTTCGATACCGAGCGTGCGCAGCCCGTCCAGTGCGCCGCGCCAGCCCGGGCCGACGGACTGCCCACCCAGCAGCAGACCCGCCTCGGCCCGGTTGACCAGCAGCACGTCGGTGGCGGCGAGCAGCTCGGGCGGGACAGCGGCATACGGGGAGAGGTTGAACAGGACCTGCGCCCCGGCCTGCTGACCGACTCGCGCGGCGGCCAGGACGGTCTCGACGGGGACCTCCAGGCAGAGGCAGAGCACCGTGGCGCCGCCCAGACCGGCCCGGGTGACGGCGTCGGGCCGCAGGGCTCCGTTCGCGCCGGGGGAGACGATGATGGTGTTCTCGCCCGCTGCGTTCACCACGATCATCGCCGACCCGGTCGCGTGGTCCTCGAGCCGGCGCACGGCCGTCACGTCGACCCCGGCCGCTCGGCCGTGATGCAGCAGGACGTCGCCGTTGGCGTCGGCCCCGACGGCGCCGACCAGGTGGACGCGCGAGCCGAGGACCGCCGCGGCCACCGCCTGGTTGGAGCCCTTGCCCCCCGGCGCGGTGACCAGCTCGGAGCCGGTCAGGGTCTCGCCGGGCTCGGGGAACCGCTCGGTGCGCACCGTCAGGTCGATGTTGAGCGACCCCACGACGGCGACCGCGCCGCTCACCGCTCACCCCTGACGGACGTGGCGGGGCTCTGGTCCGCACCGTGCACCTCGGCCTCGACCGGCCGCGGGATCAGGAAGGAGGTGGCCAGTGCCAGCGCGATGAAGATCAGGCCGGCGACCAGGCCGCCGACGTAACCGCCGGACGGGCTGCCCTCCGCCGGGGTCATGGCGGTCTTGACCGCGAACAGCACCGCGAAGCTGAGCCCCGCACCGAGGTTGAAGGCGCCGGCGTTCAGGCCCGGCAGGAACCCCGGGTTCTCCGCGGGCGAGAGCACGATGCCGAGGCCGTTGAGGATGATGTTGACCGTGCCCGCGTAGGTCAGGCCGATCAGGATCGACAGCCCGAGCAGCAGCAACCGGGACCCGCTGTCGACCAGCGAGACCATCAGCCCCACGGCGACGACCGAGCCGACCATGCCGATCCGCAGCATCTTGCGGTAGCCGACGGTGGCCGCCAGCCAACCCGCGGCCGGACCCATGAGCAGCCCCGCGATGGCGTATGGCGTCAGCGTCCAGAACGCGGACTCCTCGGCCCCCATACCGAAGCCGAGCTTCGGGTCCTGGGCGAGCGCCGGGATCAGACCGTTCATCACGGCGAAGACGCCCGTCATGGTGAGGACGGTCGTCAGCAGCAGCGCCCAGGTGGCCCGGCGGCGCAGCAGGTGGGTCGCGACGAGGGGGTGGGTGCTGCGCTTCTCGACCCGCCAGAAGGTCGCGAAGGCCAGCACGGTCAGGACGAGCAGGCCCACCACGAGCGCCCAGTTGGCCGCCGCCAGCTTGCCCATCTCGTTCAGCGCGATCAGGGCCGCACCCACCGACACGACCAGCGGGAGGACGCCGACCCAGTCCATCCGCTCCTTGTGCTCCGCGGTGGACTCCGGGGCGAGCAGCGCCATCAGCAGGGTGGCGATCGCGGCGATGACGGCCATCACCCAGAAGATCGAGGCGAAGCCGTAGTTGTCGGCGAGGTGTCCGCCGGCGATCGCGTCGATCCCGGCGATGCCGCCGTTGATCGCCGTGACGACCCCCATCAGCGTCCCGTAGAGCTTCGGCTCGGTGACCTCGACCCGGAGCATGATCAGGCACAGCGGCACGACCGGGCCCGAGACGCCCTGCACGATGCGGCCGACGAACAGGACGTTGATGTTGGGCGCCAGCGCGGCGATGACGCAGCCGAGCGTCATCACCGCGAGCATCCCGGTCAGCACCTTCTTGCGGCCGATGATGTCGCCGAGCCTGGGCAGGAACAGCGAGAACAGGGCGGCCGAGGTGAAGAAGGCCGTCTGGGTCAGCCCGACCGCGGCGGCGTCGGTGTGCAGCTCGTGCTCGATCGTGGTCAGGGCCGGGCTCAGCATGCTCGCGTTGAGCTGGAAGGCCAGGCAGGCGGCCAGCAGGGCCACCATGAGCACACCGACGTTGACCCGCCGCGCGGGCGCCGGCTGCGCCGTCACAGGTCGACCTCGCCGATCCGCTCCAGCGCGTCGATGACCAGGCCCCAGAACCTCTCACGGTCGAGCTCCACGGCCACGGACGTGGTGCACTCGGGCGGAGCGGGCGACCGGAAGTCGGCGACCGTCATCCCGAGGGTGAGGGTGCCGGTGAGCTCGATGTCGACCGGGACCCGCCGGGTGGTCATGACGCTCGGGTCGATGACGTAGGCGACCGCGCACGGGTCGTGCACCGGCGGCGCGTCGAACCCCTGCGCCTGCTTGTACATCGTGCCGAAGAACTCGAGCAGCTCGACGACGAAGCCGGCCGGCCTGGTCCCCACGGCGGCGACCCGCCGGACGACGTCAGGGGTGGCCAGCGCCTGGTGGGTGAGGTCGAGGCCCACCATCAGCAGCGGCCAGCGCTCGTTGAAGACGATGTGGGCGGCCTCGGGGTCGATCTTGATGTTGAACTCGGCGACGGCACTCCAGTTGCCGGTGTGGTAGCCGCCGCCCATGAGCACGACCTGCTCGACCCGCTCGGCCAGGCGCGGCTCCTTGCGCACCGCCATGGCGATGTTGGTCAGGCCGCCGGTGGGCACCAGCGTGACCGTCTGCGGCTCGTGGCTCATGACGGTGTCGATGATCAGGTCGACGGCGTGCCGCGGGTCCAGGGCCAGGACCGGCTCGGGCAGCTCGGGGCCGTCGAGGCCGGACTCGCCGTGGATGTCGGGCGCCACCTCGACCTCGCGCACCAGCGGGCGGGCGCACCCGGCGGCGAAGGGCACCCCGGTGAGGTTCGCGATCCGGGCCACCGCCAGCGCGTTGCGGGTGACCTTCGCCAGGGTCTGGTTGCCGACGACCGTCGTGACGGCCAGCAGCTCGATCTCGGGGTTGCCGTGCGCCAGCAGCAGGGCGATCGCGTCGTCGTGCCCGGGGTCGCAGTCGAGGATGATCTTGTGGGCCATGGGGGACCTCCGCACTCGATGGGGGGTGGGGCCGGAGCCTGGGCTCACCCTAGCCCGGGGCTCCGACGTCGCCCGGGCGCCACCCGCCCGGGCGCCACCCGCCCGGGCGCCACCCGCCCGGACAGTCCGTCGCCTCAGGGGTCTCCCGTCCGCCTCAGGGGTCTCCCGTCCCGGGCCCGCGCGTGCGGCCGGTATGCCGCCCACCCGGCTGAGCGGCATACCGACGAAGGCGCGGTATCACCGCGGCGCTCCGCTCCTCCTGAACGACAAGCGGGAAGGAGCGCCGGATGAGCGTCGAGGTCGTCGTGCTGGCCGGTTACGTCGCGTGTCTGCTCGCGCTGCTGT
>NZ_JBDIAQ010000064.1:0-18771 GCF_039812505.1 Intrasporangium sp. | reverse complement strand
CAGCAGGCCCCGACCGGGCACATCCCCTTCACACCACGGGCCAAGAAGGTCCTGGAGTACTCGCTGCGCGAGGCGCTTCAGCTCGGCCACAGCTACATCGGCACCGAGCACATCCTGCTCGGCCTGATCCGCGAGGGTGAGGGCGTCGCCGCCCAGGTCCTCGTCAAGCTGGGCGCGGAGCTGAACAAGGTGCGCCAGCAGGTGATCCAGCTGCTCTCGGGCTACCAGGGCCCGGGTCAGGGCGAGAAGACCGCAGCCGGGGTCGGCCCGGCGGCGGGCGAGGGCACCCCGGCGGGGTCGCTCGTGCTGGACCAGTTCGGCAGAAATCTCACGCAGGCCGCGCGGGAGGGCAAGCTCGACCCGGTGATCGGCCGCGAGAAGGAGATCGAGCGGGTCATGCAGGTGCTGTCCCGCCGCACCAAGAACAACCCCGTCCTGATCGGGGAGCCCGGCGTCGGCAAGACCGCCGTGGTCGAGGGGCTGGCCCAGGACATCGTCAAGGGCGAGGTGCCCGAGACGCTGAAGGACAAGCAGCTCTACACGCTCGACCTCGGCTCGCTCGTCGCGGGCAGCCGCTACCGCGGTGACTTCGAGGAGCGGCTGAAGAAGGTCCTGAAGGAGATCCGCACCCGCGGCGACATCATCATCTTCATCGACGAGATCCACACCCTGGTCGGCGCCGGCGCCGCCGAGGGCGCCATCGACGCGGCCTCGATCCTGAAGCCGATGCTCGCCCGCGGCGAGCTGCAGACGATCGGGGCGACCACGCTCGACGAGTACCGCAAGCACATCGAGAAGGACTCCGCGCTCGAGCGGCGGTTCCAGCCGATCCAGGTCCAGGAGCCGACGCTGCCGCACGCGATCGAGATCCTCAAGGGGCTGCGCGACCGGTACGAGGCGCACCACCGCGTGACGATCACCGACGGGGCGCTCGTGGCGGCCGCCAACATGGCCGACCGGTACGTCAACGACCGCTACCTGCCCGACAAGGCGATCGACCTGATCGACGAGGCGGGCGCCCGGTTGCGGATCCGCCGGATGACCGCACCGCCGGACCTGCGCGAGTTCGACGAGAAGATCGCCCGGCTGGTGCGCGAGAAGGAGTCGGCGATCGACGGGCAGGACTTCGAGCGCGCGGCCCGGATCCGCGACGAGGAGAAGAAGCTGCGCACCGAGAAGGCCGCCCGGGAGGCGCAGTGGAAGACCGGCGACATGGACGTCGTCGCCGAGGTCGACGAGGAGCTGATCGCCGAGGTGCTCGCGGCCAGCACCGGCATCCCGGTGTTCAAGCTGACCGAGGAGGAGTCCTCCCGGCTGCTGCACATGGAGGACGAGCTGCACAAGCGGATCGTCGGGATGGACGAGGCGGTCGGCGCGCTGTCGCAGGCGATCCGGCGCACCCGGGCCGGCCTGAAGGACCCGCACCGGCCCGGCGGGTCGTTCATCTTCGCCGGCCCGACCGGTGTCGGCAAGACCGAGCTGGCCAAGACGCTCGCCGAGTTCCTGTTCGGCTCGGAGGACGCGCTGATCCAGCTCGACATGTCCGAGTACTCCGAGAAGCACACCGTCTCGCGGCTGTTCGGCAGCCCCCCGGGCTACGTCGGCTACGAGGAGGGCGGCCAGCTGACCGAGAAGGTGCGCCGCAAGCCGTTCTCGGTCGTGCTCTTCGACGAGGTCGAGAAGGCCCACCCGGAGATCTTCAACTCGCTGCTGCAGGTGCTCGAGGACGGTCGACTGACCGACTCGCAGGGCCGGATGGTCGACTTCAAGAACACCGTCATCATCATGACGACCAACCTCGGCACGCGCGATGCCTCCAAGGCGTCGATGGGCTTCTCCGCCGGGCCCGACACCCTGTCGGACTACGAGCGGATGAAGGCCAAGGTCACCGACGAGCTGAAGCAGCACTTCCGGCCCGAGTTCCTCAACCGCGTCGACGACATCATCGTGTTCCCGCACCTGACCCGGAGCGAGATCACCCAGATCGTCGACCTGGAGATCGCCAAGCTCGACAAGCGGCTCAAGGACAAGGACATGGGCATCGAGCTCACGCCGGCGGCCAAGGACCTGCTCGCCAAGAAGGGCTACGACCCGGTCCTGGGCGCCCGGCCGCTGCGCCGCACGATCCAGCGCGAGATCGAGGACGCCCTGTCCGAGAAGATCCTCTACGCGGAGTTCACCTCCGGCCAGCACGTGCTCGTCGACACCGAGGGCGAGGGCAAGCAGGAGAAGTTCGTCTTCAGCCCGAAGTCCAAGCCCGCGCACCGGCCGGCCGACCACCTGGCCGACATCGGCGAGGCCGCGCTCGACGAGGCGTTGTCCGGCCTGTCCGAACAGCTGCCCGACCCGACCCGTGACGTGACCGGCAACGCCGGGGGCGGACGGGTGCCCGGAGCCGGTCGGGACGCGATCTGACCGGTACCGCTCGACAGCGCTACCGGCGCCCCACCCCGGTTGTGCGTGGTTGTGGTCGCCAGGGCGACCACAACCACGCACAGCCCCCCGGTGCTGACCCAGAGGCCGTCACAGCGTGCGCAGCATGCGGGTGTTGCCGAGGGTGTTGGGCTTGACCCGCTCCAGGTCGAGGAACTCGGCGACGCCCTCGTCGTACGAGCGCAGCAGCTCGGCGTAGACGTCACCGGTGACCGCCTGGCCCTCGATCGACGCGAAACCGTGCCGGGTGAAGAACCTCGTCTCGAAGGTGAGGCAGAACAGGCGCTGCACCCCGACCTCGCGGGCCTCGTCCATCAGCACCTCGAGGATGCGCCCGCCCAGCCCGGTGCCGAGGTAGCCCTCTGCGACGGCGAGCGTGCGGATCTCGGCCAGGTCCTCCCACATGACGTGCAGGGCGCCGCAGCCGACCACGACCCCGTCGTCGTCGGCGACCCGGAACTCCTGGACCCCCTCGTAGTAGGTCACCGCGTCCTTCGCCACGAGGATGCGCCGCTCGGCGAGCGGTCTGACGAGTGCGCGGATCGCGCGGATGTCGGCGGTGCGCGCCCGCCGGATGACGGGGGCCGCGCTCACGAGAGGTTCCCGTCGGCGAAGTCGGCGAACAGCGACCGCGCCTGTGGGCCGAGCAGCACGATCGACTGCCCGCCGGCCCAGCCGAACCCGCCCTGGGCGACCCCGCGCCCGACCTTGGCCGGGTTGACCCGGTAGAACCGGGCGAGGAAGGTCAGCATCCGTTCGCCGTCGAGGTCGGTCCTGGCATACCTGCTCACGGTGGACATGGCGCTCGGTATGGCGCCCGGACCGGCGAGCCGGGCCTTGACGGCGGCTGCCAGCAGCAGCTCGCCCTGGTGCCGGGAGCGGCCGAAGTCGCCGTCGGGCAAGGTCTTGCGCTCCCTGGCGTAGGCGAGCGCCTGCGCTCCGGTCAGCGTCTGCGGGCCCTTCCTGATGACTATCCCGGCGTGGGAGGCGTCGACCGTCCGGGGAATGACGATCGGGATGCCGCCCTGCGCGTCGACGACCTTCTTGAACCCGGTGAACCCGATGACCACGTAGCCCTCGATCGGCAGCCCGGTGACGTTGCGGACCGTCCTCAGCTGCGCTCGCACACCGCCGAGCGCCATGGCGGAGTTGATCTTGCCCCGGCCTCCGGTGGCGAGCGGCACCCAGAGGTCGCGCGCCATGCCCATCAGGCCGGCCCCACCCCGGCCGTCGGTGCCGACGACCTGGATCGTGTCGGCCCGCGTGTGGTCCAGCGGCTGGCCCCGCCGGGCATCAGAGCCGAGCGCCAGCACCCAGCGCGGGCCCGAGCCGAGCGACGGTCTCGGGACGTCGAGCGAGGGCCACCAGCCGCCGACCACGCGCCACGCCCCGGGCTTGGCCGCGACCGCGAGGGTGACGTCGCGCCCGACGGTGACCACGGCGACCTGCTGGCCCCGCCAGGTGCCGGTCGTCGCCGTGCCGGTGACCCGGCCGGTACTCGGTTGCCGCGCCTCGAGGGCGGCGGCCGCCGTCCGCGAGGCGGCGCCGCCGAGGTCGGCGCCCGTGTAGACCCGCGCGACGAGGGCGGCCAGCTCGGCAGGTGCGCCCTTGACCTGCACGGGCGCCGCCGCAGCGGACGACGGCACACTCGAGGTCGGGGCCGGCCGGCTGCTCGCCGACCCGGATCCCGACCCCGAGGAACATCCGGCGAGCAGCAGGAGCGTGGTCGCGACGGCAACGCAGCGGGTGCTCGGGCGGGGCGCGAGTCTCACGGGGCAACGGTAGTTCAGCACCAGATCGGTCGCGCAGCGACAGGCGGGTGGAGCTCTCCTCGCGCTCGCCCGCTCGACGCGGGGTCGGGTCGCGGCTAGCCGCGACCGGATGCCGCGTAGATGCGGCGCACGACGTCCTCGATGTCCGGCTCCTCGATCGTCAGGTCGCGAACCTGTGCGCGCGCCGACACCGCAGCGAGCACGGCCGCGGCCGTCGTCTCGCCCGGATCGAAGGCGAGCGACTGCCGCAGCCCGCCGCCTTCGACCGCCAACACCGCGGTATGGGGTATGCCGCTCAGCTCGCCGGTCGGTTCCGCGAGGTCGATCACGAGCACCCGCCGCGCACCGACGGTGCCGGCCAGCCCGGCCAGGGTCCCGTCGAAAGCCAGCCGGCCCCGGTCGATGACCAGCACCCGCCCGCAGAGCCGTTCGATGTCGCCCATGTCGTGCGTCGTCAGCAACAGGGTCGTGCCTCGCTCGCGCCGCTCCTGCAGGAGGAACTCGCGCAGGCGCTGCTTGGACAGCACGTCCAGGCCGATGGTCGGCTCGTCGAGGACGAGCAGCTCCGGCTCGTGCAGCAGGGCGGCGGCGATCTCGCCGCGCATCCGCTGCCCGAGCGACAGCGAGCGAACCGGGGTCGCCAGCTGCGGCCCCATCTCGAGCTGGTCGACCAGCCGGGCGGTCCTGGTCCGGGCCGTCACCGGGTCGAGCCGGTGGATCGCCGCCAGGATCGTGAACGACTGGTGCAGCGGCAGGTCCCACCACAGCTGCGAGCGCTGGCCGAAGACGACCCCGACCCGGCGGGCCACCTCGATCCGGCGTCGCATCGGGTCGAGCCCGCAGGTGCGCACCAGACCCGAGGTCGGCTTGAGGATGCCGGTCAGCATCTTGATCGTCGTGGACTTGCCGGCGCCGTTGGCCCCGATGTAGCCGACCGACTCACCGGGCAGCACTCGCAAGGTCAGGTGGTCGACCGCCCTGGTCCGCCTGAAGTCCCGGACGAGGTCGGCGGTCTCGATGACCGGCCCGGGCGCCGCTCGGCGAGAGTTGCTCATCCGCCTGCTCCCTGGTAGTGCCGGGTTCCGGCGCGCCAGCACAGGGCTGCGGCCAGCCAGGCGACGACGGCCGCGACCGGCGAGCACCAGGCCAGCCACGCCGGCCCGAGCCGGTCACCGGGCAGGTCGAGGATCGCCAGCGTGGGGAGGTACGCGACGAACGCCGTCGGGATCACGAACGTCCAGAGGATCCGCAGCGGGTCGGGGAAGACCCGCTGACTCTGTTGGGCGGCATACGAACCGCCGTAGGTCATGCTGTTGGTGAGCTCCGCGCCGTCGACGAGGAAGAACTGCAGGCCGCCCGCCGCGGTGAACAGCGCCGAGAAGATCGCGGTGCCGCTGACGATGGTGACGGCCAGCAGGGCGACGATCGAGGCCGACCAGCGCACGTCGCCGATCGCGAGCGCGACGACGAGCGCGACCACGGCGACGGCCAGCCGGCCGACGCGGCGCAGTGAGATGTCGCTCGTCATGAACTGGGTGAGCAGCGGCAGCGGGCGCACGTAGAACGCGTCGATCTGCCCCAGCCGGATGTAGGCGGGCAGGGTGTCGAGGTGTCCGACCAGCATGTCGGCGAGCGAGAAGCCGATGTTGGACAGGGCGAAGACGAGCAGGGCGGCCCCGAAGTGGAGCCCGCCGAGCACGTCGACGTTGTGGAAGATGACCCACACCTCGGCGAGCTCGGTCAGGCCCACCCCGATCGTGCCGAGGACGTCGGTGACGAACGACGTGCGGTACTGCAGCTGCGCGCGGGCGCGCGCCGCGAGGATGACCCGGTAGGGCCGCAGCCGGTCGGCCGGGCCGCCCGGTGCCGGAGGAGGGGTCCGCCAGGACATGAGCCGGTCAGCCACCCTGCACCTCCAGATGCCTCCGGCCGGCTCGCATGACGACCTGTCCGAGCCCGAGCAGGACCACCGCCCAGAGGACCTGGTTGGCGAGGGTGAGGCCGACGTCCGCCCCGACGAGGCGCCCGCAGAGGATGTCGATGGGGTGCTGCAGCATCGCCGGGAACGGCGACCAGTCGGCGATGGTGCGCAGCCAGCCGGGGAACCACGGCACCGGCACGTAGAGCCCGCAGAACAGACCCGCCACGACTGTCCAGACCAGCTGGATGCCACGCACCTCGATCACCCAGAACGAGACGAGGTTGACGATGAAGCTGCCGGCGAACCCGACGACGACGGCCAGGCCCACCGAGGCGGCCCCGACGAGCCACGCCGCCGGTCCCGGTGGCCAGGCGAGGTCGAAAAGGAGGGCCCCGATGAGCAGCGCCGGCACGCCGCGGGCCACGAAGTTGATCCCCGCCCGGCCGACGTCCCCGGCCAGGTAGACGAGCTGCGGGTCGAGCGGGCGCAGGAAGTCGACGGCGATGTCACCAGTGCGCACCCGCTCCTTGACCTCCTGGAAGCCCCACAGGTTGACCGTGCCGAGCAGCGCCTGCCCCCACCAGACGAAGGCGGCCGCCATCGGGCCGGAGTAGCCGCCGATGGCCGACCCGGCCGAGGCGATGGCGGCCAGCAGGACCGAGGCCCGGATCATCCCGAAGACCGAGTTCGTGGTCAGCCCCGCGACCAGCGCCAGGCGGTAGGTCGAGTGGCGTCGGAAGCCCGCGCGGACCAGCAGCAGGAAGATCCTCATCGGGTCGGTGGCTGGCAGGACACGAGGGGTCAGGCTATCGACCGGGCCGGCCGTCAGCAACACCGGCCGGCCACCGGCGGCGCGGCGCTCGCGCCCGAGGTGCCCGCGCCGGCCGGGCTACACGTAGCGTTCCAGGATGCTGCTCTCCGCCAGCCGCGACAGGCCCTCACGGACCGCCTTGGCGCGGCCGTCGCCGACTCCCTCGACGAGCATCAGCTCGTCGATGCCGGCCGCGAGGAGCCGCTGGAGCGACTCGAAGTGGTCCACGAGGCGCTCGATGATCGCCTGGGGCAGGCGTGGCACCTTGGTCAGGAGGCGGTAGCCCTGCGGGCTCACCGGGGCGTCGAGGCTGTCGCCGACGACCTGGAAGCCGACCGCGCGAGCCCCGGCCGCGAGGTCGAGCAGCTCGACCGAGTTGAGCGCCTCGAGGTTGGCCAGCGCCTGGGCGTCGGTCAGGTCGGCCTTCGTGGCCGGCAGGTAGTCACGGATGACGAGCTCGCGGTCGTTGCCCAGCCCGCCGACCAGCTCCTCCAGCTGCAGGCTGAGCAGCCGTCCGTCGGTGCCGAGCTCGACGACGTAGTCCTGGATCTCGGCGGAGATCCGGCGCACCATCTCGAGCCTCTGGAGCACGGCGGTCACGTCGCGGACCGTGACGAGGTCCTCGATCTCCAGCGCCGACAGGGTGCCGGTGACCTCGTCGAGGCGGGACTTGTAGCGCTCGAGGGTCTGCAGCGCCTGGTCGGCCCGCGAGAGGGTGGTCGGTGAGCCCTCGACGACGTGGCGGCGACCGCCGACGTAGAGGGCCACCACGCCCATCGACTGGCTCACCGAGATGACCGGGAACCCGGTCTGCTTGGCGACCCGCTCCGCGGTCCGGTGTCGGGTCCCGGACTCGGAGGTCTCGATGCGCGAGTCGGGCACGAGCTGGGTCGCGGCCCGCACGATACGGGTGCCGTCGCGGTTCAGGACGACGGCACCGTCCATCTTGCACAGCTCGCGCAGCCGGGTCGCGGAGAACTCGACGTCGAGGACGAACCCGCCGGTGCAGATCGACTCGACGACCTTGTCGAGGCCGAGCACGATCAGGGCGCCGGTGCGTCCGCGCAGGATGCGTTCGAGGCTGTCACGCAGCTCGGTGCCCGGGGCGACGGCGGCGAGAGCCGCACGAAGCAGCTCGTCGTCGTTGGTCTCCATCGCTCCCCGTTCGTCGGACCGCCTGCGCCCGGACGGGTCCGGACGAGTCGCATTCTAGGCGGTCGCACCGCTCATCGCCGCCGCAGCGCGCGGGCCGCACAGCCGACCCATCGCCTCGACGGCCGCGCGGACGTCGGCGACCTCGACGACCCCCGGCTCGGCCGGAGGCGCGACGTCGAGCTGTCCCGCCGGGACGAGGGCGTAACGGAAGCCGAGCCGGGCGGCCTCGGCAAGGCGCGGGCCGAGCGCCGGGACCGGACGGATCTCGCCGGCCAGTCCGACCTCCCCGAGGGCCACGACGTCGCGGGCAAGGGGGCGATCCATCGCCGAGGAGGCGAGCGCCAGCAGGATCGCGAGGTCGGCCGCCGGCTCGGTGACCCGCATGCCACCGACCGTCGCCGCGAAGACGTCTCGCGAGCCGGCGGCCAGACCGGACCGCTTCTCGAGGACCGCGAGGATCATCGCGAGCCGGGACGGGTCGAGCCCGCTGGTCGTGCGGCGCGGCGCGGACAGCGTGGCGCGGGTGACGAGCGACTGCACCTCGGCCACGAGCGGGCGGCGCCCCTCCATCGCCACGGTGACGCACGTGCCGGCCACCGCCGCCCCGCAGTGGGACAGGAACAGGCCGCTCGGGTCGGGCAGCCCCACGATGCCCGAGTCGCGCAGCTCGAAGCAGCCGACCTCGTCGGTGGGACCGAACCGGTTCTTCACGGCCCGCACGAGCCGCAGCCGAGAGTGCCGGTCGCCCTCGAACTGGACGACGGCGTCGACCAGGTGCTCGAGCACACGGGGCCCCGCGACCGACCCGTCCTTGGTGACGTGGCCGACGAGCAGGACCGCGAGCGAGCGCGCCTTGGCCAGTCGGATCAGGACGCCGGCGACCTCGCGGACCTGGCTGACGTTACCGGCCTGGCCGTCCACCTCGGCACTCGCGAGGGTCTGCACCGAGTCGACCACGAGCAGCTCGGGGCGGGTCTGGTCGAGGTGGCCGAGGACGGTGCCGAGGTCGGTCTCGGTGGCGAGCAGGAGCCGGTCGGCGACGGCGCCGATCCGCTCGGCCCGGCCGCGGACCTGGGCGCTCGACTCCTCGCCGCTGACGTACAGGACCGTCCGCCCCGCACGGGCGGCGCGGGCGGCCACGTCGAGCAGCAGGGTGGACTTGCCGACGCCCGGCTCCCCGGCGACCAGGACGACACCGCCGGGGACCAGCCCACCGCCGAGGACCCGGTCGAACTCCCCCACCCCGGTCGGCTCCGGGGCGGCATCGCTCGCGTCGACCTCGCCGATCGGCCGGGCCGGTCCGCTCACCGGCGCCCGGACCGCACGGACCGACGAGGCGTCGGCCGGCGCGACGCTGCCCCACGCGCGGCACTCGCCGCACCGCCCGGCCCACTTGACGGTGCTCCAGCCGCACTCCGTGCAGCGGAAGCCGACCGACCGCACGCCACTGCTCCTCGTTGCCATGGCCGCCACGCTAGGGGGCACCTGCGACAGCGCCGGCCGTGCGACCATTGGTGGCATGGAAGCCGCCGTCCCCTACATCCTGGCGCTGGCACCCACGATCGGGCTGGCCACGCTGTTCTACTTCGTCATGAAGGCCATCCTCGAGGGCGACCGGCGGGAGCGGATCGCCCAGGCGAGGTGGGAGGCGGAGCACGGGTCCTCGGCCACGACCGAATCGCCGCACCTCGGGTAGTACCGAGGGGTAGTACCCCGAGCGGGTACAGGACCCAGTTGCCCGCGCACCCGATTCCGTGAAGTCCGGGTCGTCCGCCGCGCCGTTGGCGCGTTTCAGCGTGGGGATTGTTCGTTCTCGCAATTCGCCTGCTATTTTGGACGTATCCGGTGCACACCGGTCCACCCCTCGATTGACGAACTGTTTGGAGAAACATGGCGCAGCGAGTCGAAGTCATCCTGGTCGACGATGTCGACGGCGGCACCGCCGCAGAGACCGTCACCTTCGGTCTGGATGGTGTTTCCTACGAGATCGACCTGTCCGAGTCAAACGCCCGGAAACTCCGGGACGCCTTTTCGGCATGGACCGGACACGCTCGGCGCTCCGGTGGCAGCAAGCGGCCGGCCGGCCGTCGGCCCGCCTCGCGTCGCAATGACGTGAGCGCGGTCCGGGAATGGGCCCGCGCCCACGGCTACACGGTCTCCGACCGCGGTCGTATCGCCGCGGAGATCCAGAACGCCTACGACAAGGCGCATTGATCGGCGCCGATCACCACCACGGCTGACGGGCCCGGTTCAACTCGGGCCCGTCAGGCTTTTGCCAGCCGGTCCCCGCCCCGAGACCAGTCCCGCCGCCGGGTCCCCGCCGCCGGCGACGCGCTCGAGGACCTCCTCGATCCGCAGCTGCCGGAAGGGTTCTCCGGCCGCGCCCTGCGCCACCTCGAGCCACTCCCGGGGGGCCGCCACGGTCGGCTCCTGCCTGCCCCGCATGGAATAGGGACACACCGTCGTCTTGGCCGCCACGTTCTGGCTCCAGTCCAGGAATACCTTTCCCGGCCGCAATCCCTTGGCCATCTTCCACACGACGAGCCCCGGATGGGCGGTCGCCAGCTCCCGGGCCAGCTGTTGAACGGTGTCGCGGATCTGGTCACTGGTGTGCCCGCCCGGCACCGCGGCATACACCTGCATCCCTTTGCTGCCGCTCGTGACGGGAATTGGCTTCAGACCGATCGAGGTCAACCGGTCGCGCACGATGATGGCCACCACAGCGCATTCCCGCAGCCCCGCCCCCGGCCCGGGATCGAGATCGACGACGAGCCGGTCGGGGTCGAGCGCCACGGCGTCGCCGCCGTCACCCGAAATGCGCCATTGCGGCACGTGCAGCTCGAGCGAGTTGAGGTTGGCAAAGAAGGTCAGCCCGGCGACGTCGTCGATCAGGGGCAGGACCGGATCGCGCCCCGCTCGGCGGACCCAGTCCGGCACACCGGCCGGTACGTTCTTCTCGAAGAATCCCGGGCCCGACATGCCATGCGGGAAACGCACGCGGGTCACCGGTCGGCCGGCCAGGTGCGGCAGCAGCACCGGGGCGATGCGGGCGTAGTAGTCGATCACCGCCGCCTTCGTGGTCCCGGTCGACGGGTACATGACCTTGCCGAGGCTGCTGAGCCGCAGCCGGCGCCCGGCGACGACGGTGACCACCCCGGGTCCCTCCCGAGCTGCCACCTCAGCCGTCCCGTCCCGTCACGATGCCGTCCTGCGCCACCGGCTCGGGGCGTTCGAGGTCACCGGGGGCCAGGTCGGGCCGCAGACCCTTCCAGGACGGCTGGCGCAACCGGCCGCCCGAGCTCAGGCCGAGCGACTCCACGTCGGCGACCCGGACCGGTCGGACCCAGACCACACAGGCGGCGTCCTCGGCCGGGACCGGCTCGGCGAAGGGCGACTCCCCGGACTCCAGCGGGCGCAGGCGCTCGCGCAACGCCGCCCCCGACCGGCCGGCCAGCCCCGCCCCGACCCGCCCGACGAAGTGCAGGCCACCCTCGCCCGGCACCCCGACCAGGACCGAGCCGAGCCGCTCCCCGTCGGACGAGCCCGACTCCGGGCGCCATCCCCCGATGACGACCGACCTGGTCAACCGGTGGGGCAGCTTGAGCCAGTCGGGGCTGCGGACCCCCGGACGGTAGGGCGAGTCGACCCGTTTGCTGACGATGCCCTCCAGGCCCTGCTCTCGGGTCGCGGCCAGCAGCGCCGCGCCCTCGGTGAACACCTGTGGGGTGTGCCAGCGCGGGCCGGACAGCTCGAGCCGCTCGAGAGTCGCGCGCCGCTCCGACCAGGTGCGCCCGGTCAGGTCGACCCCGTAGAGCCGCAGCAGGTCGAAGACCATGTACGTGGCCGGATGGTGCGTCGCGAGGGTCCGGGCGCGTCGTGGGTCGGTGACGTTGAACCGTTCGGCCATGCCGGCGAAGCTCGGCAGCCCCGCGGCGAGGACGACGACCTCGCCGTCCAGCAGCACGTCCGGGTACTCGTCGGCCAGCCCGGCCAGCTCGGGGAAGGCTACCGTGACGTCCCGCTCGGTCCTGCTGAACAGGCGCAGCCGCCCCTCCGAGACGTCCGCGAGCACGCGCATGCCGTCCCACTTGACCTCGTGCACCCATCGCTCCCCCGCCGGCACTGCGCTCGTCAAGGTGGCCAGCATGGGGCGCATGGATGGCATTCTGGTACCCATGCGAGCCATCTGGAAGGGTGCCGTGTCCTTCGGCCTCGTCAACGTTCCCGTCCGGCTCTACTCCGCCACGGAGAACCACGACGTCCAGTTCCGTCAGGTCCACGAGAAGGACGGCGGACGCATCCGCTACCAGCGGGTCTGCTCGATCGACGGCGAGGAGGTGCCCTACGCGGATATCGCCAAGGGCTACGAGACCGCGGACGGACGGATGGTGGTCCTGACCGAGCAGGACCTGAAGGGGCTGCCGTCCCGTTCCTCGAAGGAGATCTCGATCGAGAAGTTCGTCCCCACCGAGCAGATCGACCCGCTGCTGTTCGACCGGTCCTACTACCTCGAGCCGGACAAGAGCGCCCTGAAGCCCTATGTCCTGCTGCGCGACGCGCTCGAGAAGGCCGACCGGATGGCCCTGGTCACGGTCTCGATCCGCAGCCGGATGACCCTGGCCGTGCTTCGCGTCCGCGAGGGCGTCATCGTGCTGCAGACCCTGCTCTGGGCCGACGAGGTCCGCGCCGCGGACTTCGAGGTGCTGGGCGAGGAGACCCACGCGACCGCCAGGGAGCTCGCCATGGCTGCCTCGCTGGTCGACTCGCTGGCCGGCGACTACGAGCCGGACGAGTTCGAGGACGACTACGCCGGGGCGGTCGAGGCGTTGGTCGCCGCGAAGATCGAGGGCGGCGAGCTGACCGCCCCGGTCGCATCCGTCGAGGAGGAGACCGAGGTCGTCGACCTGCTCGCCGCGCTCCAGCGCAGCGTCGACGCGGCGAAGGCGGCCAGGCGCGACGCGGCGTCGGCGGACGTGGCCGCCGCTGCGCAGGAGGATGGCCGGCCGGAGCCGGCGAAGCGGGCGAAGGCCAAGAAGAAGGCGAGCTGAACCTCCGTCGACCCGTCGAGCGGGGCGCCGGCCCGACTCGACCCGGATCGGGCGGGCCGCACCGCGCCGTGCAAGGCCCTGCTGGGCAAGGATGGGCCCGTGAGAACCGTCACCGTCGCCGAGCTCCAGAGCCGCCTGTCCACCCTGCCGCCCAACCCGCGCGTCGTCGTCAGCGGCAACATGTCGATCCCCTGGGAGGCCGTCCGGATCGTGGACGAGTGCGTCCCCGCCTACATCCTGCACGCGCTCAATGGCCCGCCGGGCCTGCCGGAGCGCGACGGGGTGACGGTCGAGACCTGCTTCGTCGGGGCGGGGATGCGGCGCCATCCCGGCCTGCGGTACGTGCCGTCCCGGCTGTCCCTGGTCCCGCTCCTCTACGGCCGGACCCTGCCGCCCGAGGTGGTGCTGCTGCACTGCGCCCCGCCGGTCGGCGGACAGCTCAGCCTCGGGCTCGAGGTCAACGTCCTGCCCGCGGCCCTCGAGGCGGCCCGCGCGCGCGGCGGCCTCGTCGTGGCCGTCGTCAACCCACGCATGCCGTACACCTTCGGCGACGCCCAGATCCCGGTGGAGCACGTCGACCTCGCCGTCG
The DNA here is from genome assembly GCF_039812505.1 of Intrasporangium sp. Classification (GTDB taxonomy): domain Bacteria; phylum Actinomycetota; class Actinomycetes; order Actinomycetales; family Dermatophilaceae; genus Intrasporangium_A. Next base: position 5,042 of record NZ_JBDIAQ010000064.1, on the reverse strand, counting down.
AGATCGACGCACCGCTGACCACCCACTCACCGGTCGCCCCGGACGACGACAGCCGGGCCATCGGCGAGCTCGTCGCCTCGCGGATCCAGGACGGCGCGACCATGCAGCTCGGGATCGGCGGCGTGCCCGACGCGACCTTGGCAGCACTGCGGTCGCGCAAGGGAATCCGCGTCTGGACCGAGATGTTCTCCGACGGCGTGCTCGCGCTCGACGCGGGCGGGGCGCTCGACGCGGACCACCCGCTGATCACCTCGTTCATCTTCGGCACGCAGGAGCTGTACGACTGGGTCGACCGCAACCCACGGGTGCGGATGCTGCGCACCGAGAAGACCAACGACCCGGGCCTGATCGCCCAGCAGCGCGCGATGACCTCGGTCAACACGGCCCTGGAGGTCGACCTCTTCGGACAGGCGAACGCCTCCCGGATCAACGCGCGGATCTACTCCGGGTTCGGCGGTCAGACCGACTTCATCGTCGGGGCGCTGCACTCCCCCGGCGGCCAGTCCTTCATCGCGCTGCGGTCCTGGCACCCCAAGGCGGACGTCTCGACCATCGTGCCGCTGCTCGACGAGCCGGTGACCTCGTTCCAGCAGTCCGCCGTCGTGACCGAGTACGGCATCGCCCCGCTGTGGGGGCACGACGAGCGGGAGCAGTGCCACGCGATCATCGAGCAGGCCGCCCATCCGTCGGTGCGCGACGAGCTCTGGGAGGAGGCCGCCGGTCTCGGGCTGGCCTGACATCCATAGCGACCGGCCGCACCAGACCCACCGACCCGGCCGGCGGGATCAGATCCGGCCGGCGCCGCGGGACGGCATCAGGTGCAGCTCGGCGAAGGTCAGCGCCTCGATCAGGTCGATCTCCCGCTCGTCCGGGGTCAGCTTGCGGGTGCCGACCTCGACGATGACGTGCCCGGTGTAGCCGGTGTCGGCGAGCAGCTGGAGCACCTCCGAGCACGGTTGCGTCCCGTGCCCGGGGACCAGGTGGTCGTCCCGGAACGTCTCCAGGCCGTCGGTCAGGTGCAGGTGGGCCAGCCGTGGCCCGAGCGCGCGCGCCATCTGCAGGCCGTCGACACCCGCGGTCGCCGCGTGCGACAGGTCGAGGGTCACGTGCCGGTAGGGCTGGTCGACCGGGTTCCAGTGCGGCAGGTAGGCGAGCATCTGCCGCCGCGCGGTCAGCCAGGGGAACATGTTCTCCACGGCGAGCCTGAGACCGGAGGCGCGCTCGCGGTCTGCGACCCCCTCGACGAACTCGGCGGCATACTCGCGCTGCCAGCGGAACGGCGGGTGCAGCACGACGGTGTCGGCGCCCACCTCCAGCGCGAGCTCGATGGAGCGGTCGATCTTGCCCCACGGGTCGGCACCCCAGATGCGCTGGGTCAGCAGCAGCGTGGGGGCATGGACGGAGACGACGGGTATGCCGTGCAGCTCGGACAGCGCGCGCAGCGCACCGGCCTCCTGGGTGACCGGGTCGGTCCAGACCATGACCTCCATCGCCGTGTAGCCGAGCCGGGCTGCGGTCGCGAAGGCGGTCGCCGCGTTGTCGGGGTACACCGACGCAGTCGACAGCCCGACCCGGATCGTCATGAGCCCATTCTCGGACATCCGGCCCGTCCGGTCGGTGCCGTGGCGGCGATCAGGCGTCGAGGTGGTCGAGCCGACGCAGGATCAGCCCCTCGCGCATGGCCCACGGGCAGATCTCGAGCCAGTCGACCGACAGCAGGTCCATGGCCGCCTCCGCGACCAGTGCGCCCGCGAGCAGCTGCGGCGCGCGGGCCGGCGAGACGCCGGGCAGGGCCGTGCGGTCGGCCACGCTCATCTCCCGGACGCGGTTGACGATCTCGGAGGCGTCGGCGCGGGACAGGGCACGCGGCACGAAGGGGCCCTCCGCGGAGGGCGCCGCCCCGGCTATCCGAGCGAGCGGAACGTCTTGGACGTGCCCACCCGACGGTTGGGCGGGCCGAGGTGAGCACCGGCCTGATCTCGCGGGCGAGCTCGGCGCGGATGTGCCGGCGCAGCGCGGAGACCTGCTCCGCCGCCGGCGGGTCGCCGACGAGGTGGTCGCGGTGCAGGCGCCCGGCGCCGAGGGGCAGGCTGACGGCCCGGTGGCCGAACACGCCGTTGTCGAGTCGCCTTGCCGCCGAAGGACACCGGACGCGGGAGGGACCGACTGCCTTGGAGCGTGGTGACGCTCGCCGACGCGGGCGGGCACGATGCGAGCGGGGCGGGCTGGGCGGCATACGGACCACGGCGCGCGCCACCTCGCGACGAGGCTTACAGTGTGCCGGTGGCCGAAGCACCGCTCGATCTCCCCCGGGTCTGGGTGGAGTTCACCGACCCGGCGGAGGCGGGGCAGCGGTTCCGCTGCGACCTGACGTGGCTGACGAGCAGCTGGACGTGCATCTTCGGGGCCGGCTGCCGCGGCATCTACGCCGACCGGCCGGACGACGGCTGCTGCACGCTCGGGGCGCACTTCACCGACAAGGCCGACCGCCGGCGCGTCGCCGCCGTCGCCGCCGAGCTCGGCCCGGACGAGTGGCAGTACCACGACGTCGGCACCGCCACGGGCACCAAGGACGACTGGTCGCAGCTGGAGGACGGTGCCCGCAAGACCCGTGTCGTCGACGGCGCCTGCATCTTCCTGAACCGGCCCGGGTTCCCGGCCGGTGCGGGCTGCGCGCTGCACCAGCACGCCGTCCTGACCGGCGTGCCGCCGCACACCCTCAAGCCCGACGTCTGCTGGCAGCTGCCGACCCGCCGCTCCTACCGGACCGTCGAGCTGCCCGACGAGACGAGCTATCTCGAGATCACGATCACCGAGTACGACCGGCGCGGCTGGGGCCCGGGCGGGCACGACCTCGACTGGTACTGCTCCGGCAACCCCGAGGCCCACGTCGGCCGCGAGCCGGTATACCGCAGCTGCGCGGCCGAGCTCGTCGAGCTGATGGGCCAGCCCGCCTACGAGGAGCTGGTGCTGCGCGCCGAGGCGCACCTCGCCGCCGTCCGGGCCGCCCGGGGCCGGGGCAACCGGGCCGTGCTGCCGCTGCTCGTCCACCCTGCCACGCTGGAGGCCGACCGCCGATGAGCGACATCATCCCGTCCCCGAACATCTGGGACACCCCCGACGTCTACGAGGTCGAGAACCTCGGCGTCGACCGCACGCACGTCATCGAGGCGGCCATGCGCCGGGTCGCCGACTGGGCCGGCCGGGACGTCCTGGACATCGGCTGCGGGACCGGGTTCCACCTGCCGCTGTTCGCCTCCAGCGCGCGTTCGGTCGTCGGGGTCGAGCCGTACCCGCCGCTGGCCGTGCTTGCCCGCCAACGCGTCTCGGGTATGCCGCTGTGCTCGGTCCGCGAGGAGGGCGCAGCCGCGATCGGGGTGCCGGAGGACTCGTTCGACGTGGCGCACGCCCGGTGGTCCTACTTCTTCGGGCCGGGCTGCGAGCCGGGCCTGGCCGAGCTCGAGCGGGTCATGCGCCCGGGCGGCACGGCCTTCGTCGTCGACAACGACGCGACCCGGTCGACGTTCGGTGCCTGGTTCCGGCGGTCCCTGCCGCACTACGACGCCCGGGCGGTCGAGCGGTTCTGGGCCCGGCACGGCTGGCAGCGCGAGCGGCTGGACATCCGGTGGGACTTCGACTCGCGCGCGGACTTCGAGGCGGTCGTCGGGATCGAGTTCTCCCCCGACGACGCCGACCTGATCCTGGCCGAGCACCCCGACGCGGTCGGCGTGGACTATGCCGTCAACCTGTGGTGGCGGCGCTACTGAGGGTTCGGGGGTCGGTCCGGGCTGGCTCGGGAAACACCGGGGCTGTGCGCGGTTGTGGTTGCCCTGGTGACCGAAACCACGCACGGTCGGCAGCGTGTCGGCCGCGCCTGTGGATGACCGGCGAGGCCACCGGGCCGGTCTCGGCAGACTTCGGCCATGACCGGCCTCCCCGTTCGCTCCGACGACCCGACCGGCCGGCTGCTCGGGGCCAGGATCGCGGGCCAGTCCGGGCTGCTCACGCGCACGCAGGCGCTGCGGGCCGGCTGCACCCCTGCCGCGATCAAGTGGCAGGTCACGTCCGGGCGGTGGGTCCAGGTGCACCGAGGGGTCTACCTGACCACTCCCGGACGCGACGACTGGTCGACACGCGCGGTCGCGGCGCTGCTGGCCGTCGGGACACCGAGCGCGTTGTACGGCCTCAGTGCCGGTGCCGGCTGGGGTCTGACCGCGCCGCACACCGGTGGCGTACAGGTCCTGGTCCCCGTCGGCCGACGCGGGGTGGACCGGCCCGGCATCACGGTGGTACGCAGCCGTCGGTTCTACGAACGGGTCCATCCCGAGGCGTGGCCGCACCGGACCACGGCGGAGCACACGGTCTTCGACCTCTCGGTCGGACATCCGCTCGACCGAGTGGTGGCCCTCATGGCGAAGGCCTGCCAGCTGCGGATCGCGACGGAGGCGAGCCTGGCCCGGGCGCTGGCCTCCCGGCCCGGGCAGACCCATCGTGGGCTCGTGGGCGAGGCCCTGGGCATCGTGGGCGATGGTGCCGAGAGCGCTGCGGAGGTGCGCTTCGTCCGCGACGTCGAGCGGGCGCACCACCTCCCCGTTGGCGTGAGCCAGGTGCCCGCGCCGGGGCAGCGCTTCCGCGACCGGGCCTACGCCGACTACCACCTCGTCGTCGAGATCGACGGTCGGCTGGGCCACGCCGGGTGGGCCGGCCGGCAGCAGGACGGGCGACGGGACCGCAAGGCGGCACGGGACGGGTGGCTCACCGTCCGCGGCACGTGGCTCGACGTCGCCGGGGCACCGTGCGAGCTGGCGGACGACCTGGGCCGGATCCTCCGGGAGCGCGGCTGGTCCGGGCAGGCCCGGCCCTGCCGGGACGGTTGCCCCCTGGCCGAGCGGGCCGCCTGAGCCGGGTCAGGGTGGGTTCGGTCAGGCCCGACCCTGGACGCCTGGCCGAGCGGGCCGCCTGAGTCGGATCAGGGCGGGTTCGACGGCGGCACACCCCGGGACGGCGACGAGCCCGTGGGCACCTCGCCCGGGTTGTGCGTG
>NZ_JBDIAQ010000063.1:0-19445 GCF_039812505.1 Intrasporangium sp. | reverse complement strand
TCGGGTCGGGGGGCCACGAGAACCGACACTGGTTGCAGTTGTCGTGGGGTTTCGGGCCGGGGGGCCACGAGAACTGAGACTAGTTGCAGTTGTCGTGGCTCTGCTGCCGCCTCGGCTCAAGGATTCACCCGACGGCGTCGGTGTCGCACATCGTGAGACAAGGGGTTATAAGAACACGTTATCTCGAGCATAATCAGCGGCATGTCTACGCGCCGCTTCCCCGCTGTCGTCGACGAGATCACGGTGCGCCTCGTGGCGGCGGTCGTGCTGAGCCTTGCGGTCATAGCGCTCGCCACCCAGCAGTGGTGGCTCTACCTGCTCCTCGCCGCCGACTTCGTGACTCGGTCCGTGGTCGGCCCGCGGTGGAGCCCCGTCGCGCGGCTCGTGCAGCAGTGGGTCCGGCCGGCAGTCCCTACGCAGCCGGTGCTCGTCCCCGGTGCGCCCAAGCGGTTCGCGGCGGCCATCGGGGCCGCCCTGACGAGCGCCGCCGTGATCCTCTGGCTCGTGCATGCCACGACCGGTTCGAGTGGTGCGGCCGTAGGCCTTGTCGTGGTCGCGGTCGCCCTGGTCGTCTTCCCCGCGCTGGAGGCAGTCTTCGGCCTGTGTGTCGGGTGTCGGCTGTTCGCGGGCCTCGTCCGCCTCGGTCTGGTCCCCGAGTCGATCTGCCTCGAGTGCGCCGACATCAGGCGGCGCCAGCGGGTCGTGGCGATCCCCTGACCCACGGCGACGGGACGGGCAGGACTCGGCGCCCCGACGGACGGGACTTGGCGCCACGTCGAGGGGGGCTTGCTGCCCACCTGACGGGGACTGCTGCCCACCCGACGGGGACTCGATGGCAGGCCTCCACGGGACTTGGTACCGGTCGACGGGGATATGGTGCCCACTTGACGGAGACTCGCTGCCGGCGTCACGGGGACGGCACGAGCCCACGAAACCCGGCTGGACGGCATACGCTCGGCTAATGGTCCAGCCTGACGGCGGCCCCGTGCCGCGGCCCACTGTCGGCTACGTGGCGCTCGGCGGGACGATCGCCTCGGTGCCGGCCGAAGGGCCCGGCGTCCAACCGACCCTCGCCGCTCGGGACCTCGCCGCCGGGGTGCCCGGGCTCGAGGCGGCCGCCGTGCTCGAGACCCATACGTTCCGGACGATCCCGTCGTCGGCCATCACCCTGCGCGACCTGGTCGAGCTCGTGCCGCTGCTGGAGGCGGTGGTGGCCCGCGGCGCGGTCGGCGTCGTCGTGAGCCAGGGGACCGACACGATCGAGGAGGCGGCCTTCGTGCTCGACCTGCTCTGGGACCGCCCGGAGCCGCTGGTCGTGACCGGCGCCATGCGCAACCCGTCGCTGGCCGGGGCCGACGGTCCGGCGAACCTGCTCGCGTCGGTGCAGGTGGCCGCGGAACCGGACGCCCGGGACTGCGGCGTGCTGGTGTGCCTGAACGACGAGATCCACGCCGCCCGCTTCGTGCACAAGAGCCATACGTCCAGCCCGTCCACCTTCCACTCCCCGGGGCTCGGGCCCATCGGCTGGGTCGCCGAGGGCCGTCCCGTGATCGCCTTCCGGCCGACTCGCCGCGCCCACGTCGAGCTCGACTGGTCGGCGCCGCTGCCCCGCGTGCCGATCGTCACGATCGGGCTCGACGCCGACCCGGCGCTGCTCGAGGCGGCCCGCGACCTGGAGTGCGACGGGATCGTCATCGAGGGGATGGGCGGAGGTCACGTGCCGGCCGGCCTGCTACCCGCGGTCGCCGACCTGCTGGAGCGCATCCCGGTGGTGCTCACCTCGCGGACCGGTTCCGGGGAAGTGCTCGCCACCACCTACGGGTACCCCGGCGGCGAGATCGACCTGCTCGATCGGGGTGTGATCCGAGCCGGCGCGCTCGACAGCCTCAAGGCCCGGCTGCTGCTCATGCTGGCCGTGGCGAGCGGCCACGACCGGCTCGCGACCCGCGAGCTGTTCGCGCTGGTCGGCACCACGACCGGGCCGGTCGCCAAGGCCTGAGGCCCCGGCCGATCCCGCTGGGTGGCTCGCTCCGGCATCGCGCTGGGCGGCTCGCCGGCGCTGTGGGGCTCGCCACCGCCCGATCTCCGGGCGCTCGAAATCATGTTGATGGCGTGAACATCACGACCCTACCCTTGTCGGTGCCTCGTCATAGCATCGCCGAGGTCAGACACCACCTGCCCAGGCACCACCCGAGGAGACCGTCATGGCACTGCTGGCCGGTGCGCGCCCCGCGCGTGAACGGTTCGTCGGCCCGGCGATCGAGGCCGAGCACCTCGTCAAGCGGTTCGGCGAACTGGTGGCCGTCGACGACGTGAGCTTCACCGTGCCCCAGGGCAGCGTCCTCGGGATGCTGGGCCCCAACGGCGCCGGCAAGACCACGACGGTGCGCATGATGACCACCCTCAGCCGGCCGACGAGTGGCACGGCACGTGTGGCCGGCCACGACGTGATGACCGACCCGGCAGCCGTCCGGCGCAGCATGGGCCTGACCGGACAGGCGGCCACCGTCGACGAGTTCCTCACCGGGCGCGAGAACATCCGGCTGATGGGCGCGCTCTACGGGCTGTCGCGCCGGGCGGTCGCGGCGCGGGCCGACGAGCTGCTCGAGCGGTTCGCGCTGGCCGAGGCCGGCCACAAGGTCGTCAAGGACTACTCGGGCGGGATGCGCCGCCGGCTCGACCTGGCCGTCAGCCTCATCGCCGCCCCGCACGTGCTGTTCCTCGACGAGCCGACGACGGGCCTCGACCCACGCAGCCGCTCGGAGCTGTGGGAGGTGCTGCGCGAGCTCGTCTCGGACGGTACGACGCTGCTGCTGACCACCCAGTACCTCGAGGAGGCCGACCAGCTCGCCGACCGGATCGTGGTCATCGACCACGGGCGGGTCATCGCCGAGGGCACCCCGCTCGAGCTGAAGGACCAGTCCGGCAAGGCGGCCCTCGTGGTAACCGTGTCCAACTCCGACCAGCTCGAGCCGGCCCGGGCCCTGCTCGCCGCCCACGTCGCGGAGCTGCACGTGGACGTCGCGGCCAGACAGCTGACCGCGCCCGCCGAGGGGCTGGCCGACATGACCCGCATCGCGAGCGTCTTCGACGGCTCCCAGATCGTGCTGGACGACCTCGGCCTGAAGCGCCCCACCCTCGACGACGTCTTCCTGCACCTGACCGGTCGGCGGGCGGAGCCCACGAGCGACGACACCGAGGAGCCCCGATGACCACCACCACGCTGGGCGCCGCTACCACGGAGGCCCTGAGCCTGACCCCGCCTGGCCTCTGGCGGCAGGTCCGCACGATGGTGTGGCGCAACCTCAAGCACATCCGGCGGATGCCCGAGATGCTCGCCGACGTCACCATCCAGCCGATCATGTTCGTGGTGCTGTTCGCCTACGTCTTCGGCGGGTCCATCTCGACCGACAGCACCTCTTACCGGGAGTGGCTGCTGCCCGGGATCATGGCGCAGACGATGACGTTCTCGTGCGCCATCGTGGCGCTCGGGCTGACCACCGACCTGAACAAGGGCATCGTCGACCGGTTCCGCTCGCTGCCGATCTCGCGGGCCTCGGTCCTGATCGGGCGCAGCATCTCCAGCCTGATCCACTCGAGCATCGGCGTGGTGGTCATGGCAGCGACCGGCCTGGCGATCGGCTGGCGCATCCGCGGCAGCTTCGGGCAGGCGGTGCTCGCGTTCGGACTGCTGCTGCTCTTCGGGTTCGCGATGATCTGGATCGGCATCGTGTCGGGCTCGGTGCTCAAGACCCCGGAGGCGGTGCAGGGCGTGATGTTCACCGTGATCTTCCCGGTGACCTTCCTCGCCAACACCTTCGCACCGCCGCAGCACATGATCCCCGTGCTGCGGGTGATGGCCGAGTGGAACCCGATCTCCTCGTTGGTCCAGGCGTTGCGCACCCTCTGGGGCAACAGTCCGCCCGCGGGGCCCGAGGCAGCATGGCCGCTGCACCATCCGGTGCTGATGACGGTCGTCTGGTCGGTCGGGATCACGCTGCTGCTGGCCCCGCTCGCCGTCCGGGCCTTCATCCGCCGCACCACGGACTGAGGTCCGGCAGGTGGACGCCGCCGGCGGTGATCACCACCAGCCGCGTCCCGTATGCCGCTACCACTGGCCTGATCCCCGCAGTTGCTGCAAGGATCGGCCCACCACCCTGCATCGACGACGAGGTGAGGCACATGACGCAGACGACACAGCCGGCCCAGGCCACCAACGACCCGGCGAACCCCCGTACCACGCACCTGATCGGGCTGCTCCTTGGAGCCGAGGAGGACTGGCCCACCGCCTTCGAGCAGGTACTGGCCCTCGTCGGACCGGTCACGACCGACGACGGCGTGACCCACGAGCTGACGAGCGAGCGAATCACGATCGAGCCGTTCAACCTGCGCCAGCCGGTGCGCGACGGCCTGGTCATCGACCGGCTCGCCTACTGGTACTACCACCCGCGCGAGTGGCTCAAGAAGGCCGCCCTGGTCAACGGCACCTACCTGCTCAACAGCCCCTTCACGTTCCAGTCGATGGAGAAGCACAGCGCCTACTGCGCGCTCATGCGGCTCGGCCTGAAGGTGCCCGAGACGATCCTCGTGCCCTACAAGAACCCGGTCGACAACGTTCGCTGGGCCTACACCAGCGCGAAGTACAACCGGGCCTTCGACCTGAAGGCCATTGCCAACGAGATCGGCTACCCGCTCTACATGAAGCCGTTCGACGGCGGCGGTTGGCGCGGCGTCTCCCGGATCGTCGACGAGGAGGCGCTTCAGCGCGCCTACGACGCGTCCGGCGAGATGCTGATGCACCTGCAGGCCACCGTCGACTACGAGCACTTCGCCCGCGCCCTGTCGATCGGGCCCGAGACGATGGTGATGGACTTCCGCCCCGACCAGCCGATGCACAACCGCTACGCGGTCTCGTACGACTTCCTCAGCCCCAAGGCCGGTCGGCAGGCGGCGGCGATCAGCCGCATCGTCAACGCCTTCTTCGGCTGGGAGTTCAACTCGTGCGAGATGCTCGTCAAGGGCGACGACGTCTACCCGATCGACTACGCCAACGCCTGCCCCGACATCGCCATCACCTCGCTGCACTACTACTTCCCGTGGGCCATCAAGGCGCTGGTGCGGTGGTCGGCCTACTGCCTGATGACCGGTCGGAAGGGTCGGATCGACCTCGAGACGGCGCACTACTTCGCGATCGCCGACCGCGACGACCTCACCGACGACCAGAAGCTCGACGCCTACCTCGACATTGCCGACACCTACCTCGACCGCGACAACTACCGGGCGTGGTGCGCCAAGCACCTGGACCACCTCGACCTGGCCGTCCTCGAGTGGGTGCAGTCCGAGGCCTTCCAGAAGATCCTGCGCGACACGATCCAGGCCACCTACCCCGAGCACGAGCGCGACCAGTTCAAGGCTCACTTCGGCGGCCTGATCGGGCTGTGGGTCAAGGACGAGAAGGCGCGCCTGGGCGTGGGGTGAGCGCGGCGGCATACCGTATGCCGCCCAGCCGGCTCCCGCTGCCGGGCGCGGTGGGAGGCGGGCTGGACGGCCCGGTCAGCCGCCGCTGCCGGCCAGGCCGACGATCAGGTTGATCGTGGTGGCGACGATGACGGTGCCGTAGACGTACCCGAGCAGGCACTGCCCGAGCACGACCCGGCGCATCGTCGAGTCGCGCAGCGCGGTGTCCGAGACCTGGTAGGCCATGCCGTTGTTGAACGAGAAGTAGGCGAAGTCGGAGAACTGCGGGTCGGCGTCCTGGTTGAAGTCGATCGGCGGGGCGGGGCTCGAGTAGTACATCCGCGCGTAGCGCAGCAGGTAGACGGTGTGGACCAGCAGCCACCCCACGGCCACCGCCACCACCCCGATCACGGCGTCGACGACCTGCTCGGCCCCGGTGCCCGGGCCGCCGACGAGCAGGACCGCGACGGCGCACAGCCCGAGCAGCCCGACGACGATCACGATCACGTCGGACAACGCCGCGCCGGGGTCGTCGCCCTCGACGTGCGTGCGGGTCGCCGCGGCGTCCATCCGCATCAGCGTGCGCAGCAGGGGCAGCGAGAAGGCGAGCCCGGCGACGATGAACGCGAGCAGGATGTTCGCGAGCGGCACCCGGGGCGGGACGACCGGGGCGCTCCAGCGCAGCACCCCGACGACGACGCCGACCAGGAGGGCGACGCCCAGCCGGACCCGGATTCTGCCCACGCGCGCAGGGTACCGGTGGGGCGCGCCGTCAGCAGGTCAGCGAGGGCACCGGCGCGCCGGTGTCCTCGGGGTCACCCTCCAGTCCTCGGGGTCACCCTCCAGTCGTCGGGGTCACCCGTCCAGCCTGCCCAAGCCGGTCACCGTCAGCACCGCGGCGCCGACCTCGTCGCTCGCGGCCAGGTCGACCTCGGCGGTGATGCCCCAGTCGAGGTCGCCCGCCGGGTCCACCACGACCTGGCGCAGCAGCCAGCGACCGGGCTCGCGGGTGACCTGCAGCAGCCCCGGCGAGCGGGCGACCTGGTCGGTGGCGACCGAGTCGTGCTCGTCGTAGTAGCGGCCCAGCGCCTCGTTCCAGGCGTCGGCGTCCATGACGACCTGCTGCGGCGGATCGGTCAGGCCGGCCACCCGGGCCTCCAGCTCGCCGAGCGCCTCCCACCGGTCGCGGGCGGCCAGCTCGACCCGGTGGAACATCGCGTTGCGCAGCAGCACCATGAAGGCGCGCTCGTTCCCGGTGAGGGGCCGGACCGGGGGCGCCACCTCGGCCCGAGCCACCACCTCGCCCGGGTTGACCAGGTCCTCCCACTCGTCGAGCAGGCTCGAGTCGGTCTGGCGGATCATCTCGCCCAGCCACTCGATGACCTCCTCGAGCTCGTCGTCGCGGGCCGACTCCGGGACCGTGTGGCGCAGGGCCCGGTAGGCGTCGCTGAGGTAGCGCAGCAGTGAACCCTCCGACCGCGAGAGGCCGTACTCCGAGACGAACTCGGTGAACGTCATACCCAGCTCGTACATCTCGCGCACCACGGACTTCGGGGAGAGCGCGTCGGGTGAGATCCACGGGTGCGACCGGCGGTAGGCGGCCAGCGTCACCTCGAGCAGGTCGGCGAGCGGCTTGGGCCAGGTGACCTCCTCGAGCCGCTCCATCCGCTCCTCGTAGTCGATCCCGTCGAGCTTCATCGCCGCGACCGCCGCGCCGCGGGCCTTCGACTCCTGGGCCCGGAGCACCTGGCGCGGGTCCTCGAGGATCGACTCGACCACCGAGACGAGGTCGCGGGCGTAGGTCTCGGACTCGGGGGCGAGGGTCTCCACGACGGCCAGCGCGAACGGCGCGAGCGGCTGGTTGAGGGCGAAGTCGCGCTGCAGGTCGATCGTCAGGGCGTAGCGACGCCCGTCGGCGGCGGGCTCGGGCAGCCGCTGCACGACCCCGGAGGTGAGCAGCTCCTTGGCCAGGACCAGCGCGTGACGGCACAGCCGCCGCTGCCGGGTCGCGTCCTCGTGGTTGTCCGTCAGCAGCCGCACCGCGTGGGCCACCGGGTTCCCTTCGCGGGCAAGGAGGTTGATGAGCGTCGAGTGTGTCACCCGGAGCCGCGGCCGGAGCGGCTCGGGCGGCGAGGCGACCAGCCTGTCGAAGGTCTCCTCCCCCCAGCCGACGAAGCCCTCGGGGGCCTTCTTGCGCTGGATCTTCCGCCGCTTCTTCGGGTCGTCGCCGGCCTTGGCCTCGGCGCGGAGGTTCTCGACGACGTGCTCCGGCGCCTGCGCGACGACCCAGCCTCGGGTGTCGAACCCGGCCCGACCCGCGCGGCCGACGATCTGGTGGAACTCGCGCGCCTTCAGCAGCCGCTGCCGCGTCCCGTCGAACTTCGTCAGCCCGGTCAGCAGCACGGTGCGGATCGGCACGTTGATCCCGACCCCGAGGGTGTCGGTGCCGCAGATCACCTTCAGCAGCCCGTCCTGGGCGAGCTGCTCGACCAGGCGTCGGTACTTGGGCAGCATCCCGGCGTGGTGCACGCCGACGCCCTGCCGGACCAGCCGCGACAGGGTCCGTCCGAAGCCGGTCCCGAAGCGGAACCCGCCGATCCGCTCGGCGATCGCCTGCCGCTCCGCGCGGGTGGTGACCTTCATGCCGACCAGCCCCTGGGCCCGCTCGAGGGCCGCCGCCTGGGTGAAGTGGACCACGTAGACCGGGGCCCGGTCGTGCTCGAGCAGCTCCTCGATCGTCTCGTGGACCGGGGTCACCGCATAGGCGAACTCGAGCGGGACCGGCCGCTCGGTGCCGGTGATGGCCGCGGTCTGCCGTCCGGTGCGCCGGGTCAGGTCGTCCCGGAACATCGTCACGTCGCCGAGCGTCGCCGACATCAGGACGAACTGGGCCTGCGGCAGCTCGAGCAGCGGCACCTGCCAGGCCCACCCGCGGTCCGGCTCGCTGTAGAAGTGGAACTCGTCCATGACGACGAGCCCAACGTCGGCCGAGCTGCCTTGCCGCAGTGCGAGGTTCGCGAGGATCTCGGCGGTGCAGCAGATGACCGGCGCGTCGGCGTTGACCGAGGCGTCGCCGGTGATCATCCCGACGTTGTCGGCGCCGAACGTCTCGCACAGCGCGAAGAACTTCTCCGAGACGAGCGCCTTGATCGGTGCGGTGTAGCACGAGACGCGGTCCTGCGCGAGCGCGGTGAAGTGGGCCGCAGTCGCCACGAGCGACTTGCCCGAGCCGGTCGGCGTCGACAGGATGACGTTCGACCCGGACAGCACCTCCAGGAACGCCTCGTCCTGGTGGGGGTAGAGCGTGAGCCCCTGGTCGGCGGCCCACGCGGTGAACGCCGCGTAGAGCGCGTCCGCGTCGGGGTCGCGCGGGAGGCGCTCGGCGAGGCTCACCGCCATACCGTATGCCGCCGTGCCGCCCCGGGCGCGGGACGGCGGGGCCGCGCGCTCAGTCGAGATGACGTTCGGCAGGCCCGGTGTAGACCGACAGCGGCCGGATCAGGGCGTTGTCGGCGCGCTGCTCCTTGATGTGGGCGGTCCAGCCGACGATCCGGGCCGCGACGAAGATCGGGGTGAACTGGTTGGTCTCGAACCCGATGAGCCGGTAGGCGGGTCCGGACGGGTAGTCGACGTTGGGCTTGAGGTTGCGCCGCTCCTGCATCGCGTCCGCCAGTGCGTCGTACATGCGCAGCACCTCGGGCTGGTCGTAGTGCTTGGCGAGGGTGTCCAGGGCGGCCCGCATGGTGGGGACGCGGGAGTCGCCGTTCTTGTACACGCGGTGACCGAACCCCATGATCTTGCGGTGGGCGGCGAGCGCTGCGTCCAGCCAGGCGGGGACGTCCTCGGGGCTGCCGATCTCGTCGAAGGTGTGCACGACGGCCTCGTTGGCGCCGCCGTGCAGCGGGCCCTTCAGGGCGCCGATCGCGCCGACGACCGCGGAGTAGTAGTCGGCCAGGGTGGAGGTGATCACCCGGGCGGTGAAGGTGGAGGCGTTGAACCCGTGCTCGGCGTAGAGCACCATCGAGGTGTTGAACGCGTCGCGGACGACCGGGTCGGGCACCACGCCGAAGGTCGTGTAGAGGAAGTTGGCGGCATAACCCAAGTCGGGTCGCGGCGCCACGGGGGGCAGGAACTGCCGCCGGCGCTGGTCCCGGCCGATCACGGCGGGGATCTTGGCGAACACGCTCAGCGCCTTGTCGTCGATGGCGTCGGGGTCGGCGGCGGAGGCGTCCGGGTCGTTGGCCCCGATGATGCTCACGGCGGTGCGCACCACGTCCATCGGGTGGGCGGTGACCGGTAGGGCGTCGATGGCGTCCTTGAGGTTGTCGTCGAGGTCGCGCCGGGACCGTTCGGCCGCGCTGAAGCGCTCCAGCTGCGCCGGGGTGGGCAGCTCGCCGTGCCAGAGCAGGTAGACGACCTGCTCGAAGTCGACGTGACTGGCCAGCTCAGGGGCGGGGTAGCCCCGGTAGATCAGGGAGTTGGTGGCCGGGTTGATGCGCGAGACGGCGGATCGGTCGACGGTGACTCCGTCCAGGCCCTTCTTGATCTCGACGGTACTGGTCATGTCGGCTCTCCTTGCTCGTTGCGGTTACCTATGGCTTTGTCGTGGTCCCCGAGGCCCGTCCGGGGACCTGGAAGTCGAAGACGCTGGTGTCGAAGCGGGTGTACCCGGCGTAGTCGAGCAGCTCGTAGAGCCCGGCCCGGTCCTGCATGACTGGCAGCTGCGCGGCCAGGGTCCCGCGCTCGGTCAGCTCGTCGAGGGCCCGGTCGGCCGCGCCCATGGCGAGCCGCAGCAGCGAAACCGGCCAGATGACGATGTTCATGCCGACCTGCCGGAGCTGGTCCACGGTGAACAGCTCGGACTTGCCGAACTCGGTCATGTTGGCCAGCAGCGGCACCTCGACCGCGGCGCGGACCGTCTCGAACTCGGCGAGGCTGGTCATCGCCTCGGGGAAGACCGCGTCGGCGCCGGCATCGACCAGGGCCTTGGCCCGCTCGACGGCGGCGGGCAGCCCGGCCACGGCGCGGATGTCGGTGCGGGCCATGATCAGCAGGTCCGGGTCGCGGCGGGCGTCCACGGCGGCGCGGATACGGCGGGTCGCGACGTCCTGCTCGACGACCTGCTTGCCGTCCAGGTGGCCGCACCGCTTCGGGTTGACCTGGTCCTCGATGTGGATGGCGCACACGCCGGCGTCCTCGAGCTCCTGCACGGTGCGGGCCACGTTCATCGGCTCGCCGAAGCCGGTGTCGGCGTCGACCAGGGTCGGCAGGTCGGTCACGCGAGCGATCTGGTGGGCCCGCGTCGCGACCTCGCTCAGCGTGGTCAGACCCACGTCGGGCAGGCCGAGCTCGGCGGAGAGCACCGCCCCGGAGACGTAGACGCCGTCGAAGCCCTTTCGCTCGATCAGCCGGGCCGAGAGCGGGTTGAACGCGCCGGGCATGCGCACCAGCTCACCGGAGGCGAGCCGGGCCCGGAACGCCCGGCGTTTGTCGGCCGGGGTGCTCGTCGAGTACAGCATCAGAACAGGCCTTTCGGGGACGGGACCGCGGCCAGGTACCCGGCCGCGGCGGTCACGGTCAGCTCACCGAGCTCGTCCGGGCCGAGCCCGGGCAGCCGCTGCGCGACGGCCAGGAACCGGCCGACCTCGTCGGGCGCCAGCACCCCATCGGCGAGCGTGCGCAGCTTGGCCACGTAGTCGCCGCGGGCGAACGGGTGGGCGCCGCCCGGGTGCGCGTCCGCCACCGCGATCTGCTCGGCGATCACCTGCCCGTCGGTCAGGGTGATCTCGACCCGGCCGCCGAACGCCTGCTCGGCCGGGTCGGTGCTGTGGTAGCGCCGGGTCCAGACCGGGTCCTCGACGGTGCTGATCCGGCGCCACAGCGCGACGGTGTCGGAGCGGTGTGCCCGCTCCGGCAGGTAGGAGCGCACGTGGTGCCAGGTCCCGTCCTGTAGCGCGACGGCGAAGATGTAGGGCAGCGAGTGGTCCAGCGTCTCCCGGGTGGCGTCCGGGTCATACTTCTGCGGGTCGGCCGCCCCCGACCCGATCACGTCGTGGGTGTGTGCCGAGGTGCGGATCAGCACGCTCTCGACCCGGTCGGGGTCGGTCACCTCGGGGTGCGCCCGGCCGAGCCGGAGGGCCAGGTCGATCCAGGCCTGCGCCTGGTACTCGGCGGAGTGCTGCTTGGTGAACGAGTCCAGGATCGCCCGCTTGGGCTCGCCCGGCCCGGGCAGCCACACGTCGTAGCCCGCGTCCGGCCCGTCGAGCAGCCAGGCGATCACGCCGTCCTCGCCCTCCCAGATCGGGGCCGGGCTGGTCTGGCCCCGCATGGCACGGTCGACCGCCTCGACGGCGACCTTGGCGGCGAAGGCCGGCGCGTAGGCCTTCCACGTCGAGATCTGGCCCTTGCGGGACTGCCGGGTCGCGGTGGTCGTGTGCAGCGCCTGTCCGATCGCCTGGTAGGTCACCTCGACCGGCAGCCGCAGCAGCGTGCCGATCCCGGCCGCCACCGACGGCCCGAGGTGGGCCACGTGGTCGATCTTGTGCGCGTGCAGGCTGATCGCCCGGGCCAGGCAGATCTGCACCTCGTAGCCGGTGACGACGGCCCGGACCACGTCACGGCCGGTCACTCCCCGCCCGGCCGCGTGCTGGGCGACGGCCACCATCGGGGCGATGTTGTCGCCCGGGTGGGCATACTCGGCGGCCAGGAACGTGTCGTGGAAGTCCAGCTCGCGCACCGCGACCGCGTTGGCCCAGGCCGCCCACTCGGGGGAGTAGCGGCCCGGCACGCCGAGGACGGTCGCGCCCGGGGCGAACGGGTGGTCGAGGGCTTGGGCTCGCGCTGCCGCCACCGGTGCCCTGCCGAGTGCGGCGGTCGCCACCGCCGTGTCGTCGATCACCCGGTTGACCGCCATCTCGGCGACCTCGGCGTCCACCTCCACGGGGTCGGCGGCCAGCTGCGCGATCCGCCAGGCCAGCTCGTCCTCGCGGGCGAACCGCTCCTCGCTCCGATGGGGGCTCACGCGAAACGTCGGCACCGTTGCCACTTCCTTCCACCCTCGACATTACGTCGTCGGCGGACGGGGCGCCGTCCGACCCGGCGTCGGAGGCCGACGAGGCCTCTCACGAACGCGGTTTCGCTGGCTCTGCGGGCCCACGTCGGAGGCAGCGATCGGGAGAACACAACAAGTCCCGGCGAGACCGTCGGCGCGTGCGGCACCGGCCGGACCGGGCCGGACTTGTTGTGTTCCTCCGTCCGGGCCGGGGCCTCAGCCGCGCCTCGAGGGCCGCTGCTCGCCGGCGTCGACGAACGCCGCGTAGCTCGGGTCCGGGTCTCCCCGGCTGCGCTCGGTGAGGTTCACCACGGGAGGGTATGCCGCTCGGTCCCCCGGGGGGGTCGTCGGAAAGCATCCCGGTCTCGGCCGCGCCGCGCACCCCGCCGCCGCCCCAGGACGAAGGCGGTGCTCGGCAGGCCGCTGTCCATGCGCCGACCTCGTGCCTCAGGGGCGCCCGGCGTGGGGCACGTCGACGCGCACCGACAACAGCTGCGCCTCGCGGGCCGCCTTGCGGGCCTCCTCCTGGAAGTCGGGGGCCGCACAGAGGTAGAGAGTGCGTCCGTCGCCGCCCCCGAGCATGCACGCGAACACGCCGGTCCCGGGATGGATCTCCTCGAGGATCCGGCCGCCCTGCGCCACCCGGACCACGCGGCCGCCGACGGCGTCGGCGACCCACAGGGCGCCCTCGGCATCGAGGCAGCACCCGTCGGGAGCGAGGACCACCGCGCCGAGCACGGCCGCGAACGCCGGGTCGGCCGGCACGTCACCGAAGGAGGCCCAGGTGCGGCGCTGCCCGAGGCTCCCGTCCGATGCGATGTCGAAGGCGCTGACCCGGTTGCCGAGGGTCTCGTCGACGAGCAGGACCCCGTCGTCGGTGATGACGCTGCCGTTGGGGAAGTACAGGTCCCTGGCGACGACGCTCACCGAGCCGTCCGGGTCGACGCGCAGCAGGTCGGCGGTGCGCAGGTCGGCGCCGCCCATGAGGTCGAAGCCGAAGCTGCCGACATACGCCCGGCCCTGCGCGTCGACGACCATGTCGTTGGGGGTGTCCGGTGACGTGGTCGTGCAGCTCGGCGTGTGTGACCAGCGTGCCGTCGGGTTCGCGCCGCAGCAGCCGCGCGTCCTTCATCGACACCACGAGCAGCCGTCCGTCGGGCAGCCAGCCGAGGCCGGAGGGCTGACCGGGCACCTCCGCCTCGACGAGCAGGTCGCTGCCGTCCGCGGCGGCCGACAGGACCCGGTAGGTGTAGAAGTCGACGAACCAGACGCGCCCGTCGTGCCAGCGCGGGCACTCGAGGTAGGCGAAGCCGGTCAGGACGGTGGTGATCTCGCGGGTCATGGCCCTCCTGTCGTCGTGCCCGATCCTTCCCGGCCGGACGCGCCGTCACAAGCCCTTCAGGTATGCCGCTGAGCGCCCGCCGCGTTGTGTTGGCTGCGGGCGGGGCTGGCTGGGTGATCCTGAGAACACAACAGGTCCGGCCGGGTCCGCCGGTCCGTGCGGCAGGGGTCGGGGTGTGGCGGACTTGTTGTGTTCTTGCGTCCGGGCCGGTCGCCGACGAGTTCCTGGCGAGGGTGGTTCCCGCGGTGTGCTGCCCTTCGCGGACGGGAGGCGGGTGGGCGGCATACGTCATCGGGCGATTGCGCGGCCGGCACCGCTCAGCCGGTGGCGGGGCGCTCGTAGGCCGGACGCAGCAGCTCCGTCAGGGAGTGCCCGCGCAGCGTGACTTCGACCGGGGGCAGCTGTTCGAGCAGCGAGGAGCCCGTGGCCGCCTCGCGGGTGCGGGGCAGCAGGCCCTGCAGGGCGAAGAAGCGGTCCAGGCACGCCTCGAGCGGGACGCTGGCGCGCGCGTCGGCGGCCGCCGCCGCCGGGTCGTCGGACCGGGCGGCCTGCAGGTTGTCGAGCAGGTCCTCGCGGCTCCGGCCGCGCCACTCCAGGATCCGGAACGGGTCGTCGTCGAACGACTCGGCCAGCAGGTAGAAGGTCGCGGCGACGTGCTTGCACGGCACCCCCCAGTCCGGGCAGGTGCAGTCGAGCGAGAGGTCGCCCGCGGTCGCCGGGAACAGCGCGAGCCCCACGTCGGCGAAGACGTCCTCGATGTCCTCGGGCATCTCACCGGCCAGGAGCTTGGCCAGGTACCAGGCGTTCCCGGCCAGCTCGTGCTCGACCTGCGCCCACTCGGACTTGCCGAAGGCGGCGATGCCGATGCGCACCCGGTAGGGCCGCGCGCGGCTGCCCTGGACCTGCGCCGTGACCGACCCGACGGCCAGGTCCAGCGAGACGACCTGTCCCTTGCGGGCATACGTGCGGCCCCGCTGCAGGCGGCTGCCCATGCCCATGCCTTCCAGCACGCTGACGAACCGTTCGGACCACCAGTGCTGCGCCATCGAGCCACGCTTGCTCCGGGCGACGAGACCGCCCTCGACGGCCCGCGGGCGGGACGGGGGGTAGAACCTACTCACCGACGGCCTCCTCGGACAGGGCGAAGAGCCGGCGCAGCTCCCCGGTGGACAGCTCGGTCAGCCAGCCCTCGCCGTCGCCGACGACGAGGTTGGCCAGGGCCAGCTTCTCCTCGATCATCTGGTCGATCCGCTCCTCGAGCGTGCCGGTGCACACGAACTTGCGCACCTGCACCGTACGTCGCTGCCCGATCCGGAAGGCCCGGTCGGTCGCCTGGTTCTCCACGGCCGGGTTCCACCAGCGGTCGAGGTGGATGACGTGGTTGGCGGCGGTCAGGTTCAGCCCGGTGCCACCGGCCTTGAGCGACAGCAGGAAGACCGGCGGACCCTGCTCCGACGCGAAGCGCTGCACGAGCTCGTCCCGCCGCTGCCGGGAGGTGCCGCCGTGCAGGTAGGCGACGTCGGTGCCGAACCGGGCCGCGAGATGCGGCAGCAGCAGCTCGGCGAACTCGGTGAACTGGGTGAACAGCAGCACCCGGTCGCCTTCGGCGAGGATCTCCTCGAGCAGCTCCTCGAGCCGGATCACCTTGCCCGAGCGTCGACCGACCGGGGAGCGGTCGTGCAGCACCTGGGCGGGGTGGTTGCACACCTGCTTGAGCCTGGCCATCGCCGCGAGCACGTTGCCCCGCCGGGCGATCCCCTCGGAGCTCTCGATCTTGACCATCATGTCGTCGACGACCGACTGGTAGAGCGAGGCCTGCTCGACCGTGAGCCGGCAGTACTCCTTGACCTCGATCTTCTCGGGCAGATCGTCGATGATCGTCGGGTCGGTCTTGAGCCGCCGCAGGATGTAGGGCGCCGTGATGGTGCGCAGCCGCTCGGCCGGCTCGGTCGAGCCGTGGCGCTCCACCGGGATCGCGTAGCGGGTGCGGAACAGCTCGGCCGACCCGAGGATCCCCGGGTTGACGAAGTCCATGATCGACCACAGCTCGGACAGCCGGTTCTCCACCGGGGTGCCGGTGAGCGCGACCCGCTGGTCGGCGCGCAACCGCCGGACCGCCCGGGAGGCCTGCGACTGGCTGTTCTTGACCGCCTGGGCCTCGTCCAGCACGACCCGCTGCCAGTCGTGACCGGCCAGCTCGTCGATGTCACGGGTGCCGGTGCCGTAGGTGGTGAGCACGAGGTCGGTCGCGGCGAGACGGGCTCGAAGCGCATTGCCCCGCAGTCGTTCCCGGCCGTGATGGGCATAGACCCGCAGCGTCGGCGCGAACCGGGCCGCCTCGCGCTGCCAGTTGCCGACCAAGGACATCGGGCAGAGCAGCAGGGTCGGACGCGCCTCCGGGTCGTCGGCGCGCTGGACGGACTCGAGGGCGAGCAGCTGCACGGTCTTGCCCAGCCCCATGTCGTCGGCCAGGCAGGCGCCCAGCCCGAGTCCGGCCAGGAACGAGAGCCAGGACAGGCCCCGGGACTGGTAGGGCCGCAGCGCCGCCGCGAAAGAGCCGGGCGGGTCGACCGGCGCCAACGAGGCGTCCCCGGCGCCGCCGAGCAGCTCACCGAGCCAGCCGTCGGCGCTCACCCCGGTCACCGGCAGCGGCGTGCCGTGGTCGTCCGGGTGCCGGGCCGCCAGGGCAAGGATCTCGGCCGCGGTCCGTGGCCGGGCCGGTTCTCGTTGCAGGAAGCTCAGGCCGCGGCGCAGCTGCTCGGGGTCGATGGCCACCCACCGGCCGCGCAGCCGCACCAGTGGCGCCTTGGTCGCGGCGAGCGCGGCGATCTCCTCCTCGGTCAGCGTGTCGTCGCCGACGGCGAGGTGCCACTGGAAGTCGACGAGGGTGTCGCGGCCGAACCCGCCCTTGGTGACGGGCTTGTCGGCCGGCGTGCTCGCTCGGGCGCGCAGGCCGAGCCGGGCCCGGCGGTCCCACCAGGACGGCAGGAGCACCCCGAAGCCGGCCTCGTCGAGCGCCGGCGCGGCGGTGGACAGGAAGTGGTAGGCGCCTTCGGCATCCAGGCGCAGGTCCCTCGGCGTGGCCTGACGCAGCCCGGCGGCCAGCTCCGGGTAGACCCGACTGGCCCGGCCCAGCTCGCCGAGGAGCAGCTCCTGCGGCCGGCCCAGCCAGCGGCGCAGGCTCCCGTCGTCGGCCCAGGCCTGGTCGGCCGGCACGAGCAGGCTTGGGTCCTCGGTGGACTGCAGCAGGAACTCCAGCCGCCAGCCCGCTGGCGGCTCCCCGGTGTCGGCGCCGGTGGGGTCGTCGTCCGTTGCGTCGTCTCCCTCGTAGTCCGTGGATACCTCCGTCAGCCGGAAGGTGGCCCGGGCCGGCCCCATGTGTCCGGTGCCGATTTCGTCCCAGGGCGCGAGCCGGCGTTCGAGCTCACGGACCTGTTGGTACTCGGCGTCGAAGTGCCCGTCTGCGCCGGTCAGCGCCGCCAGCCAGGCTTCCACGGCGGGCAGCTGCCGGGGCGGCCGACCGCGACGAGGCGGCACCAGGTGGAGGTCGGGCCCGGTCCGTAGGCGCATGGTCGCATCGGTCAGGGCGTGCAGGGCGTCGGCGACCAGGTCGTAGGCCTGCTCGCGTCCGGGTTCGGCCCGGGCCACCGGGGGCAGCGCGGCGACCAGGGCGCCCAGCGCCACGACGTCGGGTCCGCGCAGGGCCGGCCGCCACCGGGCGACCGGGCCCGCATCGTCGATGTGTGCGGTCGGCACCACCCGGCCGCGTTCGACGAGCTCCGCGGCGAACGACGCCACGTTCCCGAAGTAGCCGACCGAGGCGCCGAGGCGGATGTCGTCCGAGTCGCTCGCCGGTATGCCGTCGTCCTCCGTCAGCGCGGCCAGCCACGGCGCCGCGGCGGCCGGGGACAGCTCGACCGTGGGGACCCGCCAGCCCAGCAGCTGCGGCTCGGTCCGGGCGGTGGCCCGCGGGGCGACCCGGACCAGCTCGGGGGAGTCGAGCGGGGACTTGGCCAGCGAGGGCAGCCGCAGCGTCGCCTCCCCGGACTGGCCGGGCACGACTTCGCCGAGCCGCTCGAGGCGTGCGGCGAACGGGTGCGGCCGGGCCGCACGCAACGCCTGGCTGCGGCTGGTGACGGCCCGCTCGGAGTCCTCTGCCCACAGGCACAGCCCGCGACCGGGGGACCAGAATCCGTGGAGGACCAGCACGCAGGGGCCTTTCGAGGGCGTCGGGACCTGCACACGGTAGCCGCTGCGAGCCCGGCGGCATACCTCGTGTCTGGTGGGTGGGAGCGCATCCGGCGTGGCCCGGCCCGTGCTGTGCGTGGTTGTGGTCGCCCCAGCAACACCAACCGCGCACACCCGGACCAGGGGCGGGGGACAAGTACTCAGGCGAGGTTGTCGACCAGGGCGAGCACCGCCACGACCGAGGCCAGGCCGATCGCGGCTCGGGTCGCCAGCGTCGGCGACCCGAGCGCCCAGTCCCGTCCGCTGCCCGGCTCGTCGAGGTGCGCCCTGCGTCGGCGTGCCGTCCAGGCTGCGGTCAGCACCAGGGCAAGGCCGACCGCGAGCAGCGCCAAGGCCACCGCGATGGTACTGGGGAACCAGTGGTCGACCGCCCGGGGCAGCACGAACAGCACCCCGACCGCCCCGACCGCCAGCAGACCGAGATCGCGGAACAGCACCGCCGCTGCGACCAGCACGATGACGGCGCCGAGCGCCAGCACGATCCCGAGCGTCTCGCCCTGCATCATCGCCAGCGCGCCCACCACCGACGCCGCGGCGGCGAACCGGAGCACCAGCCCGCCCGGTCGCAGCAGGCCGCCCCAGCCGAGCAGGAACCACACCGCGGCAAGCCCCCAGACGGACAGCCCGACCGCGGGTCCGGCAGGGTCGCCGAGACCCGCCGCCACGCTGACCACGGCAAACGCGGACACGACCGTGGCGAGCTGCTGGACGAACGTCGACCGGAGCCACCACAGGACCGCGGCGTAGACAGTCGTCCCACCGGAGGCCAGCAGCGGCACGTACCTCCAGTCCTGGCCCTGCTCCTGGTCCCCCAGGCCCAGCACCTCGCTCCCGAGCAGGGTCAGCAGGCCCGCGAAGCAGACGGCGGACAAGGCCCAGAGAACCGCCCGGAGCCGAGCCCCGACCACTCCCGAGGAGGCGGGCACCAGGATGCCGGCGCCGAGCGGGACGCCGGTCGCGCCGCCGACGAGGGCCAGGCGGGCACCGGTGCTCAGGTCGCCCCAGAGCTGGCCGGCGATGATGGTCCCGGCGATGACGACCAAGATCCCGCCCAGGTAGGCCAGCGCCTCGACGACGAGCGAGGAGCGGCCCGGCCGGCCGTGGCCGTCGTCCGCCTCGGGGCCGGGTCGCGCGCCGGCGGGCCCGGGGCCGCTTGTCACCATCACCTCGCCCGCCGCGCGCAGCCGCTCGGCCTGGGCCGGGGTCACGAGCCGCGCGGCCACCCAGCCGTCGATGAGCTCGGACAGGGCAATCGCCGGCACCGGTGACACGCCCTCGCCCGCAGGGACCTGCGTGCCGTCGGCTGCCCGGGGAGCCTGCGGTGTCTCCGATGTCGCTGACATGACC
>NZ_JBDIAQ010000062.1:0-20390 GCF_039812505.1 Intrasporangium sp. | reverse complement strand
CCGACGCGCTGAAGCTCCTCGCGTCTTGGGTAGCCAGCCAGCCCGAGACCCTTGCGCGGGAGTCGCTGGCCGACTGAGCCAGCCGGGGCCAGGCGTTGTCCCACTGTTCCGTCCGCCCTCGCTGCTGCCTCGTCGACCGGAGTGAGCCGCTGCCGGGGCCGCACCTCCTATTTGTGTATGATGTGTGTTGTGGCACGGTTGAATGTCTATCTTCCGGACGACCTCGCGGCAGCGGCCAAGAAGGCGGGGCTGAACCTCTCCGCTGTCACTCAAGAGGCCGTGAGGCGAGTCCTGGCCGAACGCTCGACCGACGCCTGGCTCGCCGCCGTCGCCGCCACGGCTTCTGGGCGAGCCGTCTCGCACGACCGCGCTCTGGAAGCGATGGACGCGGCCCGCGACGAGGCGCCCACCCGCCATGGCTGAGCTCGTGGTCGATGCCTCGGCGATCGTGGATCTCCTCCTGGGCAACGAGCTGGGTGGTGCCGTCCGCAGCCGGCTGGTGGGTTGCGGGCTGCATGCACCGGCTCACCTCGATGCCGAGGTTCTGTCCGCGTTGGGTCGACTGCACCGAGCAGGGGACATCCGGTCCGGAGACGTCGAGTCGAGGCTCCAGGTGCTCGCCGCTGCACCGATCCGGCGGCACGCGGTGAACGATCTGCTCGTCGACTCCTGGGCACGACGCCATCGGCTGCGGTTGGTCGACGCCCTGTACGTCCAGCTCGCGGTCTCACTCGAGCTTCCCTTGGTCACGACCGACCGCCGCCTGCGCGACGCACCCGCTGTGGACGTGGTCGTGGCGTGACTCTCGACAGGCGTGGCTGATCGCGTCGATCGCGCCCGGCGCAGGTGGCAGCCGGCAGCGGTGCGCAGGTCGACGGCTACGGCCCCTGCCTTGCCTCGACTCATGGTGTGAGGATGAGCCTGCCGTGGACGCCACCCGCTTCCAGGCGCTGATGCGCTTCGGCGGCCTGTCTCATGGGCAGGGTGTCGGCGATCTGCGCCGTCAGGGTGTGGTCGGCGAGGCGCTGGTTCAGTGTTCGCGCGGCGTCGGCCAGATCGGTGGTGGTGGCGTTGCTGATCGCGAACCCGGTCAGGCTCACGTCGTGGGTGTAGGCGGCGCTGACGGGCAGCGGGACGTGCCGTCGCGGCCCGGCGGCGGTCAGCAGGATCCGGCCTCCGCGGGCCATCAGCCCGATCGCCGTGTCGAGGTCGTGGTGGCCCGAGGTGTCCCAGTACACGTCCAGACCGGAGGGCGCGGCCTCGCGGACCTGCTCGGCCATGCTGGGCTCCTTGTAGTCGACCACCACGGCTGCACCCGCAGCGCGAGTCCTGTCCAGGCCGGCCCCGGAGCCGGAGGCGATCACCCGGGCACCGGCCGCGACGGCAAGGCGTACCGCGGCGTGACCGACGTTGCCGGCGCCGCCACCGATGTACACCGTGTCGCCCGGGCCGAGGCGGGCGTGCCGGAACAGACCCAGCCAGGCGGTCGCGGCCATGTGGGCGACTCCGACCGCCTGGACCGGGTCGACCCCCTCCGGCAGGTGGTAGAGCCGGTCGACGGGTACGGCGGCATACTGCGCGAAGGAGCCCTGCCGACCACCATGGCCCAGGCTGTTGCACCACACCGGGTCCCCGACCGCGAAGCCGGCGGCGCCCTCGCCGGTCGCGGCGACGGTGCCGGCGAGGTCGCGGCCGATGATGAACGGGAACGGGGTAGGTGTGCGGTAGGCGCCGGACCGCACGAACGTGTCCACCGGGTTGACCGTGACGGCGTGGACGGCGACCAGCACGTCGGTCGGTCCGATCCGTGGCACGGGCAGCCGCCCATACCGGATCGCGTCGGCCGGTCCCAGCCGTTGCACGTACGCGGCGTCCATCTCCTCCGGCACGTCAGGCACCTGCCGCCCCTGCATCCGTGCCGGGACCCGCTACCTGGACGCCATACGTCTTGGCCCAGGACGCCTGCAGGGCCGCCTCCGTCGCGTGGCCCCACTCGTACGCCGGCGAGTTCACCGGCAAGGCACGCTCGACCATGACCAGCAGCGCCTCGATCGCGGGATATCCGGGCCCCTGCGTGGCGACCAGCCAGTCGTGGATCCACTCGAACACGTCGCTGCCGGGCGCGTGGAACTGCGCGGTGCCCTTGAACCGGTACCCGCGGCGTTTGAGGAAGTCGACCACGTTGACCTCCAGTCGCGGGTCCCGCCGCAGGTTGGCGACCGTACCCGGGGACGCCTGGTTCAAGAACACCAGGTGGTCGTCGTCGTACACCCGAATGGTCCCCTTCGGGGACAGGTTCGGTGACCCGTCCGCGCAGACCGTGGCGACGAACCCCAGCTTGGCACTGTCCACGATCGACCGCATGTCCGCATCGATGACACCCATGGCTACCACTCTCTCCGAGAAAGCTTGCTGCTTGGTGCACTCCTGTGCGGACGATAGACCCTGCGGTTGCGCGGGCCCCTGCCTAGCCCTTGCCCCCGGGATCGTACCGGTCCCGGTGGCGTGTGAGGCCCTAGGCGTGCGTGCCGGCTCGGTCCCCCGTCGTGCCCACCAGGTTCAGTCGAGAATCCAGTCCGGTTGGTCGTGCGCGTCAGGCTGGTAGCTGCACTGCCCACCGGTGTGGATGGTGGTTCTCAGGTACCGGCCCAGGGGCGGATTGACGGTGGTGATCCGGTCGATGCCTGCGGTGATCGCCTTGGTGGCCGCCACTCGGGCGCGTTCGTGGCTGGAGCCCTGGGGCCTTGCCCGTCCGCCGAGCCCGGTGGCGGCAGCGAGTTCGTCGATGAGCGCGCTGCGCTCGGCGTGCAGTGTGTCGCGGCGGCCCAGGTCCGACCAGTCCTCGGCCTCGGCAAGCTCGTGATCAAGGTCGCGGAGGCGTTGGCGGTAGGCATCGACCGCCTGACGATCGAGCAGCCCGCCGAGCCCTGATTGCACGGCGGTGCCGCCCGCGACGGCTCCGACCAGGTCGAGCGCGGCAACCGGCTGGCCGGGCCGACGCAGCAGCTCACGCAGATAGCTGAATCCCCGCAACCCTCGTACCGGTCGGGCGTCGTCGGCGGGACCGACGAGCCAGAGTCCGTCCGCGCTCGGATGCAGCCGGATTCGGCCACGCGCGGCTGGTGACGTGGTGGTTCCGGGCGGCGGCCACCCATTGAGCCGGTCGTGCCACCAACTGGCGCCGAGGCGTTCGTACACGGCGAGAGCCCGTTCACGCAGCCGGCCGGCGGTGTCCGGATCGCCGAGCACGGCCGCTGCGCGCGCGAGGGTGTCGTCGGTGACGCCGTGGAACATGACCGCACCCGCGTTGAACACCGCCCGTCCGGAGTAGGGCATCAGCAGCCGGGTTGCCTGCTCGATGACCTCGCCGTCTCCGGTAGCGAGCGCTGCCTCGAGTACGCACTGCATGGTCAGCAGCCAGTTCACGTCGCGGGGCAGGTCGTCGAGCACGTGCCCGTAGAACGTGCGCACCAGCGCGCGGGAGCGGTCGAGCTGCCCGGCGCCGAGCCAGAGGAAGGCGGCCTCGGCGCACACTGCCGCGGCGCCCTCGGCCAACGCGAACTCCTCGCACTCCTCCGCGACGATCGCGCAGGTGGCGGTGTCGCCGGACTGGACTGCGGAGTAGCCGCGCATCGACTCGACCACCATCCACGCATCGGCGAGCGAGGCACGTTCGGACGCTTGCCGGGCCATGCTGACCAGTCGGGCCGCGGTGTCGGTGCGTCCGCCGAGCAGGTCGAGCATCAGCCGTCGCGAGGCCGCGAAGAACGACGCGCGGGGCGAGTCCTCTGCCAGTCGTTCCAGGGCGCGCATGTGCCGGTGGATCGACTGGATGTCCAACACCTCGCACGCCACCTGCAGCCCCCACAAGTGGGCCTGCAGTCGCGCGTCGGGGTCGAGGACGTGCGCCGCGACCTCGTCGAGTCGGGTGGCCAACTCGGCGCGCTCGTCGAGTTCGTCGGGCCCCCAGCGGGCGGCAAGTGCCGCGTCCAGACAGTCGGCGAGCAGTTCCGGGACTGCCGCGTGCTGTGCGCGCTCCACCGCCTCGTCGGCGAACTGCACCGCGCGTCCGGCGTGACCGGCGTAGGCCCAGCACCGGGCCAGCGCCGCCGCGAGACGGGCGCGGTTCGCGTCGTCGCTGGTGCGCACCAGTGCGTCGTGGAGCTGGGCCGGCAGCTTGCCCGGCTCGGCGCCGAACACGTGCACCGACGCCGCGCCGAGCACGGCCCGCGTGCACCCGGCGATGTCGTCCTCGGCGCGGCAGCGGGTGATCGCCTCGTCGTACAGACGGGCGGCCATCTGCCGACGACCCGCGCCGCGGGCAGCGTCAGCGCGGTCGAGGACGTCGTCGACCGGGACATCACCTACCGGGACATCACCTACCGGGACATCACCTACCGGGACATCACCTACCGAAGGTGGTGGACGCCGCACCATCCTCCATCCTAGGCTTCGGCGTCGCTCAGGGACGGATCAGGCTTTGCCCGGCGTCGCTCAGGGACGGATCAGCCGCACCGCCCGGGCGTGCTCACGCTGTCTGGCTTCGTCCCAGTCACCCGTGCAGTAGACGGACATCTCCACGATGCGGTCGTCCACCACGTCGGCGCGGATCATCTCCCGGGAGTACCACCTCTGCCCCTCGTGGTCCCACCGCTCCGCGAACTCGATGGTGAAGCCGTGGTCGGTCTGTTCGACCCGCTCGACGCGCACTTGCCCCGGGAACGGGTGACTGCCTGCCCGGACGGCCAGGATCTCCTCGGCGGTCGCCGTCTGAACCCGCCACCGTGGCAGCGACACGTCCGCGAAGACGCCCGGCGCGAACAAGGCGTCCGGCGCCGTGCCAGTCTCGAGGAACCGAATCAGGTTCGCTACGGCGACGCTCGTCTCGGGCCGGCGCGCCCTCGTCACGCTCACCGCTGCGCTCCCGACGCGAGCAGGTTCTTCTCCACAACCGACATCGCCGCTGCCAGCTCCGCGGCCGCGCTGAACTCCACGATCGACGTACCGGCCGTCACCAGTGGCAGGTGCCCGGCCGGCGCGTAGTAGGCGTCGCCGGCGACGTAGGTCTCGGCGTGGTCCGGCCACCGCAAGGTGAGCCGACCCGCCGTGACCACCCCCCAGTGTGCGCACGGGCAACGGTCGCCGGGCAGGCCGACGAAGTACGGTGCGGGGTCGGCGTCCTGCTTGAACGTCTCGAAGCTGACGGTGTAGTCGGCAAGCTGTGCGTATCGGCCCTCGATCTGGTCCGCGTCGACCGCGATCGGGGTCGTCCTCCGGTTGGCACTTGGCATGGTGTCCTCCTCGAGTGAAACTGACACCCCTACTGCGTGACAACGGACGGCACATCGTGACCCCGCCTATCACCTCGCGCTCCTGACGTGGCTTGCGCTTGGGCTTCTTCCTCTCGGGTCGGCCCCTGGCCTTGGCGACCTTCGAGCGACCCCGGGGTTCGGGCCGCGATCGGTGCCTCCGAGCCCGTCCACCGGCGTCGAACAAATGTCGAACACGGGTTACAATGGTGGAATGGCTGGATCAATCGGCTTCCGACCGACGCAGGACGACGAACGCATCCTGCGCGATGCTGCTCGCCCAGGTGAGAGCACATCGGACATCTTGCGTCGAGCGCTACGGCTCCTCGATCACGAGAGGTGGCTGGGCCAGTTCCGGGCAGACGCGGAGGCTCTCAAGGACGAGGACCTCAACACCGAACCCGATGCCTGGTGATCCGGGGAGCTGTCTACCGGATCGACCTCGGACCCCACCGCGGCCACGAACAAGGAGGCAGGCGCCTCGGACTGGTGGTCTCCCCCTCCGACTCCCCACTGTCGGTCGCAACGGTGCTCCCCACCTCGACCTCGGCCGGGCCATCCATCCACCGACCAGAGGTTGAGATCGCCGGACGAATGACCCGGCTCCTGGTCGACCAGGTCCGCTCCATCGACACCCGCTACGTCGTGGGCGACCCGGTCGACTACCTCACCCGAGACCAGCTCGGCGAAGTCGAGCTCGCGCTGGCCCACTACCTCGGCGTTCACAATGCCACCTCACCGCATCACCCGTAGCCACAGCCCGATCGTCACGCGGTGCGTGACCAGCGCAGGATCCTCATGTGGCGCGGGATCCTCATGTGGCGAGCGGCGCGGTGGGTCCTCGAGCCTTCCCCGCGCCCCAGGCGACGCAGCACCTGGCGGGCGCGATGGGGACCGAGCCCGAACGGAGCTCGCTGGGCTCAAGCGCAGTGCGAGCACTCCGGATCGCCGGGTCGGCTTCGTCCGAGTGCCCGACGCCCGACAGGTGTCATCCGCCCTTCCGCCTTGAGGCGGTCTGCGATGCGCGCCTCCCGTGACCTGTCCACCGGGCAGAACCACTTCTCGGCGTTCCCGAGCCTGCACGTCGGCTGGTCGGCCGTGTGCGCCTGCGCGGCGTGGCTGGCCATCCGCCGCCCCCGCCCGCGCACAGCGACACTGGTATGGCTGTTCCCGCTCGTGATGGTCGCCGTTGTGATCACACCGGCAACCACTACCTCCTCGACGTGGTCGGCAGCGCAGCCCTCCTGACGATCTCGGTCGTGGCGGCAACGGCGTGGGAACACCACCGGTCACGACCGGCGCACCGACCACGAGCCACATGACGCGTGGGTCCCGTTGCCGCACCCGAGGGCAAAGCCCCGGCGTATCGCACTGTGGTTGCGGGGACGATGTCGGGGCGGGGATGTTCCGCGGCCACGTCGTGATGCTGACATCCCTCCAGCTCCAGGGCGACCTGAGTTCCGTCGCGCAGACGAGCCCCTGGGCCGATGCGGCAGAGATGCATCGGATAGGCGAACGGCGGCGCCTTCCGTACCCCTTGCCCCCGACAGGCGGCGACCAGGTTCAGCTCGCGAAGTCGAAGACCAGCCTCGCTGGGATCCGTCCGGCAAGGATCTCGTCGAAGCACCCGTTGACGTCCTCGAGCGCACGAGGCTCGGCCACGACCCGTGTCCGGCCGCGGGCATGCAGGTCGAAGCAGTCAGCCAGGTCGTTGCGGGTCCCGACGAGCGACCCGATGACCGAGATCCCCTTGAGCACGGTCTCGAACACCGGCAGCTCGACCCGGTTGTCCGCCGGGAGCCCGACCAGCACGAGCCGCCCGTTCGGGTTGAGCGCGGCATGGGCGGCGCGCATGGCCGCGGGCGAGGGCACCGTGACCAGCGCGATGTCGACTCCGCCGAGCGCGTCCAGCTGCTCGGCCTGGTCGTCGCGCGCGTCGACGGTGTGGTCCGCGCCCAGGTCCTTGGCCAGCTGCAGCTTGTCGTCCTCGACGTCGACCGCGACCGTCATGGCCCCGAACAGCTTGGCGTACTGCAGCCCGAGGTGTCCGAGCCCGCCGATGCCGACGACCATGGCAGTCTCGTCGGGCTGCGGGCGGGCCACCTTGAGCGCCTTGTAGGTCGTGACCCCGGCACAGGTCAGCGGGGCCGCGTCGAACGAGGAGACCCCGTCCGGGACCGGCACCACGTGGCTGGCGTGGGCGACGGCGTACTGCGCGTAGGCACCGTCCATCGTGTATCCGGTGTAGGCCGGGGCCGTGCAGTAGGTCTCCCATCCTGCGACGCAGTAGCGGCACCGCCCGCAGGCATGTCCCAGCCAGGGCATCGCCACTCGGTCGCCCACCGAGACCGGCGAGTCGGCCCCGAGGGGTGGACCCACCTCGACGACGCGGCCGACGCCCTCGTGCCCGGGAATGAGCGGGATCTTGGGCTTGACCGGCCAGTCCCCTTGGGCGGCATGGATGTCCGTGTGGCACAGCCCGCAGTTCTCGACGGCGACGAGCACCTGCCCCGGACCGGGGGTCGGTTGCTCGAGATCACGGACCTCCAGCGGTGCCCCGAGAGCGGGGACGACGGCAGCCTTCATGAGTGCCTCCTTGGGGCGAACGCCATTGGATCACAACGTCGTCGGCGACCATACCTGAAAACTACGCGAAGTAGTAGCCCAGGTCGGTTGGGCGTCGCGCGGTCCGCATCGCCTGCCGGGACAGATGGCCACCGGATTCGATGCTGCCTCGATACGAACGTCTGGCGTCGGCCGGCCACGTTTGCCATCGTTGGTCCCAGTCCTCAAACGTCGGCCTGAGATGGCGCTCTTTGGCTGCTATGCACGGCGGATGTCCGACGAGGTCGTGGTCACGGGGTCGTCGACCGGCAGCCTCAGCGTGGGTATGGCGGCGGCCCTGGCACGTCTGACCTGGGCGCCGGTGCGGCTCTGCCCGCTGTCCGACTTGCCCGACGCCAACTGGGTGCCGACGGTGCTGGTGATCGAGGACGTGGAGCGGGCGGGCGGGCCGTTGCACAGCATCCGGCATGCCGGCAGGTGCGTGGCCGTCGGGCCGAGCGGAGCCCTGCCGGTACTGCTGCCCCTGGCCGAGCGGGGCGCCTTCGTGCTGAATGCGGCAGCGCCGTTCGCCGAGCTGGTCGGTCTCGTCGACGAGAAGCTGCGACAGGTGCGGTCGGGCCGGGCCCCGGATCCCCGGTCGGCAGAGCAGCTTCGGCGCCGCGTCGACGAGGCGGCGGCGCTGCGGCGCCTGACTTCGCTCGAGGCGCTGGTGCTGGAGGACCTGATGGACGGGGCCTCGACCGTGGAGATCGCGGAGCGGACGTCCCGCTCCGTCCACACGGTCCGCAGCCACATCAAGGCCGTGCTGAGCAAGCTCGGCGTGAGCTCTCAGGTGGCGGCGGTGGGTATGGCGGAACGTTCCGGTGCCTTCACCGCGCTGGACACCGCCCGGGCGACCTTCGGCGTTACCCGCCACTTCGATCCGATGCGACGGACAAGCGGGACGTATCACCAAATTTGGTGATGTGTACTTCGGTGCTCCGAACCACGATTGGTGCGTCAGGACGATTCCGGCGGGAAGCACCAACCCGCCTGCCACGCAAGGAGGAACACCATGGGACAGACTGTCAAAGAGGTCATCAAGGTCGTCGCGCCGATCGCACTCGAGGCGCTGGCCACGGCGGCCGAGGCGTTGCTCGCGGGGGAAGCGACCAGCACCGCGGTCGGCCGACTCCCTGAGAAGCGCCCCCCGGCAGCCGCCGGCGATCCGGGCTCGGTCATCACCACCGACACGTGGCAGTACTGCGAGGCGAACTTCGCCACCCAGTACGGCTACTACTACCAGGGGCTCCGGTCGCAACCGGTCACCGGCGACCTGCCGATCGCTGCAGCCGAGGACATCATCGTGTGGGAGAAGCAGAACGGCATCAGCGACATCCAGTCCTACCTGCAGTCGGTGTTCAAGGACTCGATCAACGCGGGTGACTCGATCGAGCTGGCCAACAACCTGGGCACGCTGTTCCAGCAGCGGTTCGGCGAGGAGTCGCTCGAGTGGACGCCGTTCTCCAAGCGCTACAACTTCCCGGACGGGCTGATCGTCGACGCGTACATGGTCACCGCGGCCGCGCACGACGTGAATGACAACCCCGCGGGAGTCGCCAGCTACTGCTGGGTCGCCTACAACCACCGGACCGCGTGAGGCGCCGGTCATGCCACTGGTCTACCGCGGCATGAAGCCCGCCCAGGGCGTGGCGGGTCCGCTCGTCGCAGACGACAACGCCAACGCGCTCGGGGTGCGGACCAAACCGCCCTGCAACGCCGCAGATGTGGTGACCTACCAGCAGAACGAGGCCCCGTGGGTCGCCCCGATGGCCGCCAACCCGGATCCGCCGCCGGACCAGGTACCGCAGGGCATCTCGGTCGCCTACGGGTCCGGGTGCAACCTGCCGCCGCACCGTCGGCCCAAGGGTGCACCGTGGAACGGCACCGGTGCGGCCGGGCTGCAGATGTGGCAGCTGGACACCGCGACGCTCGTGCCCCAGCAGCTGGCCGACCGGGCCGCGCCCCTGGACGGTCAGCCGCAGCACGCCGTCATCGCGCCCGCGCAGAACATGGCTCTGGCGACCTATCGTGGGTACATCGCGGCAACTGCCGCCAATTGGGCACTTGCCCCCGCCCCCGCCTCGGCCTGCCCGACCACCACTACAAGCGCTGGAGCCGAGTCCATGGAGCCGAGACTGCAGCAGCTGGCCGAGTCGGTCGGCGCGGGTGCCCCCGCAGCGGGGCTGGTCACTGCGCTGCTGGAGGCCAACGCCCGAGGAGTCACCGCCACCACGCTGGTCGCCGGGCTGGAGGCGGCCGCCGCGCGGGCGGAGGAGGCCGGCAACGAGGATGGTGCCGAGTCCCTTCGCAGCATCCTCGACCGCATCACCGGCTACTGTGCCCCCGCCGAGCGGATCAGGCTGCGCTGAGCTGCCGGCAGCGGCTGCGGGCCGGGACCGACTCGTGGCCGCTGCAGGCGGAACCCGGCGCGGATGTTCTTGGCCCTCAATGGATGTCGAGCCGCCGGAACGCCACGACGCAGGCCACCGAGAGGACGGTCCCGAGCCCGGCGAGGCTGGCGAGGTCGGCGACCGAGACCCCGCCCTCGAGCTGCCCGTTGCCGACGCTCCAGTAGAACGGGGAGAGCCAGCGGATCCGGTGGACCGTGTCGTTGACCGCGGCGAGCGAGCTGACCAGGTAGGTGGCCGCCGCCAGCCCGGAGGCGACCCCCAGGGCGGTGCCGCGGCTGCCGGTCAGGGCCCCGACCAGCAGCGCCAACGCGCCGAGGTCGAACGCGAGCACGGCCATCGCGATGGTCACGCCGACCAGCGCGCCCCAGCCCGGCACCAGGCCGAAACGAGGACCGGCCAGGCACACGACATACGAGACGGCCGGCACGACGGCGCTGCAGACGAGCAGCGCACCGAGCTTCTCGGCAAGGATGCGCGCCCGGGACAGGGGCTGGGTGGCGAGCAGCCCGAGCATCCCGTCGGCGTCCTGGCCGGCGATCGCGGCCGATCCGTAGCCGATTGTGAGCAGCAGCGCGAGCAGCGGCCCGAAGTTGGCGTACATGTTGGCGTTGAGCCACCCGGCCGGCGTGGTGATCGAGCCGGTGACCCCGAAGGCGGCCGCGGCCGACGGGTTGGCCATGACGAGGGCGTTGAGCGTTGCGTCGTGCTTGAAGGACGGGTAGATGGCGACGACCACGAGCAGGTATGCCGCCGTGCCCAGGGCGGTGCCGAGCAGCATCCGGCGGCGCAGCCGCAGGTCGAGCCGGGACACGTCGGCGCTCACGGTCGTCCTCCTGGGGTCGGGGCGTCGTCGTAGAGCCGCCGGAACAGCTCGTCGAGGTCGGCCGGGTGGGCGGTGAGCGACTCCGGTGCGAGCCGGGCGACGACGGCCAGGACGGGCGCCGCCGGCCCGGTGTAGGTCAGCGTGATGCGGCGCGGACCCGAGGCCAGCACGGTGATCCCGGCCAGCTCGGTGAGCGGACCCGCGTCGACGTCGTGGTCGAAGGTCAGCTCCATCGTGTCCGGGGCGTCGGCGCGCAGGGCCGTCACGGTGTCGTCGGCCACGATCCGGCCCTCACGGATGATCGCGACTCGTCCGGCGACGCGTTGCACCTCGTCGAGGTCGTGCGACGACAGCAGCACGGTGCCCCCGTCTGCGGCGTGCTCCCGGACCAGGGTGGCGAACTCGTCCTGTTGGAGGGGGTCGAGCCCGGAGGTCGGCTCGTCGAGGACGAGCAGCCGCGGCCGGTGCATCAGGGCCAGCACGATGCCGACCTTCTGCTTGTTGCCTTTGGACAGGGACCGGATCGGGCGGTCCGTCTCGACCCCGAGCCGCTCGACCAGCTCGTCGCGGTAGGCGGTGTCGGCTGCGCCACGCATCCGGCCGAACCGGGCGAACACGTCGGCGCCGGTGAGCGCCTCAGGCAGGCGCAGCTCGCCGGGCAGGTAGCCCACTTCCCGCAGGTAGCCGGCGGCGCCGTGGGTCGGGTCGCGGCCCAGCGTGCGGACCCGCCCGCTCGTCGGCCGGTAGAGGCCGAGCAGGCACCGGATCGTCGTCGACTTGCCCGCCCCGTTCGGGCCGAGGAAACCGAACACCTGCCCCTGCTCGACCACGAGGCTGACGCCGGTGATCCCGCGTCGGGAGCCGAAGGACTTGGTCAGGTCCTCGGCCAGGACCGGTGGGCTGGTCATCGTCGGCTCCGGGCGCCGGCCAGGGCCACGACGGCGGTGACCAGGTGCCGGTAGGTCGCCGAGCGGTAGGCCAGCTCGACGGCCGCCCGCACGCCGGGCCGGTCCAGCGCGGCCGCGAGCTCCATCAGGCCGGCGGCGGCCGCCGGGTCGGTCCGGTAGGCCAGGTCGAGCATTCGCGCGACCAGATCCTCGAGCCGGTCCCGCTGGTCCGATGAGAGCTGCGGGCCGGCTGCCCGGTCGATCCGGTGGACCTGCTCCATGAGGTCGCAGAGCTCGTCCAGTGGCCCCTCGTGCAGTGCGTCGACGAGCCGGAGCAGGTCCGCCGGGAGCGGGACGCGGTAGCACGCGAGCTCGAGCAGGTCACGCTCCCGCGCGATCGCCGCGTGCAGCTCGGGTGACAGCGGCCGGTCGAGCAGCGTGGCGTACATCCGGACCAGGGCGTCCGGCAGCGGGGACAGCCGCCCGTGGGCGCGCACCTGCTCGAGCAGGTTGGCCACCCGGTCCCGCTGGGCGACCAGGTCCGCGATCCGGGCGTCGATGGAGGCCTGCACGGCCGTGAGGTCCTGCTCGAGCGCCTGCTGCTCGTGGCCGGTCCGCGCGGGACCGAGCAGGTGCGACACCTCCGCCAGCGGCACCCCGGACTCGGCCAGCCAGCGGATGCGCATGAGCCGGACCAGGTGCGCGAACCCGTAGGAGCGCCAGGAGGTGCCCGGCCCGGGCACGGGCAGCAGGCCGAGCTGGTGGTAGTAGCGGACCGTGCG
The DNA here is from genome assembly GCF_039812505.1 of Intrasporangium sp. GTDB lineage: Bacteria > Actinomycetota > Actinomycetes > Actinomycetales > Dermatophilaceae > Intrasporangium_A. The sequence goes on along the minus strand of NZ_JBDIAQ010000062.1, from coordinate 7,571 downwards.
CACCGTCGTGTCGGCCAGGTCGGCGAGATCCTTGACGCGCATGGGCCTATCGTGCGGTGTGACGTGACGTCACTGTCAACGTCCGATCACCACGACCGGCGAAGGGTCGGCAGCAGCATGCAGCCGGCCGCGCCCGGAGCGCCGTCAGCACTGGGCGCCATCACCACCGCAGCTCAGTGCAGCGTGCCCCCGGGCTCGTCGACGTCGTCCGGTGCGTCGAGCGCGGTGCGTGCCGCGATGGACAGCGCACGCGCGATGTCGGCCAGGGGCAGCTCGGGTTCGCCGTGTGGCGCCTGGCCGGTGGCCCAGGGGACGTGGATGAAGCCGGCCCGCACGCGCGCCGAGGCCGCGTCCATGGCGTGGGCGAACACGTTGTTGCACACGAACGTGCCCGCCGAGAGCGAGAGCTCACAGGGGATGTGCGCGGCCCGCACGTCCCGGACGATCCGTTTGACGGGCAGCGTCGCGAACCAGGCCGGCGGCCCGCCCGGGACGCTCGGGCCGCTGCTGGGTTGTGCGCCGGCGTTGTCCGGGATCCGCGCATCCCGCAGGTTCACGGCCACCCGCTCCACGCCGATGCTGCTGCGGCCACCGGCGACACCGACGGCGATCACGACTTCCGGGTCGTGCTCGGCCAGCAGGGCACGCAGGCGGGGACCCGAGCCGGCGAAGGTCACCGGCAGGATGCCGACGGCCAGCGGCTCCGGCCCTCGCCACCGGTCCGCGGCCAGGCGCACCGCGTCCGCGGACGGGTTCGCGGCAGCGCCGCCGAACGGCTCGAAACCGGTGAGCAGTACTCCTGTCATGTGCCACCTCCCGCATCGGTCCACAGGCCAGGCCCGTGGATGCTTTCCTTGACAAGTGACCATCGCCCAGATCGCCCGCCGCGTCGACCCCCGTGGCGAGGTCCGGGCCTGCCGCCGAAGCGCACAGGGCGGCCCGGCTCACGACGTCTTCCTCCCTGACTCGCAGGCCCGTCCGTGATCCTGCCGCCGGTGCGCGACCCCCGACTGGTCACCATCCGCCGGGGCGGCACCCTGACCGACGAGCACCACCAGCTGCTCGCCCTCTGGGCCGCCGCCTGCGCGGAGCACGTCCTCTCGCTCTTCGAGGCAACCGCCCCGGGTGACCCACGACCCCGAGCCGCGGTCGAGGCCGCCCGGACCTGGGCACGCGGTGAGCTGACCATGATGCGCACCCGCGCGCTCGGCGGGCACGCCATGGCAGCGGCGCGTCCGCTGCGGGGCGCGCCACGCTTCGCCGCGTATGCCGCCGGCCAGGCCGCCGTCGTCGCGCACGTTCCCGAGCACGACCTCGGCGCGGCCGCCTACGCGATCAAGGCCGCCCGGGTCTCCGTCACCCCGGCCGAGGCGCAGGACGCCGGGTCGTACGAGTGCAGGTGGCAGCGTGAGCAGCTGCCCATGGCGATCCGGGCGCTCGTGATCGAGGACCAAGCGCGCCGCAACGACCTGTGCTGGTCGGTGTTCGACTGTTGACGGTGTTCGACTGCTGACCCGCGCAGCTGCCGGCGTCAGCCGGCCTGGTCCCGGTCGCCGAACTCGCCCACGATCTGGGTCATCGTGCGGGCCACGCAGTCGGAGTCGCAGCGGTCGGCAAGGTAGCCCGACCCGCAGGTGTAGATCTCGGCCAGGGCCCCCTCGAGCTCCTGCGCCGCCGGGCTGAGCGGAGCGCGAGCACTGCCGGCCTGCCCGCGGGCCTGCTCGTCGCTGACGTACGCCTGCACCGCGCGCACCATGGTGTGCGCCATGTCGTCCGCGTCCCGTCGCCCGGACAGGAACTCCGGGCCGAGCACCAGCACGGGGGAGATTGCCGCCCGCATGCGTTGGGCCTGTTCGTCCAGCTTCGTCGATTCCGTCACTGTGTACCACCTTCTCGGTTCCATTCTCCCACTGGCCGGCCGGGGCCCGCACGACCGCCGGGGCCCGCACGACCGCCGGGTCCCCGGGGCCGATGTGCCCGGCCGCCCACCCGCGTCGGTGTGCCGCCCAGCCGGCTCGGCGGCATACCCGGGCCGGGGGCGGGTAGGTGATGACGAGCAGGCGTGCTCCGGCCCGGGGGGACCGAGCGCTCCGCCCGCCCGGGGAGCAGGGTGGATGCTGGAGGAGAGCGCGAAGGAGAGAGAGCATGCGGGAGCTGTTGAGGCACGGACCGATCGGTGAGCTGGACGTGACGCAGTGGTTCGGCGACCCGCCGGCGGAGTCGATGACGGCGCTGCGCGGCCGGGTCGTGGCGATCGAGGCCTTCCAGATGCTGTGCCCCGGCTGCGTGACGCACGGACTGCCGCAGGCCACGCGCCTGCACCGGACCTTCGGACCGGAGCTGGTCGTCATCGGGCTGCACACCGTCTTCGAGCACCACCATGTCACCGGGCCGCAGGCGCTGCGGGCCTTCCTCTACGAGTACCGAATCCCGTTCCCGGTCGCGGTCGACCGCCCCCAGGAGCTCGGTATCCCGGCGACCATGGACCGCCTCGGGCTGCAGGGCACGCCGACCCTGCTACTGGTCGACAAGACCGGCCAGATCCGGCTCAAGGCGTTCGGCCAGGTCGAGGACCTGCCGCTCGGCGCCGCCGTCGACCACCTGCTGACCGAGCCGGTGTGACGCCGGGCGCCGGGGCCGGCCCCGTCGGGTCCGCGGCCGACGTGGTCAGCCGGACGCGCCCAGCACGGCCTCGCGCACCCGCGGCAGCGGCACCCGCTCGCCGGGCGCGACGTCGAGCAGGCGGGTCAGGGCGGGGTCGTCCAACGGCGCGGTGATGGTGCCGGCGCGGAACAGGAACGCCACCTCCACGATGTCGTACCGTCGCTCGCCCTCGCCCGCGGCGAACCGCGAGCCGCCGGAACGGAACCCGCAGTCGGCCATCGCGAAGGTGCGCTGCGTGCGCTCGGCCCGGTCCCAGGTGCGCACCGACCAGACCACGTCGGCCACCTGCTGGCCGTAGGCGGCGAAGTTGCCGGTGACGGCATCGGCGACGGTGCCCGCGAGACCGGCGAGCGCGGTGACCCCGGTCCAGCCCTCGCGTGCGGCCCGCTCGACGAGGTCCCCCCACTCCTCGGCGGCAGCGACGGTGACGCTCACGCCCCCGGAGAAGCAGAGGTTGTCGGCCTCGCAACCGGAGGCGTCCACGGCGACGCCCTGGATCCCGCTGTGCCGCAGGCGTTCCGCGCCGAGGGCCGTCACGGCGAGGACGCGGCTGCCGGGCGTCCGTGCGACCCAGCCGGCCGCCAGCAGCGCGTCGAGGACGGCGGCGCCCAGCTTGCCGGCCAGGTGCGGGCGGTGCTCGGTCCAGTCCAGGCACTGCCGCAGGTCGGGGCGCCGCGAGGCGGTGTCGAGGTGGACGTCGAGGCCGAGGGCCTGCGAGACCTGCGCGGCGGCGTCGTCCGCGAGCCGCCAGGAGTCACCCTCCTCCAGCACCCAGCCGCGCTGGACCGCCGCGCGGGCCAAGGCGGTGCCGAGCCGTCCGGCGGGATGGTCGTAGCAGCTGCGGGCCGCCCGCAGCGGCCCGGAGCGGGGTGCGTGGTTGCTCATGGCTCCATGGTAGGAAGGCCGGCTGGGAGCGTTGCCCTCTGCGCGGGCCACCCCGCCCGGACAGAGGTATGCCGCCGAGGGAGCTCGGCGGCATACCGGACAATGGCGGCGGGGCGAGCGCCCCGCGTCCTGCTCAGCCCGCGGCGAAGGGGCGGTCCGGCAGGTCGGTGTGGACCGCGACGTTCATCCGGTTCCAGACGTTGATCGCGGTGATCGCCATGAGCAGCAGCACGGTCTCCTTGTCGTCGAACACGGCGGTCAGCTCGTGCCAGACGTCGTCGGTGACGCCGTCCTGGCTGATCAGCGTGACCTGCTCGGTAAAGGCGAGCGCGGCCTGCTCACGACGGGTGAACAGCGCCGGGGCCTCACGCCACGCGGCGAGCACGTCGAGCTGGCGCTGGTCGATACCTGCCTTGCGTGCCTCGGCGACGTGCATGTCCAGGCACCAGGCGCAGTGGTTGATCTGGGACGCCCGGATCTTGGCGAGCAGGGCCACCCGCTCGTCCAGCTTCCCGGCGTGTACGTACTTCTCCAGGGCCAAGACGGCGGTGTAGGCGTCGGGGTCGACGTCGTGGATGGAGAGTCTCTGTGTCACGGAAGTGACACCTCCTTTTGAGGATTCAAGCAATTCCGACACTTCGATCGTACGCCTCGGATCGGGTCCGAGCGCCTGGCCGCGCTGCGAGCGAATCCAAAACCGTTGTGGGCGTGAGTGATTCGCTGCCGAGCAGGAGAATGGGCGAACTGGTCGGTGCACGCCGACCGTGGATGGCGCGCGGGCCCGTCACGCCCTGCCGACGATGTCCCGGGCGGACGACGACGCACACGATGCTCCACACCGGCAGGTCGTCGACCGGCCGGATGAGCCGCGAGCGGACCAGCCGGGTGATCTCGGCCCGGGGACCGATGCTGCACCATCCGGCCGGCCGGCCGGCCCGGTAGGCCACCACCCCGGGCGGGTGCGGCCGCTCGCAGAGCCGCCGCATCGCGCACGCTCGCGACTGCCCTCGCCCAGCTCCTCGATCTCGGCAGCGCCGATCCGGTGCGACAGGCACCAGCAATGGGTCGGGCGGCGGGTCCCGGTCGGCGTCACACTGGATGGATGGGCACTGGGTGGATGGCGACCGAGCGCACGGTGGTCCTGATCCGGCACGGGAAGTCCGACTGGTCCGGCGACGAGGCCGACATCGACCGGCCGCTGGCCGCACGGGGCCGGCGCCAGGCGCGGGAGTCCGGCCGCTGGCTGGCCGCGCACACGGAGCCCATCGAGCTGGCCGTCGTTTCCCCGGCCCGCCGCGCGCAGGGGACGTGGGAGGTCGTCGCGGCCGAGCTGCGCCACCCGCCGCCGGTCCGCATCGACGAGCGGGTGTATGCCGCCGCCGGCCGCACCCTCGCGGCTGTCGTTCGCGGGCTCCCGGAGGGTCTTGCCACGGTGGCGCTCGTCGGCCACAACCCCGCGGTCGAGCAGCTGGCCGCCATACTGACCGGCGAGTGGGTCGCGATGCCCACCTCGACCGTGGCGGTGATCACCTGGCCCGGGCCCTGGTCGGCGGCCGGTGAGAGCAGCGCGGTGCTGCGGGCGTCGGGCCGGCCACCGCAGGAGTGACTCGACGCCGACCCGAGGTGAGCGGGCCTGACAGGGGGACCTGCGGTGGGTACAGTCCGGCGTCGTGGCGCTGCACTGGTACTCCGTGGTCCTCGACTCCTACGACGTGCGCGCCCAGGCCCGGTGGTGGGCCGAGACGCTCGACTGGGCGATCGTCTACGAGTCGGCGGACGAGGCGGGCATCGCGCCGCGCTGGGTCGACGCCGAGGCCCGTGTCCCCGCGCAGGACTGGGACCGCCTGCCGCAGGGGCTCGTGTTCGTGACCGTGCCCGAGGACAAGCAGGTCAAGAACCGGCTGCACCTCGAGCTGGCGCCGCACCCGTCCCAGGACCGGGACGCGCACATCGCGGAGCTGATCGCCCGCGGTGCCCGCCGGGTCGACGTCGGCCAGTCGCCGCAGGCGTCCTGGACGGTGCTGGCCGACCCGGAGGGCAACGAGTTCTGCGTGTTGTCTGCCCGCGACCGCTGACCGTTCGCACGGGTCGGGTCGTTCGGACGGGGGAGCGACACGGTCGCTCGACTGGATGACCCTCGATGCGCAGGCTGGTTCCCGGTGCGCGATCACAGCAGCTGGATGCGGCACCGTGGTGCGGTCGCCCGAGCGAGCCGGGCATCGGTGGAGGACGGCATGGGCAGGGACTACTCGACGATGACCGTCAGCGAGCTTGAGGACCTCAAGTCGCTGGTGCTCGGCCGGATCACGAACGTGCCGGCGTTCCGGCGGGGCTCGCTGCAGGGCGGCGAGGTCTCGAACGCGACCGGCAGCAACATGCTCCTCGACCTCGCGTCCGCGCTCCTGCCAGCGCTCCGCCCAGAACCACTGCTGTTCGGCGGGGCCGGAAGTGCGGCACGCAGCTCGAGGACGCCGCCGGCGCGCTCGGTGAGCTCCGGCTGCGCTCCGGGCCGGTCCAGGTACAACAGGCGACGGATGTCGGTCGGGAGAGCGACGAGCTGCGGCCCTGCACGCCGAGGTAGCGGTGCGCCGTGACGTCCGTGCTTCAGGCTAGCCAAACACCGCCCTGCAGTACTACGACTCTGCTGCAACACACTCAAGGGAGATCGTCAGGTGGCGACCGCGCCGTGTCGGCCCGCGGTTGGCGGCGGGTTCGGGGAGAACGGATGAGAGGCCTCTCATGGTGTCGTCACCGCTGCCTCACAACGGCGCGTCACGCTGACGATGAGGACGAACACCCTTGACCAGAGGAGGCGTCAGTCGTGCACAAGCCCGTAGCCAACCAGACCTCGTCCATCGGGACCCCGTGGACCCGGACCCCCTCCGCACAAACCCGGTCGGCCGAGGTCCAGCCGACCGAGACGACATACACCGAGACAACACGCGCGGTGGGACGCCGGGCGACCCGTCGCCCGGCACAGCTGGCCGGAGCGGCTCTGGTGGTGGCACTGGCCAGCGCCTGCGGGTCGTCCGGGGAGTCACCCGCGCCGGCGAACGGGATCACGTCGACGACCAGTGCCACCACGGGAACGCCGACCTTGCCGAGCGGCACGTCCGCACTGGCAGTGACCACGCCGGCCACGACGCCGACCTCGGCCGCATCGGCCCGGCCCGCCGGCGCCCAGCAGGCCGTCAGCGCGGGTAGCACCGCGCGGTCCGCGGTCGCCGGAGGGACCGTGGTCTCGATCGACCTCGACCGAGACCGCAACCTCTGGGAGGTGGACCTCGTCACCAACGGCGGGGTGCAGCACGAGGTGCACGTCTCCCGCGAGGGCACGAAGGTGGTGTCCGGGCCGCGCATCGAGCAGCAGAGCGCCGAGGACAAGGCGGAGAACGTGCGGGCCGCGCAGGCCGCAACACTGGACTACCGGAAGGCTGCCGCGGCCGTGCTCGCCGCCCGACCGGACACGATCACGGAGCTGAACCTCGACGATCATCGCGGCACGATCGTGTGGGAGGCCGACGTCACGAGCTCGGGCACGACCTACGAGGTGCTGATCGACGCCGGGTCGGGAAAGGTCCTGCAGAACAAGCCCGGCTCAGGTGAGCACGACTGACGTCACTGCCCAGGGGTGGTGCGTCACCCGTCACAACGCTCCCTTGCGGTGTTGGTAGAGGCAGGGCCGGGCGCGGCATGCTCTTCAGGTTTGCGTTGAGTGGCCGCGGTCGAGCCAGTCGTGAAGGAACGCGCCGAACAGTTCGGGCCGCTCGTGCACGAGTGCATGGCCTGCCTCGTCGACGACCGCGAGGGTGGCGTCCGGATATCGATCCAGCAGGCCGACAGCGCCGGCATAGCCGGGCCGCCGATCAGCTCCGGGTGGCAGGCGGCGACTCCGCGGGCGAGGTAGGCACCATAGGAGAGTGGCCGAGCAGCATGACCACACCGGCGGCACGCCGGGTGATGAACTCGCCCAGGAGCGTGACCACGTCGTCAGTGCTTGCAGCCCGACAACGGCCGTCCCG
>NZ_JBDIAQ010000061.1:0-20404 GCF_039812505.1 Intrasporangium sp. | reverse complement strand
GGCCCCCCGGGCAGCACACCACCCACAATCCCGCCGCGGCCCGATAGTCGGAGATGCCGCCGTGCCGTCCCAGAGATCGCCCCTGACAGCGCCGAACCTGTCTCCCGACGGCACGCGACAAGCGCGCCGCACCCGGCACCGGGGCCCCCTCACCCCCACCGTGCCGCGAGCCGCGTGTACGTCCCGGGTGCGAGCGCCCGCACCGCCATCGGCACCCGCAGCCACCGAGGCACCACCACGAGCTCCCGGTCCTGCCGCACCGCCGCGACGAGCCGGTCCGCGACGAGCTCGGGCGGGACGGGCCTCGGGAAGCGCCGGTCGTACGCCGCGCCGCGCCGCTCGAAGAACGGGGTGTCGACGACACCGGGCACCACCACGGTCACCCGCACCCCCCGCGAGCGAACCTCGGAGGCGAGCCCAGCGGCATACGTCATGACGGCTGCCTTGCTGGCGGCGTAGGCGGACTCGTGGGCCACCCCGAGCACGCCGGCGATGGACCCGACGAAGACCAGGTGCCCGCTCCCCCGTTCGAGCATGCCGGGCAGCACCGCTGCGGTCAGCTCGATCGGGGCCCGCGCGTTGGTCTCGACCAGAGCAGCGAACCCGTCCGCCTGCCCCGCGTCGGACGCCTCGGCGACGAGACCCACGCCCGCGTCGTGCACCAGCACGTCCGGCGGGCTCTCACGCAGCCGGTCGGCCAGCCGGGACCTGGCCGCGGCGTCCGTGAGGTCCACGCGCACCGCCTCACCACCTGTCCGCCGGGCCACCGCGCCAAGCCGCTCGGAGTCGCGGCCCACCACGTCGACGCGGGCTCCCGCGCGGGCCAGCCGCAGGGCCGTCGCCGCGCCGATGCCGGACGAGCCGCCCGTCACCACGGCACGGGCGCCCGCGAGCTGCGTCATCAGCTCCCCCGCTCCATGCTCTCCCGGATCGTCGCCGCCATCAGGTTGGCCCGGTGCGTCAGCATGACGATGCCACCGGTCATGAGCATCAGCAGCAGCACCTGCGCGGTCACTGCGACCGGGCCCTCGGTGAGGCGGTCGCCGAACCACGCCACCCCGAGCCCGATCGAGACCATCGGATCTCCCACGGTGATGATGCCGACCGCCACCGAGCCGACCACCCCCTCCTGGAAGGCGTTCTGGTTGAGCAGGAAACCGAGCGGCCCCACGACGGCCACCGCGTAGAGCTGCCAGTGCGTGAACAGCCCCTCGATCCCGAAGTAGGGCTGGGTCACGAGCGACCGGACCAGGCCGGCGGTGACCCCGTAGAACACCGCGGTCGCGACGGCCAGCGGGATGGACCGGTTCTCCGACCGGACGCGTGCCGCGATGGCCAGGCAGACCACGACGACGCCGGCCAGCGCCAACCCGAGGGGCAGCACCGCCACCCCGCCGATGTTCGACGAGCCCGCCGTCGGCGCGGCCACCACGAGGAAGCCGCTGAGACCCACCAGCGCGAGCAGGGCACCGAGGACCAGCATCGGGTCGACGGGCCGATGCAGGAACAGCGTGCCCCAGAGCAGGAAGAACAGCACTCCGGTCACCAGGATCGGCTGGACCACCGGGAGCGGCGCCGCATGCAGCGCCAGGATCTGCAGGGCGAAGCCCAGTGCGGCGCAGATGACGCCGTACCGGAAGCCGCGGATGCGCACCAGCTCGACGAGCAGGCCCACCCGGAGCGGGACCCGCTCGGGGACGGCGTGGGCGGCCTGGTGCTGCAGCAGTCCGGCAGCGCCGAAGAAGGCCGCCGCCGCGAGCGCCGCAGGGGCCCCGACGAGCCACACCGAGCTCATTGCCGGACCTCGAGCTCGGCCTCCCGCACCGCGTCCGTGACCGCTCGGCTGACCGCCGCTCGGTCGATACCGCGAGCCCGCAGCGCGTCGTCGAGGACGATGCCGAAGCCGACGACCCCGTCCTGCACGACGGCCCCCGCAGTTACCGGGACCCTGTCGGCGAGCGGGACGACGGGGCAGATGGAGCCGACCCTGGCCCCGGCGAACCACCGGTCCCCGCGCGCGGCCGGCATGTACGACACGATCGTGGAGAAGAAGCTGCCGGTGTAGATCGTCCGCGCGGCCAGCGGAGCCACCCGCGCCGGCAGGTGGCCCAGCACGGACATCGCCACATAGGCACCCTGTGGCTCGCCGTGCCGGGCGCGGGCGCGCAGCTGTCCAGCCACCTCGTCGAGACGCTCCCGGAACCCCATCGGCGCGAGGGAGAGGTCGACCGTCACGGCCGCGGTCCAGTTGCCGAAGACCCGGTCGAGGCGGGGTGCACGTCGCGCCACTGGGATCATGGCGCGCAGCGGCAGCGTGCCGTCCACGAGCCCGGCCTGCGTCAGGGTGGCGGCCAGCGCGTGCGCCACGACGGCGATGACGACCTCGTGGGTGCGGCGGTCGCAAGCCGACGCGACCGCCCGCACCCGGGCCTGCTCGACCGTGGCGGTCGCGACGAGCCGTCGCGCCGACTGCGGGGACTCGATGACGGCCCACCGCCCGAAGGTGCGCGCCGCGAGGCTGCCGAGTCCCTGGGCGACCAGGCGCCCCTGCCGCAACCCATGTCGTATGCCGCCCAGCCCGCTCCTGTGCTCCGCTGCCCCGGGCGCGGGCCGCCGTTCGTCGAGCGGGTCCCCGGGTGCAGCGTCGAGCAGGCGGTCGAGCAGGCCGATGAGCGAGATGCCGTCGCCGAGCACGTGGTGGGTCTTGACCAGCAGCAGCGTGCGTCCCTCCTGCGGTGACTGGACGAGGCGGACCCCCCACGGGTATCCGTCCGGTGGGAGCGTCTCGGACCAGTAGTCGTCGCACGCGGCGTCCGCGCCATCGGTGGCCTCGACGGCGGTGATGTGGGTGGCGAGGTCGGCGGCACCGGTCATGTCCCACCCGGGCCGGCGAGACCTGACGAGACGACGGCGAAGGATCGGCAGCCCGGCGACCCGGGGGCCGATGGTCGCGCGGACGTCCTCGACGGTGAGGCCGCGACCCACGGCGTGGTCGAGCTCGAGGACGCCGCCGACCTCCTGGACTCGCAGCGGGGTGTCGGCGTGCAGGAAGAATGCGTCCGAGGAACGCACCCGCCACCTGCGCCCGCTCCGGTGCGGCGGGCGCGCGCTCGCAGCCCGGCGCAGGCTGTCCCCCCGGGAGCGCTGCCCGGCCAGCTCGCCGGCCCGCTGCCCCAGCTCGCGCAGCGCACCCCTGCCGCGGACCGCGGCCTGCACGTACGCGCCGAGCTGCTCCTCGTCGGTGCACAGCTCGGCCAGACCGGCCACGACGAGCAGGTCCGCGTTGGCCTCGCCATGCGCGGCGATGGGGCGGAACATCACCAGCGGGCGGCCCGACGCGATGGCCTCGAGCGCGATGGCGCCGCCGGCGTTGCTCACGACGATGTCCGCGGCGCGCACGAGTGTCGGCATCTGGTCCGTCCACCCGAGCACCCGGAGCCGGTGGGCCGGCACCCCCATGCCCTCCAGGCGCGCCCTCGTGTCGGTGTTGCGTCCGCACGCGGCCACGACCTGCACCCGGTCGGAGGCCTCGAGCAGGGTGCGGACCGTCTGCATGACGTCCCCGAAGGCGTACGCACCGCACGAGACGAGGGCTACCAGGGCGTCCGCCTCGAGACCGAGCCGGTGCCTGGCGTCCGACCGGGACCCGGGGTGGAAGGCCGCCTGGACGGGCAGTGCACAGACTTCGACGACCGCGGCGGGGTCACAGGCGCGGGCCAGGGCCAGGGCGGCGTCGTGGACCACGAAGTTGACGCCCAGGCCGCCGTGGATCCAGAACGGGTGGGGCGCGATGTCCGACACGTAGGCCGCGGTGGGCCGCTGCAGACCACGGTGTCGGTGCAGCCAGGCCAGACCGGCGCTGCCGAGTGGGTAGGTCGAGACGATCAGGTCCGGGTCGAACCGGTCGATCCGGTCGACGAGGCGCCGCCCGGTCCAGCTGCCGGTGAAGCGCTTCGAGGCATCGGCGAACCAGGCGCGCCGCCACAGCTGCGCGTAGAAGAACTCGTAGAGCCACGGGGTGTGCTCGACATTGTCGACGTAGATGCGGCGAAACAGCCGCCCGACACCGGGACCCATGACGTCGAGCGTGTCCAGCCGCTGGATCTCGACGCCGGGCCACACCCCGGCCGCCGCCTGCTCGAGCGCGGTGGCGGTGGCCTCGTGCCCGCCGCCCATGTCGGCCGACAGGACCAGCAGGCGCTGGGGCCCCCCAGCGCTGGGATCTGCGGTCACCACCATCGCCTGCACCACCGTCGCTTACTCCACCGTCGCCCGCACCACCATCGCCCGCACCACCAGCGCCCGAACCACCAGCGCCCGAACCACCAGCGCCCGTCCGCCTCCAACCAGCGTAACGCCGGGTCCGGACAGACCCTGCTGACTGACGACTGACCGCGTGACGGCCCGGCCGGGTCACGGGGCTTCAGCGTGCCCGGCCCCGGCGCGGGCGGCGAGCTGCCGGACCCGCACCACGGCGAGGTCGGGGGTCCAGCCGGTGCGCGTCGCCGGCGGCCCGAGCCGGCTGGCGGCCGACCGGATCCGGTCGCGCAGCGACCGGGGCAGGGTCTGGCCGGCTTCCTCGAGCAGGAGCAGGCCCAGCTCCAGCAGCTCACCGGCACCCGCCGGGTCGCTCTCCGCCCGGGCCGCGCCGAGTCCCGCCGCCGCCTCGCCGACTGCGCCGGGCGCCTCGAAGGCCTGCGGTCCGACCAGCGCCCGGGTGAACCACCCGGCGGCGACCTCGGCCCGGTCCAGGGCCAGCGCCGCCCATCCGGCGTTGGTGGCCGTGGTGGGTGTCGGCTCGATGCCGAAACGTTCGTGGGCCTGGCCGCAGGAGCGTTCGAGCAGGTCGAGCGCCTCGGCCGGCCGGCCCGCATCGAGCAGTGCCAGGGCGATCTTCGGGATGACGGTGACCTGGTGCACCGCGGACAGCGACTCGCCGACGCGGGCCAGCGCCTGGTGGGCGCCGGCCACGGCCAGCTCGTGGTCGCCTGCGGCGGCAGCCACCACGGCCCGGGTGGCAGTGAGCTCCGGCAGGTGGTGCGGCGCACCCGCGGTCGACACCCGCATGGCCTCTGCCAGGCGCGTGGACGCGTTGCTGAGGTCACCGGCCACGTACGCGGCGATGGCCTCCATGAGCAGCAGCAGGCAGGTCCAGTCGGGGTCTGCGACCAGGGCCGTGACCATCCGGTCGTGCCCCTCGGGCGAGAGGTCGAGGTGGTTGGCGAACCCGGCCGCAGCGATCTGCAGCCGGGCGCGTTGCCCTGCCGTGATCCCGCGACGCTCCAGAACGGCACCGGTCCAGCTTTGCCCCGGGCCGCTCGCCTCGATGAACAGCCATCGGCGACACAGCGTCGTGGCGATGTCGGCAGCGACGTCGTCCGCGCCGCGGCCCAGCGCACCCGTCATGGCCTCGAGGTAGTCGTCGTAGTGGTCACCGACGTGTTCGACGAGCCCGTCGGACAACGGTGCGTCGCGCCACATGCCCGCGAACCAGGCCTGGTGCCGGAGCAGGGCGGACTGCTCGTGTCCGGCCCCGACGAGCTCCTCCCGGGCCAGCTCCCGCACCGTGCGCAGCAGCCTGAAGTAGACCCTGTCGCAGACCCGCTCGACTCCCACCAGGTGTTGCCCGGCCAGGTGCTGCACGGCCCGGTCGACATCGGCAGGGGGGTAGTCGACGACGCCCCTGGCCGCGGCCGCGCTGAACCGCCCGGCGAAGACGGACAACCGGGCCAGGACCGCCCTGGTGTCGGGGTCGAGCCGTCCGACACTCCACGCGAGGGCTCCGCGCAGCGACTCGTGGCGCTCCTCGCGCCCCCGGTCGGTCGAGCGCAGCTCGAGTGGTCGTTCGACCCGTAGCAGGTCGCCCAGCTCCCGGCCCGGCTCGGCCCCGGCCGCAGCGGCGAGCAGCTCGATCGCCAGGGGCAGCCCGTCCAGCCGGACCACCGCCCCGGCCACGGCGCGCAGCTCCTGCGCCGACCACGCGGTCGGATCCGGGTCGGGTGCCACGCCACGATCGACGAGCCGCTCCAGCAGCAGCCGCACGGCGGCACAGGACCGCAGCGACTCCACCGGTCCCGCCGGGTCGGGCAGCGGAAGCGGCGCCAGCTCCACCAGCCGCTCGCCGAGCACGTTCAGCGGGACTCGTGAGGCCACGACCAGCTGCACCATCGGGGCGCCCCCCAGGACGGCGGAGGCGAGGGTCGCGGTCGCTTCGGGTGCCCATTCCGCCTCGTCGACCAGGACGACGAGCTGCCGGGAACGCAGTGAGCGCACCAGCGCGGCGACGGCGTCGGCACCGCCCAGGGGGACACCCGAGGTGACCGCCAGGGCGCCGGCCAGGTCGGGCGCGGACTGCCGGGTGTGCGCGCCCACGGAGACGTGCGCGACGGGGGTGCCCGACGGCAGGGCCGCGCCCACGTCCGCCAGCATCCGGGACTTCCCGACGCCCGCCGGTCCCGTGACTGTCACCAGACGACGACCGGCGCGGAGCGCGCCGAGGACCTCGGACCGCTCACGTTCCCGGCCGACGGTGGGCGAGACCGGTACCGGCAACCGACGTCCGCCCGGGCTGTCCCGGTGCCCGACGCCGTCCAGGGTCGCGTCCTGCGCCAGGATCCGGGCGTGTACCTTCCGGGCCGCGACACCCGGGTCGATCCCGAGCTCGGCCCGCAGGGTGCGCCTGAGGGTGTCGAACACGCGCAGCGCGTGGCCGGCCCGACCCAGCCGGTATGCCGCCCGCATGCACAGCACGGCGGCATCCTCGTCGACGGGGTTGGCCGCCAGCAGGTCCTGGGCCAGCGAGAGCGCCTCCGCGGTGGCCCCCGGCGACTCCGGCCGGGCACCCGCGTCGAGCAGGCCCGACGCGAGGTCCATCCGGACGGCCCGGCGCAGCTCGGCCAGCCGCACCCGCTCGGGCCGGACCAGCTCCTCGCGTACCCCGTCGTAGGCGGTGTCACCCGCCCAGAGGGCGAGCGCCTCCCGGCACAGCCGCTCCCGCCGCCCGAGGGGGTCCTCGGCCGGGGCCGTGCGCAGCGCCCCGGCGAGCTCGTCGAACCGGTCCGTGTCCAGGGCTGCGCCGGACCCCAGCAGGTACCCGGCATCCGTCCGGTGCACCAGGTCCGCGCCGAACTGCCGGCGCAACCGGCCCACCACGGTGTGCACCACGCCGACATCCAGCATCGGCGCGGCGTCGTCCCAGACGAGGTCCAGGATCGTTGCGGCGGGTGTCGGCCGTCCGCGACGGATGCACAGCACCGCGAGCACCTCGCGCGGCCGCTCACCCCGCGGCGCGACCGGACCAGCCTCCCCGAGCCGTACCCCGACCGGACCGAGCACCCGGACCTGCACCGTGCCATTGAAGCACAGTGGCACCGTCCGTCACGGTCCTCGGACCGAGCGCCGTCCGCACGGCGGCTGCAAGCGGGATGCGCAGCGTGGCGAGGTCGTCCGGGTCGGCCACCGCGCCGAGCCGCTGGAGCCAGCCCCGCAGCGACCGGTGCTCCGGCAGCACCACCGCCACCAGGCACGGCACGCCCCACCCGTGAGCCACCTGCGCGGCCGCCATCGCCAGGTGCCGGCCGACTCCCCGGCCTTGCCATGCGTCGGCCACCGCGAGCGCCACCTCGGCCTGCGACCCGTCCACCAGCCGGGCCACGTGTGCCAACCCGACCGGCACGCCGTCGACGTCGGCCACCAGCACCGCTCGGGAGCCCGGTGCGACCCGCGCCAGCGCAGCGGCCATCCGCGGCTTCAGCCCACCTCCCAGGCCGGCGTGGAACCTCAGGTACACCGAGCGCTCCGACATCCGGCCCACCACCTGGCCAACCGTCTCCGTGTCGCCGGGGGTCAACGCACGCACCACGCTCGTCCCGGCCAGGCACCCCGCCTGCTCGATCATCACGCCGCCTCCAGTGGTTCGACTCACCTGCGAGGATGCGTGGTGCGCCTCTCACGGACCTGTCACCGGTCCGGCATGCGGCGACCGGCGGGTGTCCGGCGCGTCAGATGAAGAGCATGCCCCCGTCGACCAGCACGGACTGTCCGGTCATGTAGTCGGAGTCCGGTCCGGCCAGGTAGGAGACGAGCTTGGCCACGTCCGCGCCGGTGGACACCCGACCGAGGGTGATCCCGGCCGCCATCGCCGCCATGGACTCGCCCTTGCCGACGTGGTTGATCGCGCCGAGGTCGGCGTCGATCTGCTCCCACATGCTCGTCTCGACGATCCCGGGACAGTAGGCGTTGACGGTGATGCCGTGCGGCGCCCACTCCTGGGCGGCGGCCTGGGTGAGCGCCCGGACGGCGAACTTGCTCGAGCAGTACACCCCGAGCAACGGGAAGCCCTTGTGCGCGGCGATGGAGGCGGCACCGATGATCTTGCCGCCGGTTCCCTGCGCGATCATCTGCCGGGCCGCCTCGGTGTAGCACAGGAAGACGCCGCGGCCGTTGACCCGGTGCACCTGGTCGTACTCCTCGGGCGAGACGTCCAGCAGTGCCTTCGTCTGGGCGATCCCGGCGTTGGCCACCATGACGTCCAGCGAGCCCAGCTGCTGCGCGGTGTCGTGGACGAGGGCGCGCACCGAGGCCGGGTCCGAGACGTCGCCGGTGAGCGCCACGTGGCCACCGGCGGCCACCTCGGGCAGCTCGTTCCGGGTGTCCTCGAGGGCACCGCGCATGGACTCGAGGTCGGACACCGCCACCCGGTGCCCGTCCTGCGCGAGCCGCAGGGCGATCGCCTGGCCGATGCCGCGTGCGGCGCCGGTGACATGGACGTTGCTCATCGTCGGGCTCCTTCACCTGCCGGGGATGATGCGGTTCACCGTATGGGGTGCACCGGGTCCGGACAAGGGACCCGTAGCGCCCAGCAGGCCACCGCCGAGGCCGCCGCGACGTTCAGCGAGTCCACCCCCGCCGCCATCGGGATGCGCACCGTGAGGTCGGCCGACGCGACGGTGCGGGGACGCAGCCCGTCGCCCTCGGTGCCGAGCACGAGCGCGAGCCGCTCGGGAGGGCGGCGCGCGAGGTCGTCGAGGCCGACGGAGCCGGGCGCGAGCGACATCGCGGCCACGGTGAAGCCGGCCCGGTGCAGCAGGTCCACACCGGCCGGCCACGGGTCGATCCGGGTCCACGGCACCTGGAAGACGGTGCCCATCGAGACCCGGACCGAGCGGCGGTACAAGGGGTCGGCGCAGCGGGGTGTCACCAGCACGGCGTCCACGCCGAGGGCTGCCGCGCTGCGGAACACCGCGCCCACGTTCGTGTGGTCCACGACGTCCTCGAGCACCACGACCCGCCGTGCCCCGCGGACGAGGTCGCCCACGGGGGGCAGCGGCGGGCGGTGCATCGCGGCCAGGGCGCCGCGGTGCAGGTGGAAGCCGGTCAGCGCCTCGATGACGTCGTGCTCCCCGACGAAGACCGGCACCCCCCGGGCCTCGGCCCGCGCGACGACGTCGGCGAGGTCGGTGAGCCAGCGTTCGGCCATCAGGTAGGACCGCGGCCGGTGGCCGGCCGCCAGGGCCCGCCGGATGACCTTCTCGCTCTCGGCGATGTAGAGCCCTCGCTCGGGCTCCGTCCGCCGCCGCAGGGCCACGTCGGTCAGCGCCACGTAGTCGGTCAGGCGGGGGTCGGCCGGGTCGGACACGCGCACGGGCACGGCCCACAGGCTAGTCCTCCCTGCTCGGCAGGACCGGTGGCTGCCCACCCGACCCGGCACACGTCATACGTCCACGGGCCGGTCAGGGGAACCAGACGAGCTTGACGATCGCGACCACGCCGATGACCACGATGATCGCGCGCAGGACGTTCGGCGGGAACCGCCGGCCGATGCGCGCACCGATGATGCCCCCGCAGAAGGAACCGACCGCGATGAGGACGACCACGAGCCAGTCGATGTGCTCCCGGGCGAACAGCAGGAAGACGACGGCCGCGACGAGGTTGGCGACCAGCGTCAGCACGTTCTTGTAGCCGTTGAGCCGCTGCAGCGGCTCGCTGGAGAGCACGCTGAGGATGCCCATCAGCAGCACGCCCTGCGCCGCCCCGAAGTACCCGCCGTACATCCCGGCCAGCAGCACCCCGACCGCCATCGCCGGGGCGTGCCAGCGAGGTTGCGGCTCGTCCGCGCCGCGCCTGACCCGGCCCTGGATGCGCGGCCCGAGCACGACCAGCACGACCCCCAGCAGGATCAGCACCGGGACGATCGCGTCGAACGCGGATGACGGCAGCACGAGCAGCAGGGCCGCCCCGACGACCGATCCGACGAGCGAGAGCGGCATGAGCCGGCGCAGCGTCGGACCCTGGCCGGTCAGCTCGTGCCGGTAGCCCCACGACCCGGTGACTCCGCCCGCGACGATCCCGAGGTTGTTCGACACGTTCGCCGTCAGGGGGTTGATGCCGAAGAACAGCAGCGTGGGGAAGGTGAGCAGGGTGCCCGAGCCGACGATCGCGTTGATGGTGCCGGCGCCGACGCCGGCCAGCGCGATCGCGAGCGCGGACCAGACGGACACCCGGTCACCCTACTGTCGACGGCCGGGTGGCGGCTCAGCGGTTGCCGGTGGCGCCACCCTCGTCCGGCCCGTCCACCGGTGCCGCCGGGGGCTGGTCGGGCAGCAGCGCCGGCCGCGCCGGGGGCGGGGGCACCTGGTCGGCCGGCGGGCGGATCGGCGGCTGCTGCCGGCTGACCGGCGAGGCGTGCTCGGTCGACTCTGCACTGGCCTGGGCGGCCTGGCCGCGGGCCTCGGCCAGCGCCTTGGCAGGGTCCTCGAGGACCGTCTCGGCGAACGCGTCGTCGTCGGGAACCCCGGTCTCGACCCAGGGACCCTCGTCGTCCACGACCGACCCGGCCTGCTCCGTGCCGCCGAGCATGCCGCCGATCCCGCGCAGCGCGTCGGTCAGCTCGGACGGGACGATCCACATCTTGTTGCTGTCCCCGCGGGCGATCTGCGGCAGCACCTGCAGGTACTGGTAGGCGAGCAGCTTCTGGGTCGGCCGGCCGCGGTGGATCGCCGAGAAGACCTGCTGGATGGCGCGCGACTGGCCCTGGGCCTCGAGGATGCGGGCCTGTGCCGAGCCCTCGGCCCGCAGGATCTGGCTCTGCTTCTCGCCCTCGGCGGTCAGGATCGCGGACTGCTTGACGCCCTCGGCGGTCAGGATCGCGGCGCGGCGGTCCCGCTCGGCGCGCATCTGCTTCTCCATCGAGTCCTGCACCGAGGCCGGCGGGTCGATCGCCTTCAGCTCGACCCGGTTGACCCGGATGCCCCACTTGCCGGTGGCCTCGTCGAGCACGCCGCGCAGCTGGCCGTTGATCTGGTCCCGGCTCGTCAGGGTCTGCTCCAGGTCGAGCGAGCCGATGACGTTGCGCAGCGTCGTGACGGTCAGCTGCTCGATGCCCTGGATGAAGTTGGCGATCTCGTAGACCGCGGCCTTCGCGTCGATGACGGAGTAGTAGATGACGGTGTCGATGCTGACCACCAGGTTGTCCGACGTGATCACCGGCTGCGGCGGGAAGGTCACGACCTGTTCACGCAGGTCGATGTTGGCCCGCACCTTGTCGACGAACGGCACGAGGAAGTGGATGCCCGCCGTCAGCGTCTTGTTGTAGCTGCCGAGCCGTTCGACGATCTGGGCCGTCTGCTGGGGCACGATCCGCACCGTGCGCAGCACGATGATGAGGGCCACCACGATGACGAGCAACGCGATGATCAGAACTGGGTCCACGGTCGTTGACCTTCCCTGTCTTGGGCGCGGCACCCGGGTTGGCGCGCGCCGCGTGTCACTGCGAACCGGTCGGTCCGCCGATGTCGGTGTGATCGGGCACCCCGCCGATCTGGGCGCGGCTCACGATCGCCGTCGCGCCGTCGATGGACTCGACGACGACCTCCTCACCCGGCTCGATGCTCGAGCCGAGGGTACGGGCGCTCCAGGTCTCGCCGGCCAGCTTGACCCGCCCCCCGGACTGGGTCACCCGGTCGATCACGTAGGCCGAGCGCCCGATGTTGGCCTCGGCTCCCATCTTCTCGCGCTGCGCGGGCGTGAAGCGGTGCTTCAGCCACGGCCGGACGGTGGCCAGCAGGACGACCGCGACGATGGCGCCGACGACGGCCTGCACCGCGAACGAGGCCCCGAAGGCGGCCGCCACCGCGCCGCCGACCGCGCCCCCGGCGAGCATGAGGAACGTGAAGTCCACCGTCACGGCCTCTATCGCGACGAGCGCCAGGGCGACGCCTAGCCAGACCAGCCAGCCATGTCCCTCGAACACGCCGCATCCATCCTTCTGTCGTGGAGCCGAGTCGGTGTGACGTCACCGATTCTGCCCCAGTTCCGCCTCGGGAGGGCCGGGCGCGAGGTCACACCCGGGCCACGGCCCGGCGCCGGGCCGCCCACCTGTCTCCGCGCCGCTCGAGCTCGAGCGGCATCCCGAACGTGGTGGACAGGTTGGCCTCGGTCAGGGTCAGCTCGATCGGCCCGGCCGCGACGACCCGACCGTCCCGCAGCATGAGCACGTCGGTGAAGCCGGGCGGGATCTCCTCGACGTGGTGCGTGACGAGGACGAGCGCGGGCGCCTCGGTGTCGGCGGCCAGGTCACCGAGCCGTTGCACCAGGTCCTCGCGACCCCCGAGGTCCAGGCCCGCGGCGGGCTCGTCGAGGAGCATCAGCTCCGGGTCGGTCATCAGCGCCCGGGCGATCTGCACCCGCTTGCGCTCCCCCTCGCTCAGGGTCCCGTAGCGGCGGTCCGCGAGGTGGTCGGCACCGAGCGAGTGCAGCAGCCTCATCGCGCGCGCGTAGTCCATGTCGTCGTACTGCTCCCTCCAGCGGCCCACGATCCCGTACGCCGCCGTGACCACCACGTTGCCGACGATCTCCCGGGCGGGGATGCGCTCGGCCATCGACGCGCTGGCCAGGCCGATCCGGGGGCGCAGCTCGAAGACGTCGACGGCACCGAGGACCTCGTCCAGGACCCCGGCGACGCCGCTGGTCGGGTGCATGCGCGCGGCCGCGATCGACAGGAGCGTCGTCTTGCCGGCGCCGTTGGGCCCGAGCACCACCCAGCGCTCGCCCTCCTCGACCTCCCAGTCGACGCCGTCGAGCAGCTTCGCGTTGCCGCGACGCACGGTGACATCGGCGAAGGCCAGCACGTCGCTCATGGGAGCGACCCTATGCCACCGGCGCGGAGGCGGCTGGGCGGCATACCGTTGGCCGCCGGTGCCCGGCGCCTACGATGGCGAGGTGTCCGAGCTGCCCGCGTCCGTGCGCCTGGCGCTGTGGACGACGGCGGCGTGGCGGGGCGACCTCGCGCTGGCGGACGCGATCGAGCGCTCCTTCCCGGGTGTCGACCACGTGAGCGGCCTCGGGCCGACCCTGCAGGCCTGGGGCGACATCGGCGAGCGGGCCCTGCTGGTGGCCCTGCCCAGCCCGGGGCGCCTGGAGGGGATGCCGCGCTGTGCCCCCGCGGTCGCCGGCCACGCCGCCCAGGCCGGCGAGTGCCTGCACGTGGCCGGGGTCGGCGGGATGCTCGTACCCACCCTGAGCGAGTACGGCCCGTCGGGCGACACCGGGGTGCGCGTCGACTGGACCGCCTATGAGGCCGAGCCCGTGCCGCGGCACCGGCTCGAGATGCTCGACCTGCGCCAGGCCGAGCGCGAGCTGCTCGAGCGGATGCGAGGACATGCCGACCGGCTCGAGGCCGTGGGCGGGCAGCCGTGGGAGCGGGCCGTGCGGGCGGAGGCCGAGACCGGTCTGCGGCACTCGCTGTGGGGCCTGCCCGAGCAGGTCCCGGGTCCGACGCTGCGTGTCATGGCGACCGCCGCCCTCGTGTCGCAGGCGGCGGGTCGGGGCCGGTCGCTGACCGCCCTGGGGTCGCACGGCCCCGACGCCATGACGACGGACCGCCGCGAGGCGCTGCTGCGCTCGTTGGCCGCCGACGCCGACCGGGCCCTGGCCGAGGCGACCAACGTCGCCGTCATGGTGCTGGCCGGCTGGCGCCCGGCCTGACGGGCGCGGCGGCCGACGGTACCGGCAGAGCTCAGGCGCCCACGCCGATCGACCGGTACACCTGCAGGGTCTGCTCGCCGATCGACGACCAGGAGAAGGACTCGATGGCGCGGGCCCGCCCGGCGACCCCCATCCGGCTCGCCCGGGACCGGTCGGAGATCGCCTCGCCCAGGGCGGCGGCGAGGTCGGCGACGAAGCGGTCCGGGTCGACCGGGGTGCCGGTGCCGTCCTGCACCTGCTCGATCGGGACGAGCCAGCCGGTCTCACCGTCCACGACGACCTCGGGGATGCCCCCGGTCGCGGTCGCGACGACCGGCAACTCGCAGGCCATGGCCTCCAGGTTGACGATGCCGAGCGGCTCGTATACCGAGGGACAGGCGAACACCGTGCCGTGGCTGAGCAGCGCGACGACCTCCGGGCGCGGCAGCATGTCGGCGATCCAGAACACGCCGCTCCGGGTCTTGCGCAGGTCGTCGATGAGCTGTTCGACCTCGGCCATGATCTCGGCGGTGTCCGGTGCGCCCGCGCAGAAGACCAGCTGGACCTGCGGGTCCAGGTCGCGCACGGCGCGCAGCAGGTAGGGCAGACCCTTCTGCCGGGTGATCCGGCCGACGAACACGACCGCCGGGGCGTCGGGGTCGACGCCGTGCTTCTGCACGGCCGCCCGGGCCTCGGGCGAGCGGTCCGGCTGCCACAGCTGCGAGTCGATCCCGTTGTGCACGACGTGCACCCGGGCCGGGTCGAGCGCGGGATAGCTGCGCAGGATGTCTGCGCGCATCCCGCCGCTGACCGCGATCACCGCGGCTGCCGCCTCGTACGCGGTGCGCTCGGCGAAGGACGACACGCGGTAGCCGCCGCCGAGCTGCTCGGCCTTCCACGGGCGCATCGGCTCGAGCGAGTGCGCGGTGACCACGTGGGGCATGCCGCCGAGCAGCGCGGCCAGGTGCCCGCCGAGGTTGGCGTACCAGGTGTGCGAGTGCACCACGTCGGCCCCGACGCAGTCGTCCGCCATCGTCACGTCGACCCCGAGCGTCTGGATCGCGGCGTTCGCGCCGGCCAGCTGCGGCAGGTCGGGGTATGCCGTCGTGCCGGCCTCGTCGCGAGGCTCGCCGAAGCAGCGCACCCGGACGTCGAGGTCCCCGCGCGCCCGCAGCGCCCGGACCAGCTCGGCCACGTGAACACCTGCCCCCCCGTAGATCGCCGGCGGGTACTCCTTGCTGAGAATGTCGACGCGCACGGCCCGAGCGTATCGGGACCTGGGGCCGAATGGGCTCCCGGCCCGCCGATGCCCCGTCCGGGCCGTGGCCCCTCCCCCCATCCGGTCCCCTGCCCCTAGGGTGTGGACATGGCACGCCGCAGCCCGTCATCAGGTCCGAAGGTCCTCGCCGTCGTACTCGCCGGGGGGGAGGGCAAACGGCTGATGCCGCTGACCGCCGACCGCGCCAAGCCGGCGGTCCCGTTCGGGGGCATCTACCGGCTCATCGACTTCGCACTGTCCAACGTGGTCAACTCCGGCTACCTGCAGGTGGTCGTGCTGACCCAGTACAAGTCGCACAGCCTGGACACGCACGTGACCAAGACCTGGCGGCTGTCGACCCTGCTCGGCAACTACATCACCACCGTCCCCGCCCAGCAGCGGGTGAGCAAGTCGTGGTACCGGGGCAGCGCGGACGCGATCTTCCAGAGCCTCAACCTCGTGCACGACGCGAAGCCGAAG
The DNA here is from genome assembly GCF_039812505.1 of Intrasporangium sp. Taxonomy (GTDB): domain Bacteria; phylum Actinomycetota; class Actinomycetes; order Actinomycetales; family Dermatophilaceae; genus Intrasporangium_A. The sequence continues at coordinate 4,704 of NZ_JBDIAQ010000061.1, read as the reverse complement.
TACATCGTCGTGGTGGGCGCCGACCACGTCTACCGGATGGACTTCAGCCAGATGGTCGACCAGCACATCGAGTCCGGCCGCGGGATGACCATCGCGGCGATCCGGCAGCCGATCTCGCTGGCCAACCAGTTCGGCGTCATCGAGGTCGACCCCGCCGACCGCACCCGGATCTCGGCGTTCCTGGAGAAGCCGGAGCACCCGAGCGGGCTGCCGGACAGTCCCGACGAGGTCCTCGCGTCGATGGGCAACTACGTCTTCACTGCCGACGCGCTCGAGGAGGCGGTGAGCCTCGACCAGGAACTCGACGAGACCAAGCACGACATGGGCGGTGACATCGTCCCGGCCTTCGTGTCCCGGGGCGACGCGGGCGTCTACGACTTCAAGGACAACGAGGTGCCGGGGGCGACCGAGCGCGACCGCGGCTACTGGCGCGACGTCGGCACGCTCGACTCCTACTACGAGGCACACATGGACCTCGTCTCGATCCACCCGATCTTCAACCTCTACAACTATGAGTGGCCGATCTACACCCAGCACACGCCCTACCCGCCGGCCAAGTTCGTGCACGGCACGGGCGACCGCGTGGGCGAGGCACTCAACTCCGCGGTGTCCCCGGGTGTCGTCATCTCCGGTGCCCACGCCTACTCCTCGGTCCTGTCCCCGCTCGTGCACCTGCACTCGTACGCGAGCGTGCAGGGCTCGGTGCTGCTGGACAGGGTCAGCGTGGGCCGGCACGCCCAGATCCGGCGCGCCATCATCGACAAGAACGTCATCGTGCCCGAGGGGGCCGAGATCGGCGTCGACCACGACCACGACCGCGAGCGCGGGTTCACCGTCACCGAGTCCGGCGTAGTCGTGGTCGGCAAGGGCCAGCTGGTCACCGTCTGACATCGGCCCGGCGGACGGCCGGGTTCGGCTCCGGCAGCCGCTGACGGCCCTATCGTCGGACCATGGCGACGAGCGCACCGGACCGGTCGGCAGGACTCCTGCGCTACGGGATCGAGGCCCCCTACGTGCCGGCCGCGCTGGGCGCGGGGGCGCTGGTCTGCCTCGTGCTGGCCGGGCTGTCCCGCTTCTGGGTCTGGGCTCTGGTCGGGCTGGTCCTGCTGGCGCAGACCGTGGTGTTCCTGAACACCACGCTGCGCGGCAAGCTGCGCATCTGGGAGGCCGAGCTGGACCGGCTCGCCCTGCGTGGTGACGAGCGGCTGCTCGACCTGGGGTGCGGTCGCGGCGCGGTCCTGATCGCGGCCGCGCAGCGGCTGCCCCGGGGCCGGGCCGAGGGCGTGGACCTGTGGCGCAGCAGGGACCAGAGCGGCAACGACCCGGAGACGACCCGGCACAACGCCGTGGCCGCCGGAGTGGCCGACCGGGTCGAGCTGCACACCGCCGACCTGGCCGCGCTGCCCTTCCCCGACGACACCTTCGACGTCGTCACCAGCGCGCTGGCGATCCACAACATCCCGGATGCCGCCCAGCGCGAGCAGGCGGTGCGCGAGGCGGTCCGGGTGCTGCGACCCGGAGGGCGGCTGGCGGTCGCCGACATCTCCCACACGGGCGACTACGCCACCGTCCTGCGCTCGATCGCCACCGACGTCACGACCCGGGGGCTCGGCCCGGGCTACTGGTACGCCGGTCCGTGGATGGCGGCGCGGATGGTCACCGCCGTCAAGCCGGGCGCCGAGCCGCGCGAAACGCGTCCCACCGCCGAGCGGCCACCGACGCCGGAGCCGTGACCCGAACGTGACGGAAGCGGACATTATCCGCTGACCCGGCCGTTCCCGGACCATCTACGACATTCTGCTGCAAACCACCCCACGTTCTGCAAGACTTCATCCCGGCCTGCCCGGGTCAGCGGCCGTCGGTGACGGCGCCGGGTCACCCGGACGACTGGGCGCGAGCACGGCGTTCGCCCACCCCACCGGGGCGTGGCCGACGTCCTCGCCGGTGCGGCGCCCGTCCTCGGCGAGCAACCGCTCGTCCAACACTCGAGGGGGCCGGTGGTGCCGAGAGGGCCCCGGCCGGAGAGGGGACCTGATGAAGGGCAGAACCTTCAGAGGGGTCATCGCCGCTGCCGCGTTGTCGCTGGCGGCGGCGGTCGGGGCAGTGCCAGTGGCCCCGGCCAGCGTTGCCGCACCAGCCGGCACGCTGCACTATCCCGACCTGCAGAACATCATCCCGCCCGGTGACATGTCGATCTACGGGACCGGCTCGGCGCGGGAGCTGCGGTACACGCATCTGCTGTACAACGGCGGCGACGGGCCGCTGGAGATCCAGCCGCAGTACAACAACGCCGCCGGCGTCTACCAGGGCGTCCAGCGCATCTACACCCACGACGGCGACGACAGCTGGTCGATCGCCAAGCAGTCGCGGGTCGCCGGGGCGTTCGTCTACCACGCCGAGCACGGCCACTTCCACTTCCCGATGGCCTCCTTCGGGCTGTATGCCGTGGCCGCCGACGGGGGCGTCGGTGACCCGGTCACGATGAGCCCGAAGAACGGCTTCTGCATCGCCGACTCGTACATCTACAACTCGACGCTGGAGCACTCCGGCACGTTCGGCTACAGCGGCGGTACGTGCACCGACCCGAGCGCCATCCGCGGGATCTCGGTCGGCGGCGCCGACGAGTACGACTACCGCGATCCGGGCCAGTCGGTGCCGATCGACGGCGTGCCCGACGGGACCTACTGGTTCCGCGCGCTCGTCGACCCGTACAACTACTTCCAGGAGAGCGACAAGGCCAACAACGAGACCGACGTCAAGGTCCGCATCACCGGCAGCACGCTGCAGACGCTGGAGACGGTCTACCCGGACTCGACGCCACCACCGGCGAGCCTGACCGCGCCGGCCGACGGGTCGCAGGTGCACGGAACGGTCACGCTGACCGCGGCCACGCCACCGGCCGGCAGCCGAGGCGTCCAGTTCATCGTCGACGGCACGCCGGTGGGCAGCCCCGTCACCTCCGCCCCGTTCGACTACGCGTGGGACACCACGACGGTCACCAACGGCACGCACTGGGTCGCGGCACAGGTCACCGACGCGCACGGCTACATCGGCACCTCGGCCGTCGCCGAGGTCACCGTCTCCAACGGCACCACACCGCCACCACCGCCGCCGGAGGGCGTGCTCGCGCTCGACCAGCAGGCCTCCGCCGAGGGGACCGGCCCGGTGACCGCCACGCTCTCGACCGGTGGCTCGCACGACGTGCTGCTGGCCTTCGTCGGCGGCGACGGGCCCGGCTCGGGCGGGGAGACCGCCACCGTCAGCGGCGCGGGCCTCGACTGGTCGCTGGTGCGGCGGACGAACGGCCAGGGCGGCACCTCCGAGATCTGGCAGGCCAAGGCGTCCGGTGTCCTGTCCGACGCGGCGATCACCTCGACGCTCGGGCACGACGGCTACGACCAGTCGCTGACCGTCGTGGCGTTCTCCGGCGCCTCGGGGGTCGGCACGTCCGCCGGCACCAGCGGCGCCACCGGCGCACCGAGCGTCAGCCTGGCCACGACCACCGCCGGTGCCTGGGTCTACGGGGTCGGCAACGACTACGACCAGGCGCTGCCGCGCACCGTCGGAGCCGACCAACGGATCGTGCACCAGTGGGTCGACAGTCGCACCGGTGACACCTACTGGGTGCAGTCGCGCACCTCGGCCACCGCGGCCAAGGGCACGACGGTGACCATCGACGACCCGCAGCCCGCCGGGAACCGGTGGAACCTGACGGCCGTCGAGGTGCTGCCCAGCACCCCGCCCGCCCCGCCGCCGCCGGACACCACCGCACCGTCCGTGAGCATCAGCGACCCGGCAGACGGCGCCACCGTCTCGGGCAACGTGCGGATCGCGGCCGTGGCCAGCGACGACGTCGGGGTGGCCGACGTGACCTTCAGGGTCGACGGCGTACAGGTCGGGCAGCCGGTCACCGCCCCGCCGTTCACGACCACGTGGTCCACGACCTCGGCGACCGCCGGGAAGCACACGATCACCGCGGTGGCCGCCGACGCGGCGGGCAACACGACGACCTCCGCGCCGGTCACGGTGACGGTGGACAACTCGACGCCGCCGCCGGCGCTGATCGCGGTCGACGCGCAGGTGTCGAAGGACGCGTCGAACACGATGACCACGCCCGCCTTCTCGACCTCGGAGCCGGGTGACGTGCTGGTCGCGCTCGTGGCCTACGACGGGCCGGCCTCCGCCGCGCAGACCGCGACGGTGTCCGGGGCGGGGCTGAGCTGGACGCTGGTCAAGCGCAGCAACATCCAGTCGGGCACCTCCGAGATCTGGTCGGCCAAGGCGTCCGGCACGCTGACGAACGCCACGGTCACCTCCGCGCCGGGACGCAAGGGCTACCACGGCTCGCTGACGGTCCTGGCGTTCCGCAACGCCGACGACGTCGGCGTGGCGGGGGCGGCCAGCGCGCCGACCGGCGAACCGGACGTGTACCTGCCCGGCGTCGAGCCGGGGGCCTGGGTCTTCGCGGTCGGCAACGACTGGGACCGTGCCGTGGCCCGGACCCCGGTCGACGGCCAGGTGCTCGTGCACCAGCGCGTCGACACCTCCGTCGGTGACACGTTCTGGGCACAGTCGACCAAGACGCCGAGCACCATCCTCGGCGTCGTCGACATCCACGACAGCGCCCCGGCGAACGACCAGTGGAACTACGCGGCCGTGGCCGTGCTGCCCGCGCCGGGCAGCTGACCGCGGCGGCCGGGCGCC
>NZ_JBDIAQ010000060.1:0-20481 GCF_039812505.1 Intrasporangium sp. | reverse complement strand
CGGCAGCGCCACCTCCCGCGGCCGGCACCCCCGCGCCGCAGCGGGCCGGCTGGAGATGGCCGCTCGATCCGCGGCCCGAGATCCTCGGCCCGTTCGATCCCCCGGCCGAACCGTGGGGGCGGGGCCATCGTGGTGTCGACCTCGCCGCCGCAGTGGGCCAGGCGGTGCTGTCCCCGGCCGACGGTCGGGTCGGCTTCGCGGGGACCATCGCGGGTCGAGGTGTCGTGGTGATCGTCCATGCCGGCGGGCTGCGGAGCACGTTCGAGCCGGTCCGGGACCAGATCGCCGTCGGCACGGCGGTTCGGGCCGGCCAGCCGGTCGCCGCCGTCGACGCGACCGCCGGCCACTGCGCTCCGGCGACCTGCCTGCACTGGGGCGTCCTGCGCGGCGACAGCTACCTGGACCCGGTGACCCTGCTCACCCGAAGGCCGATCGTGCTACTGCCGCTCGGGTGACGGTGCCCACTCGACCGGGAGATGGCTGTCCGCTCGACCGGGGCGGGCGGGTGCTCGATCCCGCCCACGACCCACGCGGATCAGCCCAGGCCGCACCCGGTGACCCGGTAGAGCGTGTACTGCCCGACGGTCTCCACCTTCTCGACCCCGTCGACCTCGTCCAGGTCCATCAGGCCCGAGGTCAGCGCCGGACGGTCGAGCCAGTAGGTGTGCGTCGACCCGATCGCCCACCGGATGTCGTTGCGGGCCAGCGCGGCGCACACGTCCGGCCGTCGCTGCATGTCGGCGAAGCCGGTCCCGATCAGCAGGCCGTCTCCCGCGCCCATGATCGGGATCGAACGGTACAGGGTGTTCGTACCGAACAGGGCCCACATGAGCGGCGACCCGTTCTCGGGGCGGCCGACGACCCCCTGGCCGGCCGGGATCCGCTCGGCCAGCTGGGCCAGCGCGGCCCGCCCGTCGTCGCTCAGGATGACCCGGTCCGGTTGGCTCGGCTGGAAGAAGTCGTGCAGCAGCCGGTACCGGGTCGACGCGTCCAGCGCCACGGTCAGGGCCGGGACGAGAGCCAGGGCCACCCCGGCGGCCAGCAGGGGCTGACGCTGGTTTACGGCGCGCAACCACGAGGTCCGGTGCAGCAGGAGCCGCACCAGGGGCGCCGCCCCGGCGACGAGCACCACCCCCGGCACGGCGGCGAGCGAGGCCAGCCGGACCTTGTCGTTGTACCAGTAGCCGGTGACCAGCGCCGTCCATCCCGCGTCCGACGAGGCCGCCATGACGTAGAGCACGACGCAGGTCAGCCACATCGCGACGATGGGGATCGCCCGCCGGGCCCGCCACAGGACCCAGGTGATCCCGAGGGCCAGCAGGGCCAGCAGCCCCCACTGCACCGTGGAGACCATCAGGCGCCCGCCGACGACCTCGACAAGCGCGGTCCACGTCGAGACCCGGCCGGGCCAGGTGTAGGCCTGGGTCGCCGCGACGCGGGCGGACAGCTGCGGGGCGAGCACCAGCCCCGCCCCCACCAGGGCCGCCACGACCGCGACGTCCCGCAGGACCAGGCGCCACGGGAGGTGGCCAAGCACGCCGGCCCGCAGCCGTGCCGTGGCGAACCAGACGAGGACGAACACGACCAGGGACACGATGACGTTCGGGTGGATCAACGCCAGCCCCGGCAGGGACAACGCGAAGGTCAGCACCTTGCCCGGCTGCCGGGTGCGGGCCGCCTGCAGCATGAGCGCCAGGGCGGCGGGCAGCATCGCGGTGCCCATCATGTTCGGCCACAGCACGCCCCAGCCGAGCAGGATGGTCGGGAAGGAGAGGAACGCGACGGAGGCGAACCCGGCGGCATACGTGACCAGCAGCGAGGTGCCGAGCGCGTGACGCACCAGAGCTACGCAGCCGACCGGCCAGACGACGGCCGCCAGCACGAGCGTGGCGACGTTCGTCCCGGCCAGGACCGGGGTGCCGAGCGCGATGAGCCCGGTGGCCACCCACGCGTGGAACCCGTTCGGGTAGGAGGCCGGGTTGAACAGCGAGACGTCGCCGGTCTCCAGGAAGGTGCGGATGCGGTTCAGGTGGAAGACGGCGTCGGGGGAGTCGACCAGGCTGTCGGGCCGGCCGATCGCCGGGATCATGGTCACGAGGGCGAGCACCACGCCCACGAGGCAGGCGGCGACGACGTCCGGGCGCGGCCGGCCGAACAGCCGGCGCCGCAGGCGCAGCTCAGGGTCGCGGCCGCCGCGGGAACGCGCCAGCCGGCCGCCGACCAGCCAGGCGGCCAGCACCGACAGCGCCGTCGCCGCGATCACGACCGGCCACGTCCAAGAGATCCCCAGGACGCCGGCCACCGTGCCGAACCCGGCGAGCACGCCGACGCTCACCGCCGGGGAGATGGCCACCGCCTCGACCCCGCGCGAGCCGAAGGCCCGCACCACGAGCCAGCCGGGGACGAAGGCGAGCGCGACGAACACGACGAACACGGGGATCGCCTCGGTCCAGCTGGTCAACTCGTCCTCCGGGCTCGGCGGGGTCGGCGCGCTCCATTGTCCCGGACCCCGATGATTTCCCGGGGAGGCCGGGCGGGTCGTACGATGGTGGGCGGTCCGGCGTGCCCTCGGGTGCCCGGGTCGTAATTCGCGCGTCTTCTGCCGGTCGCCCCGCGGGGCGACCGGGGCGCACCACGGCAGTCCCGGCCGACGGCTGGGTGGGGTGCGTGCAGGCGCCAGGAGTGGGACGTATGCCGCCCAGCGCGGTCCGCGCGTCGGGCCGGTCGGGCGGGGTCGTCGCACGCAGAACTGACAACAACCACAAGGAGAACCACGGCATGGCCGTCGTCACCATGCGCCAGCTCCTCGAGAGCGGCGTCCACTTCGGGCACCAGACCCGTCGCTGGAACCCCAAGATGAAGCGCTTCATCATGACCGAGCGCAACGGGATCTACATCATCGACCTGCAGCAGTCGCTGACCTACATCAACAGCGCCTACGACTTCGTCAAGGAGACCGTCGCGCACGGCGGCACGATCCTGTTCGTCGGCACGAAGAAGCAGGCCCAGGAGCCCATCGCCGAGCAGGCGACGCGCGTGGGCATGCCCTACGTCAACCACCGCTGGCTCGGCGGCATGCTGACCAACTTCCAGACCATCTCCAAGCGCCTCACGCGCCTCAAGGAGCTCGAGGAGATCAACTTCGACGACGTGGCCGGCTCCGGCCACACCAAGAAGGAGCTGCTCATCCTGGGGCGCGAGAAGGACAAGCTCGAGAAGACCCTCGGCGGCATCCGCTCGATGACCAAGGTCCCCTCGGCCGTCTGGGTGGTCGACACGAAGAAGGAGCACCTGGCCGTCGACGAGGCCCGCAAGCTGGGCCTGCCGGTCATCGCGATCCTCGACACCAACTGCGATCCCGACGAGGTCGACTACAAGATCCCCGGCAACGACGACGCGATCCGATCCGTCACGCTGCTGACCCGGGTCGTGGCCGACGCGGTGGCCGACGGCATGATCCAGCGTTCGTCCGGGCGGGCCGGTACCGAGGCGACCGTCGAGGAGCCGCTTGCCGAGTGGGAGCGCGAGCTGTACGCCGAGGCGGCCGCCGAGCAGGCTGCCGCCCCGGCCGAGACCGCCGCCGAGCCGGCCGAGACCACCGCCGTCCCGCCCGCTGCCGAGGTCGCGGTCGAGCCTGCCGCCGAGCCGGCCGCCGCCGCGCAGGCCGAGGCTCCCGCCGCCGAGCCGGCTGTCGCGACGCCGGCCGAGGCCGCCGCCGATACCCCAGCAGAGCAGGCCTGACCACACCGCATCCGTCCCGAAAGAGGAGCACGAAACATCCATGGCGAACTACACCGCCGCTGACATCAAGGCGCTGCGCGAGAAGACCGGCGCCGGCATGCTCGACGTCAAGAAGGCGCTCGACGAGGCCGACGGCGACCAGACCAAGGCCGCCGAGGTCCTTCGCGTCAAGGGCCTGAAGGGAGTGACGAAGCGCGAGGGTCGCACCACCTCCAACGGGCTCGTCGCGGCCGCCGCCGGTGACGGCGTGGGCACCCTCGTCGAGGTGCTCTGCGAGACCGACTTCGTCGCGAAGGGCGAGAAGTTCATCGACCTGGCCGACCGGGTGCTCGCGCAGGCCGTCGCCGCCAAGGTGAGCTCGGCCGACGAGCTGCTCGCCAGCACGACCGCCGACGGCAGGACCGTACAGGCGCTGCTCGACGACGCCAACGCGACGATCGGCGAGAAGATCGAGGTGAAGCGCGTCGCCCGCCTCGAAGCCGGCAACGTGGTGTCCTACCTGCACAAGACCAGCCCCGACCTGCCCGCGCAGATCGGCGTGCTGGTGGCCATCGAGGGCGGCGACGAGACGGTCGGCCGGGAGGTCGCGATGCACGTGGCGGCCTTCTCGCCGACCGTCCTGTCCCGTGCCGACGTGCCGGCCGAGACGGTCGAGAACGAGCGCCGCATCGCCGAGGCGACGGCCAGGGAGGAGGGCAAGCCCGAGGCCGCCCTGCCGAGGATCGTCGAAGGCCGCGTCAACGGGTACTTCAAGGAGAACGTGCTGCTCGACCAGCCGTTCGCGAAGGACCCGAAGAAGACGGTCGCCAAGGTCGCCGCCGAGGCGGGCGCGAAGGTCGTCGACTTCGCCCGGTTCCGGGTCGGCCAGTGAGGCCGTAGCCCCCCACCCCGCACGAGAACGTATGCCGCCCACCTGACCGAGGTGGGCGGCATACGACGTTCTGGGGCGCGGCTGGCAGCTGCTCGTGCGGGGACCCGGGTGTCCGGATGGACTTGTTGTGTCCGTAGGAACATCCGGCCGGCTCAGCGAGGGCGGGCATCCGGCGGGTGCCAGCGCGCAGCCACCATCCAGATGACGTAGCCGATGATGAGCACCAGGTAGGCGACGATCGCGGGGAGCGTCCACGACGGCAGCGCGGCGTCCGCGGTGCGCGAGGCCTGCACGATCGAGACCGGCACGACACAGATGAACGCCATGGACAGGCACCCCAGCACCGCGAGGTCGCCGGTGATCATCCGCATCGCCCGGGGGAGGTTCTCGGGGCGTTCCCAGTACCACTTGTTCGGGATGTTGACCCAGGCCAGGGACCGGCTGCGCGGGAGGAGCACGATGAGTGAGCCGAAGATCCCCACCATGATGAGCCCGAGGACGACGAGCATGACGAGAGCCTCGGTGCGGCTGGCCCATCGGTCCGGCGGGCCACTGCTGCCCCAGTGCGCAGGAACCCGGTCCGGAAGCACACCGGCCGCCCAGGCGACGAGCCCGGCGTAGAGGATCGCCAGGGCCCAGAAGAGCCTCACCAGCCACGTTCCCACGCCCCGAGGATAGGTGGCTGCGCCGAGAGCGCCTGCGCCCGTGCGTCATCACCGGATCCGCACACCTCGGACCGACCGCCTCGAGCCTCGCGCTCGTAGGGGCCGTGGCTCGCTCACCTGAAGAGCGCCTGGTAGACCTGCTCGAAGCGCGCGAGCCGACCTGTGTAGTAGGTGCGGCGACGGTCCTGCGGCCTGTGTTCGGGGTCGTGGGGCGGGACTGCCCTGGGCGTGTCGGGCGCCAGGCTCTCCAACGCCAGCAGCGCAGTGCCGTGCAGCGTGCTGCGCTTGATCGGCACTCGGGTGACCGGCGTGCGCATGGCATCGGCCATGACCTCGAGCAGCTCCGGCCGGTCGTTGGCCACCCTTCCGCCGCAGTAGAGCTGCTCGGTCGCCGGGGCCACCTCGTGCAGCTGGGCGGCGATGCGCGCGTAGGCCAGCGCGATGCCCTCGACGACGCCCCGGTAGAGCTCGAGCGGCCCGGTCGTGACGTCGACCGCGGCCAGCACGGCCCGCGCGTCACCGGCCCAGCCGGTGCTGCGCTCACCGGTCAGGAACGGCAGGACCAGGGGGGTGCCGTCGGCGGGCTCCGCGAGCAGCGCCGCCGACAGCGCCTCGGGCCCCTCCTGCTCGACCGCCAGTGCGCCGCCGGCCCAGGTCAGCGCCCGGCCGACGTCGCTGAGTGCGCCCCCGACGATCGACCGGTCGTGGGACACCCGGTAGCACCACAGGCCTCGCGGCAGCTCCTCGGGCATCTGACGCACGATCACGCGCAGCGCCCCGGAGGTCGCGCACGAGGCGCCGATGGTCCGCTCGTCGCCGGCGCCGAGCCCCACGTTGGCCGCCACGCCGTCGGCGACGGCGGCATACCAGCGCGCTCCGGCTATGGCCGGCCAGCGTGCGGCGAGCCGGTGGGCTCGTTCGGGCTTGATCTCGAGCGGCTCGTCGACGTGGTGGATCGGCGGCAGCTGGGTCCTGGTGACGCCGGTGACGGCGAGCAGGTCCTCGTCCCAGTCGGCGGTACGCCGCTCGACCATGCCGGCCCAGGCGGCGCACGACGTGCCGGTCGCCAACGTGCCGGTCAGCCGCAGCAGCACGTAGTCACCGAGCGAGAGGTAGTGCGCGGCGTCCGCGACGACGTCGGGATGCTCCTGCGCGAGCCAGCGCAGCCGGGCGGGCCAGTAGCTGCCGTGCACGCGGGTGCCGGTGCGCTGGTGCAGGGCGGGCTCGTCCAGCTCCTCGAGCAGCTGCCCGACCTGTGTCGTGCACCGGCCGTCGGCGTAGGTGAAGCACGGGGTCATCGCCCGCCCGCGCCCGTCGACGACCACCAGCGACGAGGCGAAGGTGTCGATCGCGACACCGGCGACCTGCCGCCCGTGCAGTGCGCCCACCAGCTCGTCGATGATGCCCGTCAGCTCGCCCACCACCTGGTCCGGGTCGATCACCGAGGTGCCGTCCGCCGCGGTCGTGAAGGTGTGCGCCGCCTTGGCCCGGCGCCCGACCGGGCGCCCGTGCGCGTCATAGACGGCGCCGCGGCTGGCGGTGGAGCCCACGTCGAGTGCCAGCACCAGCGGTTGGACGGCATCGTCGATCTCGGTCTCGAAGCTGTGCGCCATGGGCGTCACTCTAGGCCGGACGCGCACCGCCCGGCCGGTCCGCGCGAGCGGGTCGGAACGAGCGTGCGGCGATACGCAGATCGCTAACGGACGGTGATCGAGTTCGTGCAGGTGGCCGCACCGTCGGAGCGAGTGGCCCGGAAGGTGAACTTGTCGTAGCCCGCGGTGTTGCCGCGCCACCGCTCCACGTCGAGCTCACCCTCGCGGTCGGCGCGGAACGTCTGGTTCACGAAGCGTTTCCCGTCGTGGTACATGAGCACCTTCCACTGGGACTTCGGCTTGGCCCGGTCGATCTCCAGCTCGACCTCGAAGCCGCCGCGCTCCCGGTCCACCGAGAACTCGTAGACGGCGCTGCCGCAGCGGCCGTGACGTTCCACGTCGGCCTGTGCAGGGGCGGCGGTGAGGACGGCAGCCGGGACGGTCAGCACTGCCGTGGTGACCAGGACTGCGGTGCGTCGGGAGGGGAACATGGTGACTCTCCTTCTGGGTGCATCGGTTCGCTGGGTGGCCGTACCCTCACCCAACCCGGCGGGTCCGGTGCCCGCCAGGGGCCTTGATCCCCCTTCGCTCGTCGTCACTGGCGTCGGGACAGAGCTGGGGCATCCTCGCGTCCGCGGGCCCCACCACTTCCCTCCGCCTCGTCTGCACCCCGCAGACGCCGGATGCCGCCCACCTGCCTGAGGTGAGCGGCATACGCTCTCGTGCGCGGTTTGGCCGGTTCGGAGGCGGTCGAGGTCGGTGACGAGGGCGACGATCGCTCGTGGCGGCGCCAACGCCGCTGGTTCGGTGTTCCCGAAGCGCCCGACGTGCGCGCATGTGGAAAGATCGGGCGAGCCCGTGCCACGCTGCCCGCGAGGAGCCCCCATGACCGGAACACCGGCGTCACCGCGCCGTCGACGCGTGCTGCTCAAGCTCTCTGGAGAGGCCTTCGGTGGCGGTGCGGTCGGTGTCGACCCGGCGGTCGTGCAGTCGATCGCGCGGCAGATCGCCCCGCCGGTCCGCGAGGGGGTGCAGGTCGCCGTCGTCGTGGGCGGCGGCAACTTCTTCCGCGGGGCCGAGCTGCAGCAGCAGGGCATGGACCGCACCCGGGCCGACTACATGGGGATGCTCGGCACCGTCATGAACTGCCTCGCACTGCAGGACTTCCTCGAGAAGGAGGACGTGGGCACCCGCGTCCAGACGGCGATCCAGATGACCCAGGTGGCCGAGCCGTACATCCCGAGGCGGGCGATCCGGCACCTCGAGAAGGGGCGCGTCGTGATCTTCGGTGCGGGCGCGGGGATGCCGTTCTTCTCCACCGACACCGTCAGCGCACAGCGTGCCCTCGAGATCAAGTGCGACGTCGTGCTGATGAGCAAGCACGGCGTCGACGGCGTCTACGACTCCGACCCGCGGTCGAACCCCGATGCGCGCAAGCTCGACAGGGTCACCTTCTCGGAGGCGATCTCCGACGGGCTCAAGGTGGTCGACGCCGCCGCGTTCGCCCTCTGCATGGAGAACAAGCTGCCGATGCTCGTCTTCGCCATGGACGGGCCCGACAACGTCACCCGCGCCCTGCGTGGTGAGAGGATCGGCACGCTGGTCGTCAATGCATGAGCAGCGGCACGCCCGAGGGCTCGGCTCGGGACCAACCGAGCAGCCGGACACCAACGACACACCCATAGGGGCGAGGAAGAGCACATGATCGACGAGACCATGTTCGAGGCCGAGGAGAAGATGGACAAGGCCGTCGAGGTCCTCAAGGAGGACTTCGCCGGGATCCGCACGGGTCGCGCCAACCCGGGTCTGTTCAACAAGCTCCTGGTGGACTACTACGGCGCCCCGACCCCGCTGCAGCAGCTCGCCTCGTTCCAGAACCCCGAGGCGCGCACGATCCTGGTCATCCCGTTCGACAAGTCGGCGATGCACGGGATCGAGAAGGCGATCCGGGACAGCGATCTCGGCGTCAACCCGAGCAGCGACGGCAACCAGATCCGCTGCATCATGCCCGAGCTGACCGAGGAACGCCGCCGCGACTACGTCAAGCTGACCCACACCAAGGCGGAGGAGGCGCGCGTCGCGGTCCGCAACATCCGCCGCCGGGCCAAGACCGACCTCGACCGGCTGGTCAAGGACGGCGAGGTGGGCGAGGACGAGGGGACCCGGGCAGAGAAGGAGCTCGAGGCCCTCACGAAGAAGCACACCGACCTGGTCGACAGCCTCGTCAAGGCCAAGGAGTCCGAGCTGCTGGAGGTGTGACCCTCCGCGGCCCGTCACCATGTCCCACCCAGATCCTGCCGGCACCGGCAGCACCCGTCAGGAGAAGAAGCCGTCGCGGGCCGGGCGCGACCTGAAGGCCGCGATCGGCGTCGGCCTCGGCCTCGGCGTCGTGATCGTCGTGACGCTGCTGGTGCGCAAGGAGTCCTTCCTCGTCGTCATCCTGGTGGCCATCGCCACCGGCGTCTGGGAGATGCGCCACGCCCTGGCGCACCGCGGGATCAGGGCCCCGCTCGTCCCCGCGGTGCTCGGGTCGGTCGTGATGCTGTGGGCGGCCTATGCCCACGGTCCCGCCGGGCTCGTGCTGGCGTGGTGCCTCACCGCTGCGGCCGTGGTGCTGTGGCGTGGGGCCGGGCCGCTCGACGGCGCGGCCCGGGACGTGCTGGGCGGCGTGTTCGTGACCGCCTACCCCGCGCTGCTGGCCGGGTTCGCCGCGATGCTGCTCGCGGCGCCGGACGGCGTGGGCCGGATGTTCGTCTTCCTCATCATCACGGTGTGCAGCGACGTCGGCGGCTATGCCGCGGGGGTCCTGCTGGGCAAGCACCCGATGGCGCCCACGATCAGCCCGAAGAAGTCGTGGGAGGGGTTCGGCGGCTCGGTCGGGCTGTGCGTGCTGGGTGGTGCCTTCACCGTCTGGCTCCTCCTCGGCCATCCCTGGTGGATCGGCGTGCTGCTGGGGATCGCGGTCGCCATCGCGGCGACCATCGGGGACCTCATGGAGTCGCTGATCAAGCGCGACCTGGGGATCAAGGACATGTCGAACATCCTGCCCGGGCACGGCGGCATCATGGACCGGCTCGACTCGCTCGTCGTCGTCGCGCCCATGGTGTGGGCCGTGCTGACCCTGCTGGCGCCCCAGGCGCGCTGATCCCGTGCGCACGCTCGATGGGGATTGCTGCTCACTCCATCGGGATTGGTGCCCTGTCGATGGGGGAGGCGGCCGCGGGGGGCTGGCCCTGAGAGGATGAGGGGGCCATGACCGACGACCAGACCGCCCCGACCGCCTCGAGCCGCGCTACCTCCAGCACCACTGCGTCGGGCCCGACCTCGCTGCCCGACCCGACGACTGCCCGCCCTCCAAGGGCCCCCCGACCCGAGCCCGGGCGTCTGACCTTCCGCGCCCCGGGGCGCGGCAAGCCACCCCGGCACCTCGCCGACCTCGCCCCGGCCGAGCGCACCGAGGTCGTCACGGCACTCGGGCACGCGGGCTTTCGGGCCAGGCAGCTCTCGAGGCACTACTTCGAGCGGCTCGTCTCGGACCCGGAGCAGATGACCGACCTGCCCAAGGCGGCGCGCGCCGAGCTGGTCCACGACCTGCTGCCGACCCTGCTGACCCCGCTGGTGCGGCGCCGGGCCGACGGCGGGCAGACGCTGAAGTACGCGTGGCGGCTGCACGACGGCGCCGTGGTCGAGTCGGTCCTGATGCGCTACCCCGGCCGGGTCACGATCTGCATCTCGAGCCAGGCCGGGTGCGGCATGAACTGCCCGTTCTGTGCCACCGGCCAGGCGGGTCTGACCCGCAACCTGTCGACCGCCGAGATCGTCGAGCAGGTCGTCCAGGCGGCCCGGGCGGTGCGGCACGGAGACCTGGCCGGTGGGGACGGCACCGACCGGGCGGCCCCGCTGCGCGTCAGCAACGTCGTCTTCATGGGCATGGGCGAGGCCCTGGCCAACTACCGCGCGGCGATCGGGGCGATCCGCCGGCTGACCGACCCGACCCCCGATGGCCTCGGCATGTCGGCCCGCGGCCTGACCATGTCGACCGTCGGCCTCGTGCCGGCCATCGACCGGCTCGCCGGCGAGGGCGTCCCGGTCACGCTTGCCCTGTCGCTGCACGCCCCCGACGACGAGCTGCGCGACGAGCTCGTGCCGATCAACACCCGGTGGAAGGTCGACGCGGCCCTCGACGCCGCCCGGCGTTACTTCGACGCCACCGGACGCCGGGTCTCCATCGAGTACGCGCTGATTCGCGACGTCAACGACCAGGGATGGCGCGCCGACCTGCTCGGCGAGAAGCTGCGCGCCCGGGGCCGGGGCTGGGTGCACGTCAACCCCATCCCGCTCAACCCGACCCCGGGCTCGAGGTGGACCGCGAGCCGGCCCGGGGTGGAGCAGAACTTCGTCGAGCGGCTGCGTGCCCACGGCATCCCGACCACGGTGCGCGACACCCGCGGCCAGGACATCGACGGGGCCTGCGGCCAGCTGGCCGCCTCGACCGCCTGACCTGCCCCCCCAACCCCCCAGCCCCCAGCCCCCTAGCCCCCAACCCCCACCCCAAACCCGGTTCGATGTATTCGCGCGGCCCCTGGGCCGCGCGAATACATCGAACCGGGCTGTGGTGGGCCGGGTCTGGCCTGTGTCGGCGGCACAGGGCAGGGTGGGCACATGAGCGACGGAGCGAGCACAGCGGCATACGGCGACCTCTACCAGCGCAGCCTGCGCGACCCCGAAGGGTTCTGGCGGGAGGCGGCCGGTGAGATCGACTGGGTCACGCCACCCGGGCGGATCCTCGACGACGACAACCCGCCGTTCTACCGCTGGTACCCGGACGCGGTCCTCAACGTCTGCCACAACGCCGTCGACCGGCACGTCAAGGCGGGCCGCGGCGATCAGGCGGCGATCCACTACGACTCGCCGGTGACCGGCACGAAACTGACGGTCACCTACGCCGAGCTGCTCGAGCAGGTGCGCGCCTGCGCCGGTGGCCTCAAGGGCCTCGGGGTCGAGCCGGGCGACCGCGTCGTGATCTACCTGCCGATGGTTCCCGAGGCGGCCGTCGCGATGCTCGCCTGTGCCCGGATCGGCGCCGTGCACTCGGTCGTGTTCGGCGGCTTCGCGCCGCAGGAGCTCGCCGCCCGGATCGACGACGCGGCGCCACGGGTGGTCATCTCGGCCTCCTGCGGGGTCGAGCCCAACCGGATCGTGCCCTACAAGCCGTTCCTCGACGAGGCGATCCGGCGCTCCGCGCACCAGCCGGAGCACTGCGTCATCCTCCAGCGGGAGCAGCTGCGGGCCGAGATGGGGGAGCGCGACGTCGACTGGGCCGAGCTCGTCACGGGTCCGGCGGCGCGCGCCGGGGCCGACTGCGTGCCGGTCGCGAGCACCGACCCGCTCTACATCCTCTACACATCGGGCACCACCGGCAGACCCAAGGGCATCTACCGCGACTCGGGCGGCTACGCCGTCGCGCTGCTGTGGTCGATGCGCAACCTGTACGACGTCCGGCCCGGCGAGACGATGTTCACCGCGAGTGACGTCGGCTGGGTCGTCGGCCACTCGTACATCGTGTACGGCCCGCTGCTGCTCGGCGCGGCGTCGGTGCTCTACGAGGGCAAGCCCGTGGGCACCCCCGACGCGGGCGCGTTCTGGCGGGTCATCCAGGAGTACGGCGTGGTGTCGTGCTTCACGGCCCCGACGGCCTTCCGGGCGATCAAGAAGGAGGACGCCAAGGCCGAGCTGCTGCGCAGCTACGACCTCACCGGCTTCCGGACCCTGTACCTCGCCGGCGAGCGGCTCGACCCGGACACGTACGAGTGGGCCACCGACGTGCTCGGCGTCCCGGTCATCGACAACTGGTGGCAGACCGAGACCGGCTGGCCGGTGGCGTGCAACCCCAAGGGCATCGAGCTGCTGCCCATCAAACCCGGCTCGCCGACCCTGCCCGTGTGCGGCTACGACGTGCGCGTCCTCGACGGGGCGGGCACCGAGGTGGCGGCCGGCACCGAGGGGGCCATCTGCATCCGGCTGCCGATGCCGCCCGGCACGCTGCCGACCCTGTGGCACGACGACGAGCGCTACGTGGCCTCCTACCTGTCCGCCTACCCCGGCTACTACCTGACCGGCGACGGCGGGTACGTCGACGACGACGGCTACCTGTTCGTCATGGGGCGTACCGACGACGTGCTCAACGTCGCCGGTCACCGGCTGTCGACCGGGGCCATCGAGGCCGCGCTCGCCGGCCACGAGGCGGTGGCCGAGTGCGCCGTGGTCGGGGTGTCCGACCAGCTCAAGGGCCAGGTGCCGCGGGCCCTCGTCGTGCTCAAGTCGGGTGTCGACGCCGCGGCCGAGGGCGAGCGCATCCGGGCGGAGCTGGTCGAGCGGGTGCGCGGCGAGGTCGGGGCGGTGGCCGCCCTGCGCCGGGTCGACATCGTGGCCGCCCTGCCCAAGACGCGCTCGGGCAAGATCCTGCGCAAGACGATGCGCGAGATCGCCGACGGCCGGACCCCCACCGTGCCGGCCACGATCGAGGACGCCGCGGTCCTCGAGGCGCTCACGCCGGTGCTGCGGGGCGACTGAGCCCGATGCGGCGTCAGGCGGTGGCCAGCGAGGGCGTGGGCCGGCCGGTCGCGGGCGGCACGTACACGCAGTTCGGGTCCGAGCCGAGCACGTCCCCGTGCACCGCGTAGGCCTGCGACCGGCTGCCCCCGCAGACGTCCCGGAACTCGCAGTCCCGGCACTTGCCGCGCAGCTGGCTCGGGTCGCGCAGCGAGCGCAGCAGCGGGCTGGTCCGGTAGACCTCCCGGAAGCCGGCCTCGCGCACGTTGCCGCACCGTTGCGGCAGGAACCCGCTCGGGTAGACGTCGCCGCGGTGGTCGACGAAGGCGAAGCCGCGCCCCGAGTTGACCTCGATGGGTGGGCGGGGGCGCCGCACCGCCGTATGCCGCCCAGCCCGGATCGGTGCCGTCGCCGCGGTGAGGCGGTGGTACAGCCCGCCGAGCTCGGGTGGCGCGGCACCGCTCGCGGCAGCTCGGGCCCGCTCGATCGCGACGCGCCGGTAGTGCGGCGCCTCGGTCGTCTTGAGCGCGACCAGGTCGGACACGTCGTGCAGCCAGTGCAGGACGTCCTCGACCTGCTCGGCATCCAGCGCCCCGAGCAGCTGGCCGCGGCCGGTCGGCACGAGGAAGAAGACGCTCCACAGCGAGACGCCCAGACCCAGCACCAGCTCGAGCAGCTGTGGCAGCTCCCCGACGTTGTCCTTGGTCACCGTGGAGTTGACCTGGAGCCGGAAGCCGGCCTCGCGGACCTGCCCGGCCGCCACGAGCGTCTGGTCGAACACGCCGCGCACGCCACGGAACGCGTCGTGGGTCGCGGCGCTCGCCCCGTCGAGCGAGAGCGACAGGGCCCCGGCGCCGGCGGCGCGCAGCTCGGCCAGGACGGCGGGAGTGAGCCGGGGTGTCACCGACGGCGAGAGCGCCATGTGCAGTCCGAGCGAGTGCCCGTGCCGGACCAGCTCGGCCAGGTCGGGTCGCTCGAACGGGTCGCCGCCGGTCAGCACGACGATCGGGTAGGGCGTGCCGAAGCCGGCGATGTCGTCGAGCAGGGCCCGGCCCTGCTCGGTGGTCAGCTCGCCCGGGTCGCGGCGGTGCTGGGCGTCGGCCCGGCAGTGCCGGCAGACCAGGGCGCATGCCCGGGTCACCTCCCAGATGACGATCATCGGCCGGTCGCCGGCGTCGTGGCGCAGCCGGCGCACCGCCTTCCGCTCGGCGTCGGACGGCGCGGTCTGGGTCGGCTGGGTCATGCGCAGGCTCCCTGTCTGGACGGCCGGTTCGGCTCGGGGGGTCACAGCCAGCGTAGGAGACAGGTGGCCCGTCGTCGCCCGGAGGCCCGAAGGGTGGTATGCCGCTTGCCCGGGTCGGCGGCATACCGTTCCTCACGCCCGCCTGCCACCGGGCGGCTCGCGGTCCGGCGCCGGGGAACCGGCCAGCAGGGGGAGCACGTCATCGAGCGCGTCGACGAGGTGGACCGACCCGGCCATCCGGTGACCCGACGCGAGCTGCTGGACGGCGGGCCAGACGGGGATGGTGCGGGTCCAGTGCTCGACTCCGACGAGCACCAGAGGGGGCAGGGCGACGTCGTCACGGGAGTAGTAGAGGGGCGTGACCGCCTGGAAAACCTCCTGCACCGTGCCGGCGGCGCCGGGCAGCACCACGATCCCGGCGGTGGAGCGGGCCAGCAGGCCGTCCTCGCGCAGGGCGTTGGAGAAGTACTTCGCCACGGCGTCGCAGAACACGTTCGGCGGCTCGTGACCGTAGAACCAGGTGGGGATGCCCAGCGAGCGGGCCGACCTCCCGAGCGCCTCCGGGCGGGCACCGGGGGCGTCGTCCCGATCGAGCAGCTCGCGCCGGACGGCCATCGCGGTGCGAGCCCAGGCGGTCACGTCCGGCCGGAAGCCGGGCACGGCGGCGAGGCGCCGCAGAGCCTGCTCGAGGACCGTGGTGTCGCGGCACAGGGCGCCGAGGTTCGCCGCCTCCATCGTGCCGGGACCACCACCGGTGACGACGACGTGGCCCAGGCCGGCGAGCCGGTGGGCCAGGTGGGCCGCCCCGACGTACTCGTCGCTGCCCCGGGGGACCGCGTGGCCGCCCATGACCCCGACCACGCTCCGGTCGACGAGGAACTCGTCCAGGTCGTCGGTGACGGTGTCGTCGTGGATGGCCCGCACGAGGGTGGCGAAGGCGTCGGTGGCCAGCCGCGCGTCGGTGAACCATCGGTAGGCCAGCGCGTCGGGGGTGCGGGCGTAGCCGTGCTCCTCGAGGCCGGCGTAGAGGTCCTCGGGGGTGTAGAGGCCGCACCACGGGTCGATGGGCGCGCCGGCGAGGCCGGGGAAGACGATCGCACCACCGGCGAGCAGCACCTCGGCGACGTCGGGCGGCACGACCCCGCCGAGGACGACCAGCCCGGTCAGGCCCGGCCGGCCGGCGAGCCGACGGGCGTAGTCGCGCAGGTCCAGACCCTGCAGCCGCAGGCCGGTCAGGCTCGCTCCGGAGTCGAGGTGGGCGTCGAGCTCCTCGAGCGTCTCGATCTCCATGGGCGACATCCTGCCCCAACCGGGCCGACCCGGGCGGGTCGCCGCGCGCCACCTGCGGAAAGGGCTGACGCCGGCCGCGACGCGATGGCAGAGTGCCAGTCATGAAGAGCACGATGCAGCCCACACCCCTGCTGATCTCCACGCTCATGCGCTTCGGCACGACCGTCCACGCCGCCAGCGAGGTGGTCACGTGGACCGCGTCCGGCGCACGGCGCACGACCTTCGGCGAGGTCGGCAGGCAGGCGGCACAGCTCGCCCACGCCCTGCGCGACCTCGGGATCACCGGGGACCGGCGCGTCGGCACCTTCATGTGGAACAACGCCGAGCACCTGGTCACCTACCTTGCCGTGCCGTCCATGGGCGCGGTCCTGCACGCCCTGAACATCCGGCTGTTCCCCGAGCAGCTGGTCTACGTCACGCGCCACGGCGGCAGCGAGGTCGTCGTCGTCGACAACACGCTCGCGGGGCCGTTCGCCCGGCTGCTCGAGCATCTGCCCGAGGTGCGCCACGTGATCGTCAACGGCCCGGTCGACGACGAGACCCGTGCAGCTCTCGGCGCGCCCGGCCACGTCGCGGGTGTGCACGACTTCGCCGAGCTCATCGACGGCCGGCCGGCCACCTTCGACTGGCCCACGGACCTCGACGACACCGACGCCGCCTCGATGTGCTACACCTCCGGCACGACCGGCAACCCCAAGGGGGTCGCCTACTCGCAGCGCAGCAACTACCTGCACTCGATGGCGGTCGCTGCCTCGCTGGGCATCGCCACGGCCGACCGGCTGCTCATCGTCGTGCCGCTGTTCCACGCCAACGCGTGGGGCTTCCCGTACTCCGCGATGGTAACCGGGTCCAGCCTGGTCATGCCGGACCGCTTCCTGCAGGCCGCCCCGCTGGCCGACATGATCACGAGCGAGAAGGTGACCGGCGGAGCCGGCGTGCCGACGATCTGGAACGACCTGCTGCACCACCTGGACACCAACGACGTCGACGTCTCGTCCGTGCGGATGCTGATGGTCGGCGGTTCGGCCGCCCCGCTGCCGATGATCCGGGCCTACCACGACCGGCACGGGATCGACATCATCCACGGCTGGGGGATGACGGAGACCTCGCCGGTCGCCTCCCTCTCGACGGTGCCGCCGGCCGCACCCGGCTCGGACGAGTACTGGGCCTACAAGGCCAGCCAGGGCCGCATCCTCTGCGGCCTGGAGGGCCGGATCATCGGGCCCGACGGCAACGCCGCCGAACCCGACGGGCGGACCGTCGGGGAGTTCGAGATCCGCGGCCCGTGGATCGCCGAGTCGTACTACTCGAACGGCAGCGAGTCGGAGGCCGAACTGGCCGACATGGCGGCCCGGTTCGACGAGGGCTGGCTGCGCACCGGTGACGTCGGGACGTTCTCGGCCGACGGGTACATCACCCTGACCGACCGGGCCAAGGACGTCATCAAGTCGGGCGGCGAGTGGATCAGCTCGGTCGAGCTCGAGAACGTCCTGATGGGCCACCCGGACGTCGTCGAGGCCTCGGTCGTGGGGGTCCCCGACGACCGGTGGCAGGAACGCCCGCTCGCCTCGGTGGTGCTGAAGGCCGGCTCCACGGCGACGGCACAGGACCTGCACGACTACCTCGAGACCAAGCTCGCGCGCTGGCAGGTGCCCGAGCGGTGGGCCTTCATCGACGAGGTCCCCAAGACGAGCGTCGGCAAGTTCGACAAGAAGGTGCTGCGCAGGCGGTACGCCGAGGGGGAGCTGTCCGTCGTCGTGGTCGGCTGAACCCGCGGCGGGGCGGCAACAGCCGCGCCGACCGCGCCGGATCCGCGCGCTCCGCCGCAGCTGTCCGAGCGGGCGGTAAAGCGCCGACTTGTACAGCCCTGGCTGCCGGACGCGCCCAAACGGCGATACCGCCAGGCCGGGTGGGTCACTAGCGTTGCTCCGGCGCCTGGAAGGCCCGGGCCACCGCAGTGATGCGGCGCAACACCGGAATGGACGAATGTCCCAAACCCTGACCCACACCTCGCACGACGACGAGGATGCCCACCTGGCCGCACTCGGCTACACCTCCGACTTCAAGCGCGACATGTCCCTCTGGGGCAACTTCTCGCTCGGGTTCACCTATCTGTCGCCGGTCGTCGGCGTCTACTCGCTGTTCGCCTTCGCCGTCGCCTCGGGCGGCCCGGCCTCGATCTGGGCGGTGGCGATCGCCGCGGTCGGCCAGCTGCTGGTTGCCATGGTCTTCGGCGAGGTCGTCTCCCAGTACCCGGTCTCCGGCGGCATCTACCCCTGGACGCGCCGGCTCTGGGGGCGGCGCTGGGCCTGGATGGCGGGGTGGGTCTACATGGCCGCCCTGCTCGTGACCATCGCCAGCGTCTCCTACGGCGCCGGTCCGTTCGTGGCGATGCTGCTGGGGATCACGCCCTCGACGGGCGTGACCGTGGGCTGCGCCGTCGGCCTGATCGTCGTGGTGACCCTGCTCAACTTCGGGGGCACCGCGCTGCTGGCCAAGCTCGCCTTCTTCGGCTTCGCCGCAGAGCTCGTCGGGGCGCTCGCGGTCGGCGGCTGGCTGCTGCTGACCCAGCGCCACCACGGCCTCGGCGTGCTCTTCGACACGGCGGGCACCGAGGGCGACGGCTCCTACCTGCCGGCCTTCCTCACCGCGGCGCTGCTGGGCGTCTACCTGTACTACGGCTTCGAGGCGTGTGGCGACGTCGCCGAGGAGGTCAAGGACCCGCGCCGCCAGATCCCCAAGTCGATGCGGATGACGATCTACATCGGCGGGTTCGCCTCGTTCTTCATCACCCTGGCCCTGATGCTCGCCGTCCCCGACTTCGGCAAGGTCGTCTCGGGCGCCGACGCCGACCCGGTGACGACGATCCTGCAGAACGCCTTCGGGTCGGTCGGCTTCCGCGTCGTCATCGCCATCGTGCTCATCTCGTTCTTCTCCTGCGCCCTCAGCCTGCAGGCCGCGGCCAGCCGGCTGGTCTACTCCTACGCCCGCGACCGGATGATGCCGGCGAGCCACCTGCTCAGCCGCTTCTCGTCGGCGCGCGCCGTCCCGCCGTATGCCCTGGCGCTGGCTGCGGTGGTGCCCACCCTGATCATCCTGGGGTCGATGGTCTCGGAGAACGCCCTGACGAAGATCATCTCCTTCGCCGCGCTGGGCATCTACCTCGGCTTCATGATGGTGGTCCTCGCGGCGCTGCGGGCCCGGCTGAAGGGGTGGCGCCCGAGCGGCCCGTTCACCCTGGGCCGCTGGGGCCTGCTCGTCACGGTCGCCGCCTTCGGCTACCAGGTCCTCGCGGCGACGAACATGTCCTGGCCACGGTCCCCGGACGCGCCGTGGTACGACAACTGGATCGTGCTGCTCTCCGCGGGCATCGTCATCTCGGCAGGGCTGGTCTACCTGCTCGTCGCCCGCCCTCACGAGCGACACGACGCCCCGTACGGCGACGCGATCCCCACCGCGTCACGGGGCGACACGACGGTGGGCTGACCGAGACCCGTGCCACCCGTCACCGGCCGACCTGACAGGATCGGCCGGTGATCGGCGTTCTGGAGGGCTTCGCGACGATCGCCATGGTCGTCGCGGTCGGGGCGCTGCTCGCGCACCTGCGCATCCTGGACGAGGCCGCCCAGAACAACCTGGCGCGGCTCGCCTTCTACGTCGCCTCCCCGGCGCTGCTGCTCCAGGTGATGGAGCGCACCCCGCTCGATGCGGTCCTCTCCCGCAACCTGGTCACCTCGCTGGTCGCCTTCACCGTGACCGTGACGATCTACCTGGTGGGGGTGCGGTCCCGCGGGCGGAACACCCCCCTCGGGACGCGCCTGATCGGCAGCCTATCGTCGGCCTACGTCAACGCCGGCAACCTCGGCATCCCCATCGCGTTGTACGTCCTGGGCGACGTCGCCTGGGTGGCCCCCACCCTGCTCATGCAGCTGTTAATCATCACGCCGGTCTACATGGCCCTGTTCGACAGCGACGCCCGAGGCGAACGCCCGACCGTGCTGCGCAGCGTGCGCCGGATGTTCAGCAACCCCATCACGATCGGGGCGCTCGCCGGGCTGCTCATCTCCCTGCTCGACGTGCACCTGCCGCGAGTGGTGGCCGGCTCGGTGGACCTGCTCGCGGGGCTGGCCGTCCCGTCGATGCTCGTCGCCTTCGGCATCTCGCTGCGGCGCGGTCCGCGTCCGGCGGCCGGCCGCGCCGCCCGGCACGTCTGGGCCATCGTGGTGCTCAAGACCCTGGTGATGCCGGCCATCGCCCTCGGCGTCGGCCTGCTCATCGGCATGCGGGGGCAGCCGCTGTTCGCCGTCGTCGTGACGGCCGCCCTGCCGACCGCGCAGAACATCTTCACGTATGCCGTCCGCTACCGGCGCGAGGTCAACCTGGCCCGCGACGCCATCTTCGTCACGACGTTCGTCTCGATGCCGGTCATCCTGCTGATCGCGGCCGGCTTCCACCTGGCCGGCGTGTGACGCCGGCGCACTCGCACGACCGCCCCCCGCTCCAACCGTGCGGTCGAGGGCGAACCCG
>NZ_JBDIAQ010000059.1:0-21299 GCF_039812505.1 Intrasporangium sp. | reverse complement strand
TGGGGTGAGTGACGGGACTCGAACCCGCGACCCCCTGGACCACAACCAGGTGCTCTACCAGCTGAGCTACACCCACCATGCGTCTCGCGGACGCGCCGGACGGGGCCCAGCCCCGAGAGTCGGCGTCGCCAATCGTACCTGTTCCCGTGCAGTGCTCGTGACCGCCCCGGCCCGGCGGTCAGGCGCCGGCGCGCGGGGTGACGGTGAACCGCTCGGCGAGCCCCTTCACCGTCGGGGTGTCCGGGCCCGGCTCCGGCACGAAGACCGCGGCCCGGTAGTAGCGCAGCTCGGCGATCGACTCCTGGATGTCGGCGAGGGCGCGGTGCCCGCCCGCCTTCTTCGGGGCGTTGTAGTACACCCGTGGGTACCAGCGTCGCGAGAGCTCCTTGATGGAGGAGACGTCGATGACGCGATAGTGCAGGTGTCCCTCCAGCTCCGGCATGTCGCGGGCGAGGAAGCCCCGGTCGGTACCGACCGTGTTGCCGCCCAGCGGCGCGCGACGCGGCTCCGGGACCTGGGCGCGCACGCACTCCAGGACCCTGGCCTGCGCCTCCTGCAGGCTCACCCCGTCGTCGAGCTCGCTGAGCAGGCCGGAGGTGCGGTGCATGTCGCGCACGAAGTCGTCCATCGCGGCCAGGGTCTCGGCCGGTGGCCGGATGACGACGTCCACCTCGTCACCGAGCTGGTTGAGCTCGAAGTCGGTCACGAGCGCGGCCACCTCGATCAGGGCGTCGGTACGCAGGTCCAGTCCGGTCATCTCGCAGTCGATCCAGACGATGCGGTCGGTGACGGCGCGGTGGTTGGTGTCGCTCACCGCACCACCCTATAGAGCCGGCTGCACTACCCTGCTCGGCATGACCTCCGGGACCGGGCCGCTGCCGGACCGGCCCGACACGGTATGGAGCCGGGCCCCCAACCCGTCCCGACGACCAGCCCTGCGGGCGGCCATCACGATCGGCGTCGTCGCCGTCGCGTTCCTGGCCGGCCTGCTCCTGCTGTTCGTCGTCATCGACAGCGCCCTGTCGGCGCGAGCCGCCCTGCTCGCCGGCCTGTACGCACTCATCCCGGTGTGCATCGTGGTGCCGACCTACCTCTGGCTGGACCGGTGGGAGGCCGAACCACTGCGCCTGCAGCTGCTGGCCTTCCTCTGGGGTGCCGTCGTCGCGGTCGCCGGCGCCTACGTCCTGAACACCATGAGCGTGCTGGCCCTCGCCCGGGCGGACTGGACCGACCCGATGGCGACCGGGGCGGTGTACGTGGCGCCGGTCGTGGAGGAGACCCTCAAGGGCCTGGGCATCGTGGTGGTCTACCTCTTGCGCAGGCGCGAGTTCGACGGCGTCGTCGACGGGGTCGTCTACGCGGGCATCATCGGGGCCGGGTTCGCCTTCACCGAGAACATCCTCTACCTCGGGCAGGCGTTCACCGCCGGTGGGCCGGAGGCGCTCTCGGCGACCTTCGTGGCGCGGGGGCTGATGAGCCCGTTCGCGCACTCGCTCTTCACGGCCTGCACCGGCATCGGTCTGGGCATCGCCGTGACCGCCCGGCAGCCGGTCCGGCGCGTCGTCGCCGCCCTCGGCGGGTGGCTCTGCGCGGTCATCCTGCACGGCATCTGGAACCTGACGAGCCTGGCCGGCCTGCAGGGTTTCATGGTCGCCTATGTCAGCATCCAGGTGCCGCTCTTTCTCGCGTTCGTCGGCTTCGTCGTCTGGCTCCGCCACCGCGAGGGCCGGCTGATCGGCCGGTACCTCTCGCCGTATGCCGACGCGGGGTGGCTCACCCACGGTGAGGTGGCGATGCTGTCGCACCTGCGTGACCGCAAGCAGGCCCGGCGCTGGGCCCGCCGGCACGGCGGTGCCGCGGCGAAGCGTTCGATGGCAGCATTCCAGGACAGCGCGAGCGACCTTGCCCTGCTGCGCTGGCGGCTCGTGCAGGGCAAGGCCGGTGCCGGAGCCCAGCAGCGCGAGCTCGACCTGCTCGAGGCGATCACCGAGCACCGCCGCGCGTTCGTCGGGTCGCCGGTGACCTGATCCGGGTCAGCGGCGCGCCTATGCTGGGTGCGCGTCCACGCACCGGCCCCTGTAGCTCAGTGGATAGAGCAAGAGCCTTCTAATCTCTTGGTCGCAGGTTCGAGTCCTGCCGGGGGCGCCGCCACCCTGCGTGCCGTCCGAGCGGGTATGCCGCTCACCCTCCGCCGCTCGGACCGAGGACAGCGTCCGGGGCCGGGCCCGGACCGGCTCTGCGGCGACACGCGCAGGTGAGGGCTTGGTCGGGGAGGCCCGGACGCGGAAGGATTGCCGCTGTGCGGGCGGGTCCCGAGGCCGGAGCGGGGGCACTGCTGGAGGCGGTGACCCGGCTGCGTGCTGCGGTCGACGCGACCCGACTGCCCTTCGAGCTGCCCGGGGTCGGAGGTGACCGTACGGCACGTCGCCGCCTGCTCGACCAGCTCGACGACTACGTCATCCCCCGGCTGGCCTCGCTCGACGCGCCGCTGCTGGTCGTCGTGGGCGGCTCGACCGGTGCAGGCAAGTCGACGCTGGCCAACTCGCTGGTGGGCCACGAGGTCACCCAGCCCGGTGTGCTGCGCCCGACGACCCGCTCGCCCGTGCTGATCCACCACCCCGGTGATGCGCGCTGGTTCACCGACCAGCGCATCCTGCCCGGGCTGGCCCGGGTGACCGGTGCCCCGCACGACACGGAGGCCACCGGCGCGGTCCGCCTGGTCGCCACCGAGGCGGTGGGCGCCGGGATGGCCCTGCTGGACGCGCCGGACATCGACAGTGTCGTCGAGTCCAACCGAGATCTGGCGGCCCAGCTGCTCGCGGCCGCCGACCTCTGGGTCTTCGTCACGACCGCGGCCCGGTACGCCGACGCCGTGCCGTGGGAGCTGCTCCGCGAGGCGGCCGACCGTGGCACGTCGGTCGCCGTCGTGCTCGACCGAGTGCCCACCGAGGCGGTCGGCGAGATCGGCCCGCACCTGTCCGGGATGCTCCGCGAGCAGGGGTTGGGCGAGGCACCGCTGTTCACCATCGTCGAGAGCCGGCTGGCCCGGGGGCTGTTGCCCCCGGAGCAGATCGCCCCGCTGCACGACTGGCTGCAGGCCCTCGCGGGCGACGCGCAGGCCCGCGCCGAGGTGGTCCGGCACACCCTCACCGGGGCACTCACGTCACTCGACGCCCGCGCGGGCGAGCTCGGCCGGGCGCTGGCCCGGCAGGACGTGGCCGCGCGCGACCTGCGCGAGGCCGGACGGGCGGCATACGACGAGGCCCTCGCCCATGTGCGGGCCGGCATGCGCGACGGCACCCTGCTGCGTGGGGAGGTCCTGGCACGGTGGCAGGAGTTCGTCGGCACCGGCGAGCTGTTCCGCCAGATCGAGTCGGCCGTGTCGCGGCTGCGCGACCGCATCACCGCCTTCGTCAAGGGCGAGCCGGCCCGCGCCGACGACCTGGGAGCCGCGCTCCAGTCGGGTGTCGAGTCGCTCGTGGCCAACCGCGCCGAGCTCGCCGCCACGGCGACCGCCCGCCGGTGGCGCACGCTGCCCGGCGGCGACCAGCTGCTCGCCGCCGACCCGACCCTCCTGCGGTCCGGCGCGGGGACCGACGCGCGGGTCCAGCGTCTCGTACGCGACTGGCAGGGCGACATCCTCGAGATGGTCCGTCACGAGGGCCGCGACCGGCGCACGACCGCCCGGATCATGGCCTACGGCGTCAACGGCCTCGGTGTCGTGCTGATGCTCGTCACCTTCGCCGGCACGGCGGGGATCACCGGCGCGGAGGTCGGGATCGCCGGCGGCACGGCCGTGGTCGGGCAGAAGCTGCTCGAGGCGGTCTTCGGCGACCAGGCCGTGCGCGAGCTGTCGAAGAAGGCGCGTCAGCAGCTCGAGGCACGGGTCGCGGCGCTGTATGCCGCCGAGCTGGGCAGGTACGAAGCAGCAGTGGGCGCGGTGTACGTCGAGGCCGGCGACGGACGCGCCCTCGAGACCGCCGCCGCGGCTGTACGGGCGGCGCGATGAGCCCGATGCTCACGGGACCGGACCCGATGACGCCGGTCAGCACCGACCGGCTGCTGGCCCGCGTCACGGCGCTCAGCCTCGCCCTGGTCAGCGGCGGCGGCGAGCTCGACCCGGAGGCCGCGGACGCGGCCCGACGGGTCATCGACAAGGTCGAGGCCCGCACGACCATCGCCGGCGACCACACCGTCGTCGCGCTCGCCGGCGCCACGGGAAGCGGCAAGTCGTCGCTGTTCAACGTGCTCGTCGGCGCGGACGTCGCCCGGATCGGGGCTCGGCGCCCGACCACCTCGCGACCGACGGCCGCGATCTTCGGGCCTGCCGAGGCGGGCGAGCTGCTCGACTGGCTCGAGGTCGACGCCCGACACGTCGTCACCGGCCCCGGGCCGGTGCCCGGCGAGGCGGACGGCGCAGACCCGCTCGACGGGCTCGTGCTGCTCGACCTGCCCGACTTCGACTCACGGGTGCTGGACCACCGTCGCGAGGCGGAGCGGGTGCTCGAGCTGGTCGACGTCTTCGTGTGGGTGACCGACCCGCAGAAGTACGCCGACGCCCGGCTGCACGACGACTTCATCAGGTTGCAGGCGGCCCACGAGGCGGTCACCCTCGTGGTGCTCAACCAGTGCGACCGGCTGGCGCGCGGCGACGTCCCGGCCTGCCGTCGCGACCTCGAGCGGCTGCTCGCGGCCGACGGTGTGCCCGGTGCGGAGGTGGTGACGACCTCGGCGCGCACCGGCGATGGGGTCGGCGCGCTCCGGGAGCGGCTCGCACACGCGGTGGCGGGGCACGTCGCCTCGCGCCGCCGGCTCGCCGGTGACGTGCAGTCCTGCGCGGCCCGGCTGCGTGCGGACGTCGCGGACTCGGAGGCGGACGTGGGGCGGCTGACGCATGCTGACCTGGACGCCGCACTGGCCAGGTCCGCGGGCGTGCCGGTCGTCCTCGAGGCCGTGGCGCGGGACTACCGACGAGAGGCGTTCGCGCACACCGGCTGGCTGTTCGCCCGGTGGACCCGGGGGTTCGCCGCCGACCCGCTGCGCCGGCTCCGGCTAGACCAGGCCGGCCGTCGTCCGCCGATCCCGGTCGCCGTCAAGGGTCGGGACGTGCGCGCGGTGCTCGGCCGGTCGTCGATCCCGGCACCGGGCGCCTCGACGGTCTCCGCCGTCGAGGTGGCGACGCGGTCGTTCGTGCGTGCGGCCGCGCACGGGCTGCCCTACCGGTGGGAGCAGGCCGTCGAGGACGCCGCCACCGGCGAAGGGGGCGCGCTGCCGGACGCGCTCGACCAGGCTGTGGTGGCCACCCCGCTGCGGGCCCGCCGGCCGCTGTGGTGGCACGTGGTCAACGTCGTGCAGTGGCTGCTCGGGGTCGCCGCGGTGGCGGGGCTGCTCTGGCTGGTCGTGCTCTTCGTACTGGGTTTCCTGCAGCTGCCCAGCCCGGACACGCCCACGGTCGGCATCGCTCCGGTGCCCGCCCTGCTCCTCGTGCCGGGTCTGCTGCTCGGGCTCGGGCTCGGTGCGCTGTCCGGGTGGTGGGCCAGGGTCGGGGCCCGGCACCGCCGGGCGGTGGTCGGCCGACGGCTGCAGGAGGCCGTCGCGGCCGTGACCGACGAGCGGGTGGTCGCGCCGGTCCGCGAGGTGCTCGCCCGGCACCGGAGCACGCGCGAGAGCCTCGAGCAGGCCGGGGGCTGACCCGGCCCCGGGTCGCGGCGCCTTGGCCGCGGCCCTTGTCCCCAGCCCCGGGCCGACGCGCCGCGTCGTGCACAGCCTGCACGGCCCGTCTCGCGCCCGGCGCCGGCGGGCACGAAGGTGGTCGGACGGGACCGGCCCTCGCCGGCCCATCGAGCACCCGGCACCGCAGGAGGAGCCACCATGAACGAGATCAAGGTCACCGTGCACGGCAACGTCGTGACCGACCCGACCCCCAGGGCCGCGCGCAACGGGAGCGTCTACACGACCTTCCGGGTCGCCACGACCCCCTATCGGCGTACCGCCGACGGCAGCTACGCGGACCTGGGCACGAGCTTCTACAGCGTCATCGCCTTCGACACCGTGGCCGCGAACGCGGCCGTCTCGGTGCGCAAGGGCCAACCCGTCATCATCGAGGGCAACCTGTCCACCAAGACCTACACCGACCGGGACGGCGTCAGCCACAGCTCGGTCGAGGTCGAGGCCCACCACATCGGGCACGACCTGCGGTGGGGGCGGGCGAGCTTCGAGCGGGTGAGCCGGGCCGCGGCCCTGGGTGCCGACCGCACCGCGGACGAGGAGGTGCGCCGCAGCGTCGCCGCCCTGGTCACCGCCGCGCGACCGGCCGGTGTCGACGAGAACGGCGAGATCCACGACGTCGCGGTGCCCGGCCCCCCGCCTCCGGCGCTCGTCGGCCCCGCCTCGGGCTACCCGGACGCGGACCGCCGGGCTCCCGCGGGCCCGGCCCCCGCCGGCCCGGCCGCGGACGACCCCGACGCGGACGACCCCGACGCGGACCGCCCGGGCTTCGGCGACCCGACCCCGGGCGACCCCGAGACCGACGACTACGAGCTGGCCGACGCGGTCTGACCGATTCCGGGCCGGGCGACGGCGCCGGATAACCTTCTGCGCATGGCCGAGTTCATCTACACCATGACCAAGGCGCGCAAGGCGCACAACGACAAGGTCATCCTCGACGACGTCTCGATGTCGTTCTATCCCGGCGCCAAGATCGGCATGGTCGGACCGAACGGCGCCGGCAAGTCGACGATCCTGAAGATCATGGCCGGGCTCGACCAGCCCTCCAACGGCGAGGCCCGCCTCGCCCCGGACGCGACGGTCGGCATCCTGCTGCAGGAGCCGCCGCTCAACGAGGACAAGACCGTCCTCGGCAACGTCGAGGAGGGCGCCGGCGAGATCAAGGCCAAGCTCGACCGGTACAACGAGATCTCCGCGCAGATGGCCGAGCCGGATGCCGACTACGACGCCCTCCTGGCCGAGATGGGCAAGCTGCAGGAGCAGATCGACCATGCCGACGCGTGGGACCTCGACAGCCAGCTCGAGCAGGCCATGGACGCCCTGCGCTGCCCGCCGCCCGACGCGCCGGTCACGAACCTGTCCGGCGGCGAGCGGCGCCGCGTGGCCCTCTGCCGGCTGTTGCTGCAGAAGCCCGACCTGCTCCTGCTCGACGAGCCGACCAACCATCTGGACGCCGAGTCGGTCCAGTGGCTCGAGCAGCACCTGGCGAGCTACCCCGGCGCCGTCATCGCGGTCACCCACGACCGGTACTTCCTCGACCACGTGGCGCAGTGGATCGCCGAGGTCGACCGCGGCCGGCTCTACCCGTACGAGGGCAACTACTCGACCTACCTGGAGAAGAAGTCGGAGCGGCTGCAGATCCAGGGCAAGAAGGACGCCAAGCTCGCCAAGCGGCTGCGCAACGAGCTGGACTGGGTCCGGTCCAACGCCAAGGGCCGACAGGCCAAGTCCAAGGCCCGCCTGGCTCGCTACGAGGAGATGGCGGCCGAGGCGGAGCGCACCCGCAAGCTCGACTTCGAGGAGATCCAGATCCCGCCGGGGCCGCGCCTCGGCTCGGTCGTCATCGAGGTCTCGCACCTGAAGAAGGGCTTCGACGACCGCGTCCTCATCGACGGGCTGTCCTTCACCCTGCCGCGCAACGGGATCGTCGGGGTCATCGGCCCCAACGGCGTGGGCAAGACCACGCTCTTCAAGACCATCGTCGGGCTGGAGCAGCCGGACGGCGGCCAGGTCAAGGTCGGGGACACGGTCCGGATCTCGTACGTCGACCAGGAGCGCGCTGGCATCGACCCGAAGAAGACCCTCTGGGAGGTCGTCTCGGACGGGCTCGACCACATCAAGGTCGGGCAGGTCGAGATCCCGTCCCGGGCCTACGTGTCGCAGTTCGGTTTCAAGGGCCCGGACCAGCAGAAGCCGGCCGGTGTCCTGTCCGGCGGCGAGCGCAACCGGCTCAACCTCGCCCTCACGCTCAAGCAGGGCGGCAACCTGCTGCTGCTCGACGAGCCGACCAACGACCTCGACGTCGAGACCCTGGGCTCGCTCGAGAACGCGCTGCTCGACTTCCCCGGCTGCGCGGTCGTCATCTCGCACGACCGGTGGTTCCTCGACCGGGTGGCGACCCACATCCTCGCCTACGAGGGCACCGAGGAGGACCCCGGGAGCTGGTACTGGTTCGAGGGCAACTTCGAGGCGTACGAGGCCAACAAGGTCGAGCGGCTCGGCCCGGAGGCCACCCGTCCGCACCGGGTCACGTACCGCAAGCTCACCCGCGACTGACGGTCTCGCGGCCGGGCGCCCCGGGCGGGTCAGATCCAGTCCTTGCGCTTGAACAGGGCGAACAGCACCAGCCCGAGGCCGAGGATGATGCCGACGCTGGCCACCACCCCCGAGACGCTGCCGAAGCCCGGATACGGGACGTTCATCCCGAACCAGCCCGTGACCGCGGTCGGGACGGCGATGATCGCGGCCCACCCGGTCAGCTTCTTCATCACGGTGTTCAGCCGGGCGTCCTGCAGGGACAGGTTGGTCTCGAAGACGGTCGTGACCATGTCGCGCAGCGACTCGGTCCACTCCGACGCGCGCAGCACGTGGTCGTAGAGGTCGGCGAAGTAGCCGTCCAGCTCGCTGGCGTGGCCGGTGGTCTCGGACCGGTGCCGCTGGACGGTGTTGACCACCTCGCGCATGGGCAGCACGGCCCGGCGCAGCTCGACGAGCTCCTTGCGGATCCGGTAGGTGCGGGTCTGCACCTCGCGAGAGCTCCCGCGCTCGTCGAACAGCACGTCCTCGAGCCCCTCGATCATCTGGTCCAGCTGCTGGATCGTCTCGAAGTGACCGTCGACGATGCTGTCGAGCAGCCCGTGCACGAGCGCCCCGACGCCGTACCGGAGCAGGTCGCGGTCATCGTCCCACCGTCGCTGGACGGCGGCCAAGTCGAACCCGGTGTGCCCGCGCACCGTGACGATGCCTCGGGGCAGCACGAAGGCGGAGATCCGGGTCAGCTCCATCCGGCTGCGTCGGGGGTCCGCGGGGTCGGCGTCGCGCAGGGCCGTCCCGTACACCGTCAGGAACGTGTGGCTCGCGTGCAGCGTGGCCTTGGGCCGCTCGTGCAGCAGGACGGCGTCCTCGACGGCGTGGGGGTCCAGGTCGAGCTCCACGGCGAGCTCGCGAAGCAGCTCGTGGTCCGGGCGGCGCAGGTCCACCCAGACCAGGGCATCGTCCTCGGCGAGGTGCTCCGACACGTCGCCGAGCGGGAAGCCCTCCGCAGCCGGCTCGCCGTGGCGCCACAACCTGGTCGTCACGCAGTCCTCCGGAGCCCGGGCCATGGTCACAGTCTGGCGGAGTCTGCGACGATCGCTGGATGCGTCTCGGACTACAGGTCTCCTGGTTCTCCTGGCCGGGGGCGCCCGGCTCGATCGGGCCCACCTTCGGTCGGATCGCCCGGGACGCCGAGGAGGCCGGGCTGTCCAGCCTGTGGGTGATGGACCACTGGTTCCAGATCCGGGGCGTCGGGCCCGCCGAGCTGGACATGCTCGAGGCCTACACGACCCTGGGGTATGCCGCCGGGCTGACCTCGCGGATCGAGCTCGGGGCGCTGGTGAGCGGGGTGACCTACCGGCATCCCGGGCTGCTCGCCAAGACGGTCACCACCCTGGACGTGCTGTCTGGTGGCCGGGCCTGGCTGGGGATCGGGGCGGCCTGGAACGAGGAGGAGCACAGGGGTCTGGGTGTGCCGTTCCCGCCGCTCAAGGAACGCTTCGAGCGGCTCGAGGAGACCCTGCGCATCGTCGGGCAGATGTGGGCGCAGGACGACGCCCCCTTCTCGGGCCGGCACTACACCCTGCAACGGACGCTCAACAGCCCGCCCCCGATCCGCCGGCCGCATCCGCCGATCCTCATCGGGGGCATGGGGGAGGAGAGGACGTTCCGCCTCGTGGCCCGGTACGGCGACGCGTGCAACCTCTTCGACGTCGGCCCGGACCGGGTCCGCGCGAAGCTGGCCGTCCTGGCACAACGCTGCGCGGAGACAGGTCGCGATCCACGGGAGGTCCGCAACACCGTGCTGTCCCGGGTGACCCTGTCCCGTACCGGCGGCGAGCGGGCCGCATCGGGCGAGACCACGCAGTCCGTCGGCGAGGCGGTCGACCGGCTCGGGGCGCTGGCCGAGGCCGGGGTCGACGACGTCATCCTCGGCATGGCCAACCCGGAGCAGCGTGAGGTCTACGAGCTCGTCGCGGACCTCGTGAGGCAGGCGGCGCCGTTGCATCGTGCGGGTCGGTGACGGTCGGCCGGGAGAAGGTGCCCGGTGGACCGAGACGAGAGCCGGGTCGGCTCGAGGGCTGCGACGGTCCCTCGGCGCAGTGACTGCACCTTGATACGACGCCGTCATCGACGATGACGGGGTGCAGGATGGCCCTTCTCCACACGGCCGCGGAGCTGCGTCTCGGGTTGACGTCCGTCGGGTCGCGTGTCTCGGGGGTGCGTCCGCGAACGCTGGGTGCGGATCGGGACATGGTGCGCGGTCGACCGAGGGAGCGGGGCCCGCTACCCCGGAGCGCCGAGCCTCCAGCTCGTGACGAGGTGGCAGTTGCCCGGCTCGTACCAGGCCAGGTCGAGGCGGTCGGCCCGGCACCGGGCCGGCACGAGGCCGCCGAGCAGCCGTCTGGTCGAGACGAGCGAGACCGTCGCGGAGACGGCGTCGAGCGTCAGGTGCGCTGTCACGGCAGGGAACTGGGCGGCATACGGCGGCTTGTCGGGGAAGGCGGCGCAGAGCTGGTCGGTGACGCGGCGGAAGGGCGCCGCGGGCTCGGGGAGGAGGTGGACGATCCCGTTCGGGAAGACGCCGACCCGCTCGAGGGTGAACGCGAACGGCGTGGTCAGGGCGACGACCGACGCGACGAGGTCGAGGTTGTGCCGGGTCATCTCGTCCGGCGTCAGGAACGGGCCGAGCGCGGTGATGTGCGCGTGCGTGAAGGCGGGGTCAGCCGAGACGTAGTCGGCGTCGTAGTGCTCGTGACGGGCTCGGACCACGGGTTCGAGCTCGGCCACGGGGAACTGCAGGACGGAGTGGCCGGGCACGTTGACAGCATCGGACACCACAGCCACACTGAGCAATCGCTCACCTGCCGTCCGGAGGTTGTCCATGGACGCACGTCGTCACGAGGGTGCGGTCGCGATCGTCACCGGTGCGAGCCGTGGCATCGGGCTCGCGATCGCCCGGCGCCTGGTCGACGAGGGGGCCCGCGTCGTCGTCACCGCTCGTCGGCCGGAGGCGCTGGACGAGGCGGTCGCCCGGCTCGGCGGTCCGGCCCACGCTCTCGGGGTCCCCGGCAACGCCGGCGACGAGGCGCACCAGCAGGCGGTCGTCGAGGCGGCCCGGGCCACCTTCGGCGGTCTGCACTACCTGGTCAACAACGCCGGCATCAATCCCGTGTACGGGCCCATGCTCGACAGCGATGTGGCGGTGGCCCGCAAGGTGCTCGACGTCAACGTCGTCGCGGCCTTCGGCTGGGTCCAGCACGCGGTGCGGGCGGGTCTGGGTGACCGCGACCGCCCCGGCGCCGTGGTCAACGTCGCCTCGGTGGCCGGCCTGGGCGCGTCCGGCACGATCGGCTGGTACGGCGTCTCCAAGGCGGCGCTCATCCACCTGACGATGGAGCTCGGCTACCAGCTGGGTCCCGAGGTGCGCGTCAACGCGGTGGCCCCCGCGGTCGTCAAGACGAGGTTCGCCACCGCCCTGTACGAAGGACGGGAGGTCGAGCTCGCCGCCACCTACCCGATGAAGCGTCTCGGGGTGCCCGAGGACATCGCCGGTGCAGTCAGCTTCCTGCTCGGTGGCGAGGCGGGGTGGATCACCGGCCAGACCCTGACGATCGACGGCGGGGTCACGCTCGGGGGAGCGCTCTGACCGGCGCCGTCGGGTCCCCCGTCCTGCTGTATGCCGCCGGGCCGGGACCGCGCGTCCGACGGCCTCCGGGCCGCCGTCCGAGGGCCCAGCCTGCGACGCCGACCCCCGTCAGGGGTTGATCGCGGTGGTGAAGGCGGCCTTGACCTTGTCGCTGACCACGCTCTTGCCGCCCAGGACGGCACCGACCTCGACGGTGGGCGGCGTGGCCGACTCGACAAGGGCCTTCGTCGTGTCCTTGGTGGTGGCCGGCAGCGACGTGGCCCTGGTCAGCATGAGCGGGCCGACGGCGGCCACGAGCGCGCCACCGGCGAGCGCGTCCGGCCAGTTCTCGCCGGTCGCCAGCGCGACCCAGGTCGGGTCGTCGTCGGGCGAGTCCGGGTCGCCCCAGAACAGGTGGGCGATGTCCGCGGCGGTCTCGTACCGATCCCGGCCCACGATGCTCATCGTCCAGGGGAACGCGGCGCCGGCGCTGGCCCCGCCGATCGCGTAGATGTCGGTGCCGGCGGTGCGCTCGGCGTCGAGGTAGCTCTTGACCGCGGTCGGGAGCACGCCGTCCTTCGTCAGCACGACCGAGGCCCCATAGCCGCCGGCGGTGGCTCCTGCCGCGAGGCCGTCCGGGAAGTTGCGCCCGGTCGTGGCGAAGATGAACTGCGGGTGGCGCGCGCCCCCGAGCGCCGCGACCTCCTTGGACACCTTGACCGACGTCGCGTAGCGGTCGGGGCCCGAGAGGCGTCTGACGGAGTAGCCCTCGTCCTGCAGGCGCTGCTCGACCCCGGCCGAGATCGCGCCCGTGCCGCCGAGCAGGTAGACGGTGCCCGTGCCGTCGAGCAGCCGCCGGATCTCGGTGAGGGTCGCGGAGTCGACGGCACCGGGGCGGGTCAGCAGCAGCGGTCCACCAGCGGCCCCGGCTAGGGCCGAGCCGCCGAGGGCGTCGGCGTACTGGTCGTAGCGGCTGAGCACGACTGCCGAAGCGGGATCGCCGGAGTCGTCGCCGGCGTCGCTCCAGACCAGCTTCGAGGCGGCGACGGCGGTCGCGATCCGATCCGGTCCGGCGACACGGTGCACGGGGACGCCGGCATAGGCGGCAGCGGCATACCCCGTCGCGCCGGCGGTCAGAGCCGCAGTGGCCGTGAGGACGGAGGCAAGGCGAAGGACACGGTTCATGGCGGCTCTTTCAGAGGGGGGCGGCGGTTGGCGCCGGGAGCGGCCAGAGTAACCTCGATGGTGGCCGGTCGGGTCCGGAAACGCCCGATTGGTCCGCATCGGGCCCAGAAGGTCACGGAAGGATGACGAATCGGTGACGGAACGACGAGATCTGACCAAGATGCGCCCATCGCGCCAACCACATGTCTCACTCTGATCACATGGTGCTGCTCATCTTCCTGATGCTGGTCGCCACCGGTCTCGGTGTCGCGATCGTCGGCTCGGTCGCCCTGCCCGCCCATCGTGACGGCAAGGGCATGCTCTCGGCGCGCGGCACAGCGCGGGTCGACGCGGTCCGCCGACGCCGGCCGCGCACCCACTGACGGCAGAGCGGGGCGCCGCCGGTCCCTGCTGGTAGCGCCGGCCGGGTGACGCCGGGGGCTCGTGGTTGGATGTCCGGGTGGACAACCTCTGGCTCTACGTCATCATCGCGCTGATCGTCCTGGTGCTGGCTGCGGCCACGGTCTACGGTCTCATGCGGGGCCGGGGGGGCGCCGAGCGCAGCGTCGAACCGAGCAGGCCTGCGCAGCCGATGCCGTCGGGTTCCCCGGCCGTCGACTCCGGCCAAGGTGCGGCCACCGCGACGGCGCCGCCACCGGAGCACCCCGCCGAGCCGTCCGAGAGCCCTGCCGAGGCTCTCGAGGAGGTTGCTCCCGCGCCCGCGGTCGAGCGGCCCGAGTCGGCCCGAGGGCGCCTGCAGCGGCTGCGGGCCCGGCTGGCCCGCTCGAACTCCGCGATCGGCAAGGGGCTGCTGGCGCTGCTGTCCCGGGGTCACCTCGACGAGGAGGCCTGGGAGGAGGTCGAGGACACGCTGATCGCCTCCGACCTCGGCGTCGAGGCGACCACCGAGCTGGTCGAGTCGCTGCGCACCCAGGTCAAGGTCGAGGGCACGACCGACGAGGCGACCGTGCGCGGCTGGCTGCGCAAGGACCTGCTCGCCCTCGTCCAGCCCGAGATGGACCGCCGCATCGCCTCGTCCCGGGTCGGGATCCGGCCGGCCGTGATCCTCGTGGTCGGCGTGAACGGCACGGGCAAGACGACCACCGTTGGCAAGCTGGCCCGGGTCCTGGTCGCCGAGGACCGCGAGGTGCTGCTCGGGGCGGCGGACACGTTCCGGGCGGCCGCGGCCGACCAGCTCGAGACGTGGGGTGGGCGGGTCGGCGTCCCGACGGTCCGCTCCGACAAGGAGGGGGCCGACCCGGCCGCCGTCGCGTTCGACACCGTCAAGGCGGGCATCGAGCAGGAGGTCGACGTCGTCATCATCGACACGGCCGGCCGGCTGCACACCAAGGTCGGGCTCATGGACGAGCTCGGCAAGATCAAACGCGTCATCGAGAAGCAGAGCGAGATCGACGAGGTGCTGCTCGTCCTCGATGCGACGACCGGCCAGAACGGCCTGCAGCAGGCGAGGATCTTCGCCGAGGCCGTCGACGTCACCGGGATCGTCCTGACCAAGCTCGACGGCACCGCCAAGGGCGGCATCGTGGTGTCCGTGCAGCGCCAGCTGGGGGTCCCGGTCAAGCTGGTGGGCCTGGGCGAGGGCCCCGACGACCTGGCGCCCTTCGACCCGGAGGCCTTCGTCGACGCCATCGTGGAGTGACGCCGGGTCGACGCCGGGCCGACGCCGGGCCGAGGACCCGAGCGAGCTCCGGCGAGTGAGGCCGCAGGCTCCGTCGTCTGCCACGAGAAGTGCCATCGGGTGCAGTTGTCGTGCTCCCCGCCCCCGGCACCGGCCGGCAGAACGGTGCCCCGCCCGAAACGAGAACGTCACCTGGGCGCGGATCTGTTGACACGTCCGTAACATGCGCCGCGCGTGCCGGAAACGCGCCGCCCGGAGACTGCTCGACATGAACCGTGCACTCGACAGCGGCGACACCGCCTGGATGCTCGTCAGCGCCTCGATGGTGCTGCTCATGACCCCGGGGCTCGCCCTCTTCTACGGGGGCATGGTCCGGGGCAAGTCCGTCCTCAACATGATGATGATGTCGTTCGGCGCGATGGGCGTCGTCGGCATCGTCTACGTCCTCTGGGGCTACTCGATGTCCTACGGGCCGCGGTCGGTGGCGGGTCTGTTCGCGGACCCCTTCGACCTGTTCGGCCTGCACGGGGCGATCACCGACGGCGCGGGCGCCTACGTCATGAGCGGCAGCTACCCGACCGTGGTCAACGTCGCGTTCCAGCTGACCTTCGCGATCATCACGGTCGCGCTCATCAGTGGCGCGATCGCCGACCGGGTCAAGTTCAGCACCTGGCTCGTCTTCAGCGGCCTGTGGGTGACCCTCGCCTACTTCCCGCTCGCCCACCAGGTCTGGGGCGGTGGGCTGCTCTCCGGCTCACCCGACGGGCTTGCCGCGCGGCTGTTCGGCGTCACCGGCTCCGGCGCGGACGCAGCCGCCTCCGTCGCCCCGATCGACTTCGCCGGTGGGACGGTCGTGCACATCAACGCCGGAATGGCGGGGCTCGTCCTCGCGCTCGTCGTCGGCAAACGCATCGGCTTCGGCCGCACCCCGATGCGGCCGCACAACCTGCCGCTGGTGATGCTCGGCGCCGCGTTGCTGTGGTTCGGCTGGTTCGGCTTCAACGCCGGCTCGGCCCTCTCGGCAGGCGGCAGCGCCGGGGTCGCGTGGGTCAACACGACCGTAGCCGCATGCGCCGCGATGCTCGGCTGGCTGGCGACCGAACGCCTCCGCGACGGACACGCGACCTCGCTGGGTGCCGCCTCGGGCGTCGTGGCCGGCCTGGTCGCCATCACCCCTGCGGCCGGGGCACTGTCCCCGATCGGGTCGATCGGCCTCGGCGCGGTCGCAGGCGCGCTGTGTGCGGTCGCGGTCGGCCTGAAGTACCGGCTCGGCTTCGACGACTCCCTCGACGTCGTGGGCGTCCACCTCGTCGCCGGGCTGTGGGGGACCCTGGGCATCGGCCTGCTCGCCACCCGCACCGGGCTACTGTACGGCGGCGGGATCCGGCAGCTCGTGGTGCAGGCCCTCATCGCCCTGGCGGCGGTCACCGTGTCCGGCCTCGTGACGCTCGTGGTCGGTCTGGCCCTGCGCGCGGTGATGGGCTGGCGGATCAGCGCCGACGCCGAGGCGGCCGGGATCGACCACGACCTGCACGCCGAGTCGGCCTACGACTGGGGCCACCTGGCCGGGGGACTGGGGGTCGGCCTGGCCGGCTCGCCCGGCAAGGCCTGGCTGCCCGGCAACCCGGTCCCGGCCGGGATCGGGCTGGGCGGCGCGGCAGGCGCGCCCGGTGGCACCATCCACACCAACCGAACGGAGGCACAGCGATGAGGCTGATCACCGCGATCATCAAGCCGCACCGGCTCGAGGACGTGAAGCAGGCCCTGGAGGCCTTCGGCGTCTCGGGGATGACGGTCAGCGAGGCGAGCGGCTATGGTCGCCAGCGCGGGCACAGCGAGGTCTACCGCGGCGCCGAGTACACGGTGGAGTTCGTGCCCAAGGTGCGACTCGAGGTCATCGTCGACGGCATCGACGCCCCCGACGTCATGGAGGTCATCCTCAAGGCGGCCCAGACCGGCCGGATCGGCGACGGGAAGATCTGGTCGGTGCCGGTCGACGACGTGATCCGGGTGCGCACGGGCGAGCGCGGCCCGGCCGCTCTCTGAGGCCGCCCGGTGAGGATCTTGGACATGGCCCCGGGACAGCGGCCGGCGCCGGCGGACCGGACGTTCCGGTCCCGCCGGCTCGACCTGGCCGGCACCCGCGACTTTGCGACACCCGGCTCGGGTGCCGCCCGGCGCCGGGCGCTGACCGAGCACACCCGCCGCTGGCTCGGGCAGGTGTGGGACCGGGCCGGGGCCGGCCGTCGACTCGAGGGCGTCGCGCTCGCGGCGGTCGGTTCGCTGGCCCGGGGCGACTCAGGCCCGCTCAGCGACCTCGACCTCATCCTGCTGCACCACCCCCGGGGGCTGTCGGACGAGCACGTCGCGGCCTTCGCCGACCGGCTGTGGTACCCGGTCTGGGACTCGGGCGCCCGCCTCGACCACAGCGTGCGGACCGTCGCCGAGTGTCGTGCGGTCGCGGCGACAGACCTCTCGGCCGCCGTGAGCCTGCTCGACATCGTCCATGTCGCCGGTGACCCCGACGTCGTCGCCGCGGCTCGCTCCACGGTCGCGCACGACTGGCGAGCCAACGCCCGGACGCGCCTGCCGGAGATGGAGGCGGCGGTCGCGGCCCGGTACGCCCGGCACGGCGACCTCGCCCATCTGGTCGAGCCGGACCTCAAGGAGGCCCGCGGCGGGCTGCGTGACATGGGCCTGCTCCGGTCGCTGGCCGCGGCCTGGCTGGCCGACCGGCCGCACGGGGAGGTCGACGCCGCATACCGCCACCTGCTCGACGTCCGCGACGCCGTCCATGTCGTCACCGGTCGGAGCCGCGACCGCCTCGGCCGCGAGGACCAGGACGCCTGTGCGGCCCTGCTCGGGCTTCCGGACGCGGACGCGCTGCTGACCCAGGTGTCGGGCAGCGCCCGCGTCATCGCGTATGCCGCTCACACCACCCTGCGACGGGCCGGACAGTCCCAGCGGGCCCGGGTGCTGCGTGTCCGGCCGCGGCGGCCGCAGCTCGTGCCGCTCGGGTACGGCCTCTACCGGCACGACGGCGAGGTCGTGCTCGGGCCCTCCGCGGCGCCCCGGTCCGACCCGTTGCTGCCGCTGCGGGCCGCGCTGGTGGCAGCGCGCAACCGCCTGCCGCTCGCACCGGCGACACTGCACAACCTGGCAGGGCAGGTCCCTCCGCTGCCGGAGCCGTGGCCTGCGCTGGCGCGCGAGCTGTTCACCGACCTGCTCGCGACCGGACCTGCTCTCGTCCCGGTCTGGGAGGGGCTCGACCTGGCCGGTGTCGTCGACCGGTGGCTGCCGGAGTGGTCCGCGGTGCGGTGCCGCCCCCAGCGCAGTCCCGTGCACCGGCACACCGTCGACCGGCACCTGGTAGAGACGGTCGTGGTCGCTGGTGGCATGTTGCGCGACGTCGACCGCCCCGACCTGCTCGTCCTGGCAGCCCTGCTGCACGACATCGGCAAGGTGGCCGGATCGCGCGACCATGCCGCGGACGGGGCCGAGACGGCGGCCCGGGTGGCCCGCCGGATGGGGCTGGCCGGCCCGGAGCTCGAGCTCGTGGTGCGGCTGGTGCGCGAGCACCTGACCCTCGTCGAGCTCGCGACCCGGCGCGACCCGGCCGACCCCGGCACCCTCTCGGCACTGGCTCTGGCCGTGGACGGCTCGGTTCGGACCCTCGACCTGTTGCGGGTGCTCACCGAGGCGGACGCCCGTGCCGCAGGCCCGATGGCGTGGACCGACTGGCGGGCGGGCCTGGTCGACCGGCTGTGCGCCCGGGGGCGGCAGGCGCTGGGCAGCGGACCGGATGCAAACGGGACGGTCGCCGCGGAGCCGCTCGCCGGCAGGCTGGAGGAATACCTGACCGGACCCGAGCTCGAACAGCTGGCCCTGGGCCGACCCGTGGTCCACGTCGAGGTGAACGGCGGGGCGCACCGGATACTGGTCACGGACCGCGACCGCGTGGGCCTCTTCGCCGACACCGCTGGGCTGCTCGCCGCGATGGGCTTCGCGGTCCGGTCGGCCACCTTGCGGACCGGCGACGGCCTTGCCGCGAACGAGTGGTGGGTGGACTCGCCCGGGGGCCAGGTGCCGGTCGCCGAGCTGATCGTGCGTGATCTCGTCCGGGTGGCGGACGGCGACCGGGGGCCACTCGCCCTGATCGGCCGGCGCCGGGCCGAGCGACCCGCTCGCCGCCTGGTTCCCGGGTCACCCGACCAGACCCGCGCCCTCGTGCTGAGCGGGGCCTCGGAGTCCGCGACGGTCATCGAGGTGCGGACCTGGGACCGCCCGGGTCTGCTGCACGACATCGGGATCACGCTGGCCCGGGCGTCCCTGACGCTCCGGTCAGCCCACATCGCGACGCATGCCGGGTACGCGATCGACACCCTCTACGTAACCGAGCACACCGGCGCCGTCCTGGCTCCGGCTCGGGCCGCCCGGGCCGTCGCC
The DNA here is from genome assembly GCF_039812505.1 of Intrasporangium sp. Lineage (GTDB taxonomy): Bacteria > Actinomycetota > Actinomycetes > Actinomycetales > Dermatophilaceae > Intrasporangium_A. The sequence goes on along the minus strand of NZ_JBDIAQ010000059.1, from coordinate 2,160 downwards.
ATGATCATCGACGCCTGCGACGGGACCTGACCCGGCTCGAAGGGACCGCGGTCACCCGGAGCGGCGGCCCTCGTCCGGGACGAGGGCCGCCGCGTGGTGCGAGCGGTCCGCCTGGAGCGTGCAGGCCGTCGAGGTCCACCGGGCCGTGACCCCCGGTGGTGCCACTGGTCCGCCTGGAGCCGGTGCCGGGGTGCTAACCGGGCGCCGGCGGCGCGGACTGCGGGCGCGTCACGGCACCGACTCGGCTGCCCCGGACATCGGGCTGCGTCGCCTCCGGTCGACGACCGCCGAGCCTGGGCTCGACCACGACGCAGTGGCCGAGCTGGTGGTGACAGCGTCGCTGCAGGGGCCGGCGGTGGCCAGCGGTTAGAGTTGCCTGCGTGTTCGGAACCCTGTCTGATCGCCTGACCGCGACCTTCAAGAACCTGCGCGGCAAGGGCCGGCTCTCCGAGAGCGACGTCAACAAGGCGGTGCGCGACATCCGGCTGGCCCTGCTGGATGCGGACGTGGCACTCCCGGTGGTCAAACGGTTCACCGCCCGGGTCCGCGAGCGGGCCCTCGGCGCGGAGGTCAGCCAGGCGCTCAACCCGGCCCAGCAGGTCGTCAAGATCGTCAACGAGGAGCTCGTCGAGATCCTCGGTGGGCGGACGCGACCGCTGCGGCTCGCCAAGCAGCCGCCGACCGTGATCATGCTGGCCGGGCTGCAGGGCTCGGGCAAGACGACCTTCGCCGGCAAGCTCGGGCACTGGCTCAAGGACATGGGGCATACTCCGCTGCTGGTCGCCGCCGACCTGCAGCGGCCGAACGCCGTCACCCAGCTCGAGGTCACCGGTGAGCGCGCCGGGGTGCCGGTCTTCGCGCCAGAGCGCGGCAACATCGGCGGACACGACGCCGTCCTGGCCTCGGGTGAGGGCACGCACTCGTTCGGCGACCCGGTCGTTGTCGCCCGGGCCGGCGTCGAGGCGGCTCGCGCCCGGCAGCACGACGTGGTGATCGTCGACACCGCCGGCCGGCTGGCCGTCGACGCCAACCTGATGCAGCAGGCCGCGGACATCCGCGCTGCGGTCCAGCCCGACGAGGTCCTCTTCGTCATCGACGCGATGATTGGCCAGGCCGCGGTCGAGACCGCGCAGGCCTTCCACGACGGCGTCGCCTTCACCGGTGTCGTCCTGTCCAAGCTCGACGGTGACGCCCGAGGCGGTGCCGCGCTGTCGGTCGCGGAGATCACGGGCGAGCCGATCATGTACGCCTCCGTCGGCGAGAAGGTCACCGACATCGAGGTCTTCCACCCCGACCGGATGGCCGGGCGGATCCTCGACATGGGCGATGTCCTCACGCTCATCGAGCAGGCCGAGAAGGCGTTCGACCGGCACCAGGCCGACGAGATTGCCCGCAAGTTCCTCGCCGAGGAGGACTTCACCTTCGAGGACTTCCTCCAGCAGATGAACGCCGTGCGGAAGATGGGCTCGCTCAAGTCGATGCTGAAGATGATGCCCGGCATGCAGGGCATGCGCGAGCAGCTCGACGCCTTCGACGACCGGGAGTTCGACCGGGTCGAGGCGATGGTGCGGTCGATGACCCCCTTCGAACGGACCCATCCGAAGCAGATCAACGGTTCCCGGCGGGCCCGCATCGCCCGTGGCTCCGGTGTCACCGTCACCGACGTCAACCAGCTGCTCGAGCGGTTCGGGCAGGCCCAGAAGATGATGAAGTCGCTCGCCCGGGGCGGGGGCGGCGGGCTTCCGGGCATGCCGAGCCTGCCGGGATCCGGCAAGCGGGGGCGGGCTGCGCCGGCCAAGCGCAAGAAGAGCAAGAGCGGCAACCCGGCCAAGCGTGCAGCCGAGGAGCGGGCCCTGGCGGACAAGGCGGCGCAGAGTCGGCAGCAGTCGGCTGCCTCGGCGTTCGGCCTGCCCGGTGCCGGCGATGCGGACACGCCGGACCTCGACCCGTCGCAGCTGCCGAAGGGCTTCGAGAAGTTCCTCGGCGGCCGCTGAGCCTGCGCCGCGCCCTGCGTTCAAGGGGGGCTGCCCCGCGCCCGCCTGAACCGGGTCTGGTCGCGTGTCATGTCGCACCGTCGTGCCGTGGTCGTGCTCGGGACCCACGCCGACCGCGACATGACGCGTCACTGAACCGGGTCTGGTCGCGTGTCATGTCGCACCG
>NZ_JBDIAQ010000058.1:0-21888 GCF_039812505.1 Intrasporangium sp. | reverse complement strand
CTCCCGCCCGTGCGCCGAGGCGTGGGTGATCGTGTCGGTCGTAGTCATGCCCGTCCTTTTCGGTTGGCTGCTGGAGCGTGTCACAGACAACACTAACATACCCCCGGGGGCATTCTTTCCTGATGCTGGTCGCTCAGCGCACCGGCCAGACGACCATCGCCGACCCGCCGCCGCGGCGCGAGGTCTCCGCCGCCGCCTCGAACAGGCCGAACCGGAGACTGCGGATGGCGGTCGCCGCGCCGATCTCGCTCGACTCGGACAGGTTGTGCCCCAGCGCAGTCAGCCCGGCCCCGACCGGCCCGTCGAAGATGACCGGCTCGGCGCCCTCGCTGCCGCCGTTGCGTGAGGAGAGCCGGGGCGCTGCGATCGCGTCCTTGAGCGAGAGGCCCCGGTCGAGGTAGCCCAGGAGCGTCTGGGACACCGTCGTGATGATCGTGGCCCCACCGGGCGAGCCCGCCGCGAGGTAGGGCCGGCCGTTACGCAGCAGGATCGTCGGGCTCATCGAGGAGCGGGGACGCTTGCCCGCGTCGGGCAGGTTGGGGTCTGGCACGCCCGGGGTCAGTGGGACGAAGTTGAAGTCGGTCAGCTCGTTGTTGAGCAGGAACCCGTAGCCGGGCACGGTGATCCCCGAACCGCCGGTCTGCTCGATGGTGAGCGTGTAGGCCGCGACATTGCCCCGGCGGTCCATGACGGTCAGGTGGGTCGTCGAGAGCCCCTCGTGGGAGCCCGCCTGCGCGAGACCCTGCTGGCCGCACGGCGCGTAGTCACCGTCGGGCTCGCCGAATGGGATGGGCCGTGGCTGGGCCCGGGACGGGTCGAACAGGCAGGCCCGTTCCTTGGCGAAGTCGGGGCTGACCAGCTGTTGCACCGGCACGCCGGGCACGTCGCCGACCCAGCGGTTGCGGTCTGCGAAGGCCGTGGCCGACGCCTCCGAGAACCGGTGCAGGTAGCCCACCTCGTCCAGCTGCGAGGTGGCCACCCCGGTGCGCTTCTCGTAGGCGGACATCAGGTTGAGGATCTGCGCCACCGCGATGCCGCCAGAGCTCGGCACCGGCATGCCGTAGACGTCGAGCCCCTTGTACTGCGAATGGATCGGCGCCTTGACCAGCGCCTCGTAGCTGCGCAGGTCGGCCGCGGTGATCTGACCGTGCGGGACGCTGACGCCGGGCACCGTGTGCGGGTCCCGAGCCTCCTCGACCAGCGCCTTGCCGAGGCTGCCCCGGTACAGGACGCCGACGCCCTGGGTGCGCAGCAGGCGGTAGGCCCCGGCCAGGTCCCGGTTGACGAACTTGCTGCCGACCGCCGGGGCGACGCCGCCGGGCAGGAAGACGCGAGCGGTCTCCGGGAACATCGCGAAGCGCTCCGCGTTCTCGGCGGTCTGGTCATGGAACGTCTGGTCGACCACGAAGCCGCGGCGCGCCAGGTTCTCGGCCGGCTTGAGTGCTGCACTCAGCGACCACGTGCCGAACCGGCGCAGCGCCCGGTCCCACAGGGCGGGCGTGCCCGGCACGCCGACCGACAGACCGGAGCTGACGACGGTGGGGAAGCTCATCGCCGACCCGTCGGGGTTGCGGAACGTCTCGGGGGTGAAGCTGGCCGGGGCCGTCTCGCGCCCGTCGATCGCGGTGACCCGCCTGGTGCGGGCGTCGTAGTAGACCAGGAACCCGCCGCCCCCGATCCCGGCGCTGTACGGCTCGGTGACGCCGAGCGCCGCAGCGGTCGCTACGGCGGCGTCGGCCGCGTTGCCGCCACGCCGCAGCACGTCTATCCCGACCTGGGAGGCGTCTCTGTCGACCGAGCTGACGGCGCCGCCGAAGCCGACCACGACCGGCGCCTTGGGCAGCGCCGTGGGCCGGCCGGTCCAGCCACGGTCAGCTGCGTCGGCGGCCCCGGGGACGAGCAGGCCGAGCGGGAGCGTGGCCGCCGCGACGGCAGCCAGCACGGGGACACGGAGCGAGCGAGGTCGGGCCATGGCAGGACGCTAGACCTGGCGTCGCAGGCCCGCATCTTGAAACCGGGGCAATTCACGACCAAGGGCGAGGCACTCCGCCCGCTGAGCGGCATACCGGAAGCTGGGTGGGAGAAGCCCGCCACCCACGAGGGGTGACGGGCTCCAGGGGCCACCTCGCCTCCGTCAGGAGGCGTCCTCCTCGACCAGCAGGTTGCGGGTGCGGCTCGCATCGAGCGGGATGCCCGGACCCATCGTCGTGCTCATCGTCGCCTTCAGGATGTAGCGGCCCTTCGAGCTGGCCGGCTTCAGCCGCAGGATCTCGTCGAGCGCCGCGGCGTAGTTCTCCACGAGCGCCTTCTCGTCGAAGGACACCTTGCCGATGATGAAGTGCAGGTTCGCGTGCTTGTCGACGCGGAACTCGATCTTGCCGCCCTTGATGTCGGCGACCGCCTTGGCGACGTCCATCGTCACGGTGCCGGTCTTCGGGTTGGGCATGAGCCCGCGGGGGCCGAGCACCTTGCCGAGCCGGCCGACCTTGCCCATCAGGTCGGGCGTCGCGACGACGGCGTCGAAGTCGAGCCAGCCGCCCTGGATCTTCTCGAGCATGTCGTCCGAGCCGACGTAGTCGGCACCGGCCTCGCGTGCTGCCGCCGCCTTGTCGGCCTGGGCGAAGACGAGCACCCGGGCGGTCTTGCCGGTGCCGTGCGGCAGGTTGACGGTGCCCCGGACGGCCTGGTCGGCCTTGCGCGGGTCGACCCCCAGGCGGAAGGCGATCTCGACGGTCTCGTCGTACTTGGCCTTGGCCGTCTGCTTGGCGAGGCGGACCGCCTCGAGCGGCGCGTACGTCCGGCCGGCCGCGACCAGCTCGGCGGCGGCCCGGTAGTTCTTGCTGCGCTTCATGATGCTCCTTGGTGTTCGTGGTGGAGTCGTGGTGCGGGCCAGCGCCGGCCCTCCCACGTGCCCGACAGCATCTGGTATGCCGCCGAGCCGGTTCCCGGGGCCACCCGCCCTCACCTGCGGGCGGGCTTCCCGGACGTGGTGTCGCCCTTCGTCAGAGCTCGAACCGATTGTCGCCCTTCCTCGGACTCCGCTGCGGCCGGGAACCTCGCAAGCTCGGCCCCCAACCTCCGCTTCGCCCTTCGTCAGAGCTCGAACCGATTGTCGCCCTTCCTCGGACTCCGCTGCGGCCGGGAACCTCGCAAGCTCGGCCCCCAACCTCCGCTTCGCCCTTCGTCAGAGCTCGGTGTCGATGCCCATGGACCTGGCGGTACCCGCGATGATCCGCGCGGCCATCTCCTCGTCGTTGGCGTTCAGGTCCTCCATCTTCTGCCGGGCGATCTCGAGGACCTGGTCCCGGGAGAGCTTGGCGACCTTGGTCTTGTGCGGCTCACCGGAGCCCTTGGACACGCCGGCAGCCTTCTTGATGAGCTCGGCAGCCGGCGGGGTCTTGGTGACGAACGTGAACGAGCGGTCCTCGTAGACGGTGATCTCGACCGGGATGACGTTGCCGCGCTGGGACTCCGTCGCGGCGTTGTACGCCTTGACGAACTCCATGATGTTGACGCCGTGCTGGCCGAGCGCCGGACCGACCGGCGGTGCCGGCGTGGCCTGGCCGGCCTGGATCTGCAGCTTGATGAAGCCGGCGATCTTCCTCTTCTTCGGGGGCATGTGCCTACCTTCTCGATTGTGGGCCGACGCCGTGGGCGATGACCCGGTTGCATGACCGAGGGGCCGCGGCCGCCCGGTCGTCTCCCTTCGTCCGCAGGCGCCAGCCCGCAAACCTCTAGATTGTGCCCTGTCGAACCGCCCGACACCAAAACGCAGTCCGGGCGGGCGCTCGACGCGGACGCCGTAGCCGGCCGAACCCGGGGGTCCACGGGGGAGCCTGCCCCCCGTGGGTCTAGATCTTGGCGACCTGGCTGAACGAGAGCTCTACCGGCGTCTCCCGGCCGAAGATCGAGACGAGCACCTTGAGCTTCTGCGACTCGGGGATGATCTCGGAGATCGTCGCGGGCAGCGTCTCGAAGGGTCCTTCCATGACGGTGACCGACTCGCCCACCTCGAAGTCGACGACGCTCGGGGCCTTTGTCGTGGTCCCGCCGGCGGCGGCGCCGGCCGTGGCCTTGGCCCCCTGGGCCACCGGGATGGACGGAGCCAGCATCGTGACGACCTCGTCGATCGACAGGGGCACCGGCTGGTGTGCGTTGCCGACGAACCCGGTGACCCCCGGGGTATGCCGGACCGCGCCCCAGCTCTCGTCGGTCAGGTCCATCCGGACCAGGACGTAGCCGGGCATCCGGACGCGGCGCACGAGCTTCTTCTGCCCGTTCTTGATCTCGGTCACCTCTTCCATGGGGACCTCGATCTCGAAGATGTAGTCCTCCATGTTGAGCGTCTGGATCCGCGTCTCGAGGTTGGTCTTGACCCGGTTCTCGTAGCCCGCGTACGAGTGCACGACGTACCAGTCGCCGAACCTGGTGCGCAGGTCACGCTTGAACGCCTCGACCGGGTCCTCCTGCTCCTGCTCCGGCGTGGGCTCGAGCGTCGCGGCCGCGAGGGGCACCTCCGCACCGGTCTGCGTCCCGAGGTCCGGCTCGGCGACGACCTCCTGTTGCGACACGTCCGGAGTGGGCTCGTGGTCATCGTCGGGCCCGCCGTCGGACTCCGGGGCCGCCTGCTCGAACGATGCCGGCACGGCCGTCTCCTCGTCGGCACCCACCTCGGCGAGGCCGGGCTCGGGGTCGGGGTTGACGCTCTCGGCGGCGTACTCGTCGGACACGGTTGACCTACTTCCTAGCTATCGGTTCAGCCTGGGCGCTGGTGGCACAGGGGGCAGCCACCCCCGTCAGAAGGCCTTTCCGGTGAAGGCCCAGCTGATGAGCTTGTTCCACACGAAGTCGAAGCCGGACACGAACGCCATGATCACCAGGACGAACACGATCACCACGGTCGTGTAGCGCACCAGCTCGGGACCCGTCGGGCGGATGACCTTGCGCATCTCGTCGAGGATCTGTCGGATGAACAGGGCGAGGGCGCCGTACAAGCGCGACACCGGATTGCCGCGCCCGGCCTGGCCGGCTCGGCCAGAGCCACGCTTGGCGCTCGTCTCGGTCACACTTCCTACTTTCTACTTGCCTACCAGCACGTCTGATGCGCAGGGCAAGAGGGACTCGAACCCCCAACCGCTGGTTTTGGAGACCAGTGCTCTACCAATTGAGCTATTGCCCTACACCGGCCCGTTGGGTGGAACCGGTGGGACGGCATGCGTCAGCATGGTCAGCGTCAACCGTCCGAGCGTCGATCATACGTGACGAAGCGGGTCGAGGCGAACCATACGACCAGGCTGCCGCAGCCGTCCGGGGATGGTGGCCGGATGCCGCCGAGTCGCGGGGCCCGCGCCCCGCCCCCGGATGGGAGGATCGGCGGGTGACCTCTTCGCGCACCCCCCTGACCTCCCTGCCCGACGACGAGCTGCACGCCTTCCTGGCCCGACAGGAGCAGGCCTACGCGGACCTGCAGGCCGAGGGCCTGCGCCTCGATCTCACCCGCGGCAAGCCTTCTGCGGCGCAGCTCGACCTGTCCGACGCACTGCTCACGCTCCCGACGACCACGAAGGACGGGGCCGGCACCGACGTGCGCAACTACGGCGTCCTCGAGGGCCTGCCGGAGCTGCGGGCGATGTTCGCCGAGCTGCTCGGTGTCGACCCCGCCCAGGTCGTCGCCGGGGGCAACTCGAGCCTGACCATGATGTACGGCGTCGTCGTCGACCTCCTCCTCTTCGGGGGGGTCGACTCGCCGCGGGCGTGGTCGCAGGAGGAGCAGGTGCGCTTCCTCTGCCCGGTGCCCGGGTACGACCGCCACTTCGCCATGCTCGAGGAGCTGGGCGTCGGCATGGTCAACGTCGACATGCATCAGGACGGGCCCGACATGGACGCGGTCGAGGCGCTGGTCCGCGACGACCCCAGCATGAAGGGCATGTGGGTCGTGCCGACCTACTCCAACCCGACCGGGGCGGTCGTCTCCCAGGAGGTCGCGGCCCGCCTCGCGTCGATGCCGACCGCCGCTCCCGACTTCACGATCTTCTGGGACAACGCCTACGCGTTGCACCACCTGACCGAGGCCGAGACGAAGAGCGCCGACATCATCAGCCTCTGCTCGGCGTCCGGACGGCCGAACCGGGTCGTCATGTTCGCCTCGACCTCGAAGATCAGCTACGCGGGCGCCGGGGTCGCCGCCCTGGCCGCGTCGGTGGACACCGTCGCGTGGTACCTGCGGCACCTGGGCAAGAGCTCCATCGGCCCGGACAAGGTCAACCAGCTGCGGCACGTGGAGTTCTTCGGGTCCGCCGAGGGGGTGCGGGCCCACATGCGCCGGCACCGCGAGATCCTCGCGCCGAAGTTCGCAGCGGTCGAGGACGCCCTGCGCGAGGGCCTGGCCGGCCTCGACGTCGCGACGTGGAGCCGTCCGCTCGGAGGCTACTTCGTGAACCTCGACGTGATGGACGGGACCGCGACCCGCGTCGTCCGGCTCGCGAAGGAGGCCGGCATCGCGCTCACGCCCGCCGGCGCCTCCTTCCCGTACGGTCGCGACCCGCGCGACCGCAACATCCGCCTCGCTCCGACCATGCCCGTGCTCGACGAGGTCCGCGTCGCCATGGCCGGCGTCGCGACGTGCGTGGCACTCGCCGCGGCGGAACGGGTCATCGCGACCCGCGGGTCCGACGACTGACGGCTAACGTCGTAACCAGCAGAGCACTCCAGGGCACGACCCGGTCGCCGGCGCCTGCGCCGACCGGGAGTGCGCGGGGCAACGGGCGTGGCTTGGGAAGGAGAACGCGATGAGTGACAGCGAGGCGGGCGGGACCGAGGGCTCGACCACCTACAGTCTCGACGAGGACAACCAGCTCCAGCCCGACGACACCCTGGTCCAGGAGGACGTCGACGACGCCCTCGACCGCGGGTACTCGCCGGCCGATGCCCCCCGTGGTGTCGAGGCCTTCGGGACGACGGCTCGCGAGCAGTCGGGACACGAGACCATCGAGATGCGCATCCGGCAGGAGGAGCCGGACCCGTACACCGCGTACGGCGCCCCGGACCACGAGAGCGGCCGCGACGAGCAGGACGACTGGGACGGCGCCGACGAGCCGGACTCGCTCGCCGCGGAGGACGACTGGATCGGCGACCAGGAGGTCGGTGACCGCCGGGCCGGCCGGCTCGTGGCCGGCGACGAGGGGAGCCACGAGGACACCGAGAAGGACCTCGTGGCCGAGGACGTCGGCATCGACGGGGCGGCCGCCTCCGCCGAGGAGGCCGCAGTCCACGTCATCAGCGAGCCGGACCACGGCGGGTGACCCGACCCGCTCCTGCGGGTCGACCGCTCGAGACCCTGCCCAAGGCACACCTGCACCTGCACTTCACCGGGTCGATGCGGATCGGCACGGTCCGAGACCTGGCCCGCCGGCACCACATCCCGCTGCCGGACGCGCTCGTCGAGAGCTGGCCCCCTCGGCTGCGGGTCACCGACGAGCGCGGCTGGTTCCGGTTCCAGCGGCTCTACGACGTGGCGCGGGCGTGCGTGCGGGGCGAGGCGGACATGCGCCGCATCGTCCGGGAGGCGGCGCACGACGACGCCGCGGAGGGGTCACGCTGGCTGGAGCTGCAGATCGACCCGACCTCCTACGCCCCCTTCGTCGGGGGCATCACCCCGGCCCTCGAGATCGTCCTCGACGAGGCTCGGAGGGTGTCGGCCGAGGGGCCGACGGGGGTCGCCGTGGTCGTCGCGGCCAGCCGCATCCGCCACCCGCTCGAGGCTCGTACCCTGGCCCGGCTCGCCGCCCACCACGCCGGCGACGGACCGGGCAGCGTGGTCGGCTTCGGCCTGTCGAACGACGAGCGGCGCGGGGTGACCGAGGAGTTCGCCCCGGCCTTCCGGATCGCCCGTCGCGCCGGACTGGCCCTCGTCCCGCACGGCGGCGAGCTGCTCGGCGCCCAGGCGGTCATGGAGACGCTCGAGGCGCTGCACCCCGACCGGCTCGGGCACGGGGTCCGCGCGGCGGAGGACCCGCAGGTGCTCGACGCGGTCGCGGAGTCCGGGGTGGCCCTGGAGGTGTGCCCGGGCAGCAACGTGGCGCTCGGGGTCTATGCCGAGGCCGGGGACGTCCCGCTCCGGACCCTCGTCCGGTCCGGCATCCCGGTGGCGCTCGGCGCGGACGACCCGCTCCTGTTCGGCCAGCGCCTCACCGCGCAGTATGCCGCCGCCCGCGCGTTGGGCTTCTCGGATGCCGAGCTGGCCGAGCTCGCGCGAGCATCCGTCCGGGTGAGCCGGGCGCCGGCGCAGGTCCGGTGCCAGGCGGCGGCGGACATCGACGCCTGGCTCACGACGGGGCCGGAGCCGCGCTCCGGGCAGGCGTGAGTTTGCCCTCGCCGCACCTCGGCGGTCATGCTGGTCCGGCCATGAGAACGAACGCGCCCGCCTGCCCTGACCGTCCCAGCCCCTCCCGCGGTGCCCTGCGAGGGCTCGCTGCCGCGGCCACCCTCGCCCCCCTGCTCGTGCTCGGGGCGTGCTCCGGGCAGACGCCGGAGCCGAACGTGACGGCCGGTGCGTCCGGTGCCGCCACCGATCTTCCGGGGACGGCCACCGCGCCGTCCACGCCCACGACCCCGGCGGCGAGCCCGACGACGCTCAAGACCAAGGGGACGATCAAGGACGACGTGCTCGGCCACGTCATCACCCCGACCAAGGTCGTCGTCGGTCTCCCCTGGCCCGGCAGCCACCCCGTCGCGCAGGAGCACCTCGAGCTCGTCGGGATCCAGCTGAAGGTCCAGGCCGGCAAGCGCTACTCGGCCAGCGTCGCCCCCGGCATGTTCACGCTCAAGACGTCCGCACCCGACGCCGTGCCGGCCACGAACGAGTTCAAGGGTGCGCTCGGCAAGGAGCTGGGCACCGTCAAGCGCGGCGAGACCGAGACCGGATGGCTCGTCTTCAAGATCGAGAAGGGGTCCGGTGCCTCCCTCACGCTGCGCTACAACCGGCCCGCCTACGAGGTCAAGACCACCGACAAGTCGATCAAGGCCAAGACCTTCACCCTCAAGCTGACGCCCTGACCGCCGGCCGGGCGTGCCGCGGGGCCGATCGGTGGTGCACTGTCGGCTGCGTCAGAGCGCCTCGCCGAGCAGGATCGGCTCGTTGACGAGCCGGACCCCGAACGCGTCCTGCACCCCGTCGCGGATCCGCCGCGCGAACGCGACGACCTGCGTGGCGCTCGCCCCGCCCCGGTTGGTCACGGCGAGGGTGTGCTTCGTGGAGACCGCCACCGGACCGGGCAGCCCGTGGCCCTTCGCGAACCCGGCGTGCTCGATGAGCCAGGCGGCGCTCGTCTTGACGAGGTGGTTCGGCTGCGGCCAGCGCGGCGGCACCGGGCCCTCGTAGCCGAGGCGCTCGGCGGCGCGCTCGGACAGCTCCTCGAACTCGTCCGCGGTCAGGACCGGGTTGGTGAAGAACGAGCCGCACGACCAGGTGTCGTGGTCCTCGGGGTCCAGCACCATCCCCCGCCGGGCCCGTTGCTCGAGGACCCCGCGACGGGTCTCGGCGAGCGAGACCCGGGTGCCGAGCTCGACGCCGAGCCCACGCGCCAGGTCGGCGTAGGCGATGGGGGTGGACAGGTCGCCGAGCTCGAGCTGGAAGAGCACGTCGAGCACGACCCACCGGTCGCTGCCCTTGAACCGTGAGTGGCGGTACCGGAAGTGGCAGTCGGGCCCGGCGAAGGTGTGCACCCGCTGCTCGCGCCGGTCCCACGTGCGGACCTGCGCGATGGTCTGGGCGACCTCCTGTCCGTAGGCGCCGACGTTCTGCACCGGGGTGGCGCCGGTCAGCCCGGGTATGCCGCTGAGCGCCTCGATGCCGGCCCAGCCCTCGGCCACGGCCCGGGACACGAGCCCGTCCCATGGTTCGCCGGCCGCCACGCGGACCATGACGCCGCCGCAGAGGTCGGCCGAGAGCGGCTCCACACCCCGGGTCGTCACGCGCACCACCGTCCCGGCGAACCCCACGTCGGGGACGACGACGTTGGACCCGCCGGAGAGCACCAGGAGCGGCTCGTCGGCGTCATCGACCGCACGGACCGCGTCGACGAGCTCGTCGGTGGTCTCGACGGTCACCAGGCGCGCGGCCGGTCCCCCGACCCGCATCGTGGTCAGCGGGGCGAGCGGGACGTCGGACTGCTCGCGCATGCCGCGCCGGATCAGTCCAGCTGGACGACGGCGAGCGCCTTGCCGAGCACCTTCTCGCCGTCCGATCTCGCGGTCAGCTCGACGGTGGCCCGGCGGGCCTCGGTGTCGACCTTCTTGACGACGCCGCTCACCTCGATGTCGGCCCCTGTCTCGTAGGGCACCACGACCGGCTTGGTGAAGCGGACCCCGTACTCGACGACCCGGCCGGCGTCGCCGGCCCAGTCCGAGACCACGGTGACCGCCGAGCCCATCGTGAACATGCCGTGGGCGATGACGTCGGGCAGCCCGACGCTCTTGGCGAACCGCTCGTCCCAGTGGATCCGGTTGCGGTCCAAGGATGCCCCGGCGTACTGCACCAGCCGCGCCCGGTCGACGTGGATGGTCCGGTCCGGGAGCCGGTCGCCGACGGAGACCTCGGCACAGGCCGGCACGCGCCCGGCGGGGAGGGCCTGCTCGCTCATCACTCGCCTCCTCGGATGACGAGGGTGGACGTCGCGGTGCACACCGGCTCGCCCGCGTCGGTGGCCAGCTCGCTGCGGGTCGTCACCATGGCGTGACCGCCCGCCTCGCGGACCGCGTCGACATGCAGCGTCCCGACGATCGAGTCACCGGCCGTCAGCGGGCGGTGGTGGACGAACTTCTGCTCGCCGTGCACGACCCGCGAGTAGTCGATGCCCGCCTGAGGGTCGGTGACGAGCTGGCGGTCGCACTGCTGGGCGATCAGGACCGCGAAGGTCGGCGGGGCGATGACGTCGGCGTACCCGCGGCTGCGGGCCACCTCGGCGTCGAAGTGGGCCGGGTCGCTCGAGCCGACCGCCTCGGCGAACTCGCGGATCTTGGCCGCGCTGACCCGGTAGGGCCTGGTGGGTGGGTAGGTGCGCCCCTGGAAGTCTGCGTTCACCGGCATGGCCGCAGCCTATCGGCCCCGGCACGGGCGCCTCCCCGCCGCCTCCCCGCCCGCCCCGCGCCCGAGGTCGACGGGCGCAGGCGGCGGCTGGGCGGCATACGCAAGGACGCTCCCTCGGCCGGGGCCGAGGGAGCGGTGTCGTGCCGGGGGCGCGCGGTCAGCGCGTCTCGCGGTGCTCGGTGTGGTGGCCGCAGTTGGGGCAGAACTTCGCGAGGGAGAGCCGGTCGGGGTTGTTGCGACGGTTCTTCTTGGTGATGTAGTTGCGGTGCTTGCAGTCCACGCACGCCATCGTGATCTTGGGACGGACGTCGGTGTTCTTGCTGGCCACTGCAACCTGCTCTCGGGTCGTGCTGTCGGATGGTGGTGCTGTCGGGTGGTAGCGGGAGCGGGGCTCGATCCCGCGACCTCACGATTATGAGTCGTGCGCTCTAACCAGCTGAGCTACCCCGCCATGGGCTGCCGCCGACCGAGGGACGACGGCTGACCAGAGCCCCAATAGGGAATCGAACCCTAGACCTTTTCCTTACCATGGAAACGCTCTGCCGACTGAGCTATTGGGGCGCGACCAGCCGGGGCAGCCCGAAGGCGCGCCTGCTGACCTGTGCAGCGGTGAGACTACACGGTGCCCACGGCTCTGGTGAAATCGGCGCCCACCGACGGACGGCGGCGCGCCCGCCGGCGCACCGCTGCGATGATGCCGCCATGCCCACGCAGGAGGCGGCCGGTCGGCAGCACGAGGTCTCGATCCACTTCAACCGCTACAGCCTGTGGCGGGCGGGCTGGGTCGTGGTCGCCGTGGTCGCGTCGGCCGCCCTGCTCAAGTGGGTCCTCGAGGACGCCGGCAACGTGATCTTCACCCTCGCCCTGTCGCTGCTCGCCTCGATCGCGATGGAGCCGGCCGTCGGCCGGCTGGCCACCCGGATGCGCCGGGGGTTCGCGACGGCGATCGTGATGGGCGGCCTGGTCGTGTTCGGCGCGGCGTTCGTGTTCGTCTTCGGTCGGCTGCTGGGTGACCAGATCGGCACCTTCGCCAAGTCCGTGCCGCACCTCGTGCAGGACTTCACGACGTGGGCCGGCGAGCGCTTCGGGCTGGACCTGGACTACGAGACCATCCTGCAGCGGCTGGGCGTGGGCACGGGCGTGCTCACCAACGCCGCGCAGAACCTCGCCGGCGGGGTCATCGGCATCGTCGCAGCGATCCTGTCGGCCGCCTTCTCGACCCTGACGTTCGCCTTCTTCACCTTCTACCTCTCGGCCGACTCGCCCCGCCTGCGACGGTGGATCGCCCAGCTCTTCCCGCCGAGGCAGCAGGAGGTCTTCGCCGTCGCGTGGAACCTCGCGCTGAGCAAGACCGGCGGCTACGTCTCGGCCCGGCTCGTCCTCGCGGCCATCTGCGGGGGCAGCGCGGCGCTGTTCATGCTCGTCATCGGGATGCCGTACTGGCTCGCCCTCGGCATCTGGACCGGCCTGGTCGCGCAGTTCGTGCCCACCGTCGGCACCTACATCGCCATCGCCCTCCCGGTGATCCTCGGGCTCATCGGCGACCGGCCCTGGCAGGGGGTGGCGGTGCTGATCTTCGCCCTCGTCTACCAGCAGATCGAGAACGTCACGATCGAGCCGCGGATCTCGGCGCAGGCCGTCGACGTCCACCCGGCCGTGTCCTTCGCATCGGTGATGTTCGGCGCGTCGCTGTTCGGGGTCGGCGGGGCCTTCGTCGCCGTGCCGGTTGCCGCCCTCGGACTGGCCCTCTTCGACATCTACGTGCACAAGTACGACGTGCTGCCCCACCACCAGCTGCTCGACGCGGCGGACGGGTCGGAGCCGGTCCCGGACGAGGAGGCCAGCCCGGGCTAGCGCGCCTGGTCCGCGCGGTGGGCCTCGAGGGCCCGCCGCGCCGACGTGGCGGCCCGTGCTCGCTCGTCGCGTATGCCGCTCACCTCCTCGAGCTCGCCGGTGGCCTTCTCGAGGCGCTGCCGGGCGGTCGCGAGCCGGCGCTCGAGGTCGGCCACCCCGTCCTGCGCCTCCTCGACCCGTCGGCGGTGCACCTGGACCCGGCGCTCGGCTTCGCGCAGCTCCCGGGTCGCCCGTGCGAGGGCCTGCTCGAGCCGTTCGCGCTCGAGACGGCGACGCTCCTCGGCGGCGGCTGCCTCGGCCGCGGCGTCGGCAGCCGCCTCGGCCGCGGCCGGCTCGTCGGTGGCCGGGCCGTCACGGCTGCTGCCGGGCTCCGCGCCCCCGGGAATCACCCGGAGCCGGTGCGGGGCCAGCGCGGCGACGCCCTCGAGGTCGACGGCACCGAGACCGGAGTACTGCAGCGGCCGGACGAGCGCCCCGGTCAGGACCGACTCCTCGGCGCCCTCGTCGGCGATGAAGGCGGTCAGGCTCTGGCGGATCTGATACCCGACGCTGACGCTGACCGGCTCCCCGGCGTCACGGGCAGCGGACTCGACCTTGCGGGCCAGCGCATCGACCCGGCGGGTCCGCTCGCGCGAGAGGGCCCGCAGCCGGCCGGCGTCGAGGGTGCGCTGGGCCTCCCGGAGCAGCTCGGCGAAGTCGTGCAGCGCCCCCAGCTCGTCGGGGTGCTCGCGGACGAAGTGGTTCAGCGCCCAGGCGGCCACGGTCGGCCTGCGCAGCGCGCCGACCTGTCTGGCCAGCTCCGGCTCGCCCGCCGCCCTGGCCTGCGCCACGAGCGCGGACCGCACCGACGTGAACTGCCCCGGCCGAGCGGCATACAGCTGCTGGACCGCGGCGTGCAGGTGCAGGATCACCGGCCCATCCTCACCTACCACCCCCCATCGAGCGTGCACCTTTCCCCATCGAGCGTGCACCTTTCCCCATCGAGCGTGCGGTTGTTGACAGGCTGGGGTCATGATCTGGATCTGCGCCACGTGCGCTGTCGAGACGGACGACCTGCCCGAGCCACCGGCCGAATGCGCCATCTGCACCGACGAGCGGCAGTGGGTGCCGGCGACCGGCCAGGCCTGGACCACGCTGGAGACCCTGCGCGCTCGGGGGACCCGGGTCAGCATCCAGTCGGTGGAGCCGCGCCTCTGGGGGTTGCGGTCCGACCCGGCGGTCGGGATCGGCCAGCAGACGATGGTCGTCGTGACCGACGAGGGCACGCTGCTGTTCGACTGCATCGACTGCATCGACCGCGGCACGGTCGAGTTCGTCCGCTCGCTCGGCCCGACCCTCGCGGTCGCCGCCTCGCACCCGCACATGTACGGCGTCCAGACCGAGTGGGCCCGAGCGCTGGGCGGGGTGCCCGTCCTGGTCGCCGCCGCCGACCGGGAGTGGGTGCGCCGGGCCGACCCGCTCGTCGAGTTCTACCGGGACCAGCGGACGGTGGCAGCCGGGTTGACCCTGTACCGGGTCGGCGGCCACTTCCCGGGGCAGGCGGTGCTCGAGTGGCGTGACGGGGCCGAGGGCCGCGGCGTACTCCTCGCCGCGGACGCGATCTTCCCCAACCCCGACCGCCGGTCCGTCAGCTTCCTGAGGAGCTACCCGAACCGGATTCCGTTGTCCGCCGACGTCGTCCGACGCATCGCGGTGCAGGTGGAGGGGCTGCATTTCGACCGGCTGTACAACAACTTCGGGGCGGTCGTCCCTTCGGGCGCGAAGCAGGTCGTACGGTACTCGGCCGACCGGCACGCGGCGTGGGTGCGTGGCGAGCACGACGACCTGACCTGACGGCCCGAGGCCCCCTGATCGGGCTCTCAACTTGGCGGGGCAAGATCGGGACGTGTCTGCGATCCAGCTGCCTTCGACCGTCCATTCGTTGCTGCCCGCGACCGGCTCCTTCGGAGCCGGTCACCTCTTCGCGCTCATCATCGTCGTCTTCCTCGCGATCATGGCGGCCTTCATCGTCCCGCTGGAGCTGCGCCTGCGCCGGGAACGACGGCGCGGCCCGCACCGGGGCTCGTCCCGCGCCTCCCACGACGAGCTGTGGCGGGAGTAACGCTTCGGCGCCCCGTCGTCCGACCTCGACGACCACGAGAACTGGGACCAGGTGCAGCTGTCGTGGCCATTCGACCTCGACGACCACGAGAACTGGGACCAGGTGCAGCTGTCGTGGCCATTCGACCTCGACGACCACGAGAACTGGGACCAGGTGCAGCTGTCGTGGCGCGCGAGGGTCTCAGTCCGGGATCAGGGACGAGAGTGCGGCGCGGGCGCCGACCATTGCCGGGCCGTACCAGGTCAGGAGCCGCCCGCTGCACAGCACGGTCGGCACCCGGTGGAACGCCTCGGGCCCGTCCTGCTCGGTGAAGACGTAGGGCTCGTCGGGCAGCAGCACGAAGTCGAGGTCGGCGCGGTCGAGGTCGTCCAGGGTCACGTGCGGGTAGCGCTGCGGCCGCGTGGCCAACACATTGTGCCAGCCCAGCCGGGCCACCAGGTCGCCGGTGAAGGTGGACGACCCGACGGCCATCCACGGGTCGCGCCAGATCGCGATCGCCATCCGGGCGGTCGGCACCGGCACCGGTCCGCCCCATTCACGGGCGGCCTCCTCCAGCCAGTCCGGCACTCCCACCTGCAGTGCGACGCCGAACAGCCGCCGCATCGAGTCGAGCGCCTGCGGCACGGTCTCGATGTCGGTCACCCAGACCTGGACCCCGACCGCGCGCAGCCGCCGCACGTCGAGCTCGCGGTTCTCCTCCTTGTTCGCGACGACGAGGTCGGGGGCGAGCGCCCGGATCGTGCCCAGGTTCGGGTTCTTCGTGCCGCGCACCCGGGTGACCTGCAGGCCGGCCGGGTGGGTGCACCAGTCGGTCGCGCCGACCAGCACCTCCGGACAGGTCGCGGCGATGGCCTCCGTCAGGGACGGCACCAGCGACACGACGCGCCGCGGGGCCTCACCCAGCTCGGCGGCATACCCAAGGTCGTCCGTCACATGCATACGACAACCACACCAGCCTTTCGGGGGTACACGGGGGCGCAGGCCGCTCGCGGCCGTGAGCCCCCGTGTGGTCAGACGTTGCGGCGGTACTGGCCGCCGACCTCGAAGAACGCCTCGGTGATCTGCTGGAGCGAGCAGACCCGGGCGGTCCGCATGAGCACGTCGAAGACGTTGCCGCCCTCGACGGCGACCCGCTTCAGCTCTTCGAGCGCCGGGGTCGCCTCGTCCTGGTGCGCCTGCTGGAAGGCGCGGACCCGGGCGAGCTGAGACTCCTTCTCCTCCTCCGTGGCGCGGGCCAGCTCGATCTTCTTCGGAGCACCGTCGTCGTGCGGGTGCCGGAACGTGTTGACGCCGATGATCGGCAGCGAACCCTCGTTCTTGCGCCGCTCGTAGAGCATCGACTCGTCCTGGATCCGGCCGCGCTGGTAGCCGGTCTCCATCGCGCCGAGGACGCCGCCGCGCTCGGTGATCTTGTCGAACTCGCGCAGCACCTCCTCCTCGACGAGGTCGGTCAGCTCGTCGATGACGAACGAGCCCTGCAGCGGGTTCTCGTTCATCGCCAGGCCCCACTCGTGGTTGATGATCAGCTGGATCGCCAGCGCGCGGCGCACGGAGTCCTCGGTCGGGGTGGTGACGGCCTCGTCGTAGGCGTTGGTGTGCAGCGAGTTGGCGTTGTCGTAGATCGCGCACAGTGCCTGCAGGGTCGTGCGGATGTCGTTGAACTGCATCTCCTGCGCGTGCAGCGACCGGCCGGAGGTCTGCACGTGGTACTTCAGCTTCTGCGACCTGTCGTTGGCGCCGTACTTCTCCCTCATCGCGACCGCCCAGATGCGGCGGGCGACGCGGCCGAGCACGTTGTACTCCGGGTCCATCCCGTTGCTGAAGAAGAAGGACAGGTTGGGCGCGAAGTCGTCGATGCTCATGCCGCGCGCGAGGTAGCTCTCGACGTAGGTGAACCCGTTGGCGAGGGTGAACGCGAGCTGGCTGATCGGGTTCGCGCCCGCCTCGGCGATGTGGTAGCCGGAGATCGACACCGAGTAGAAGTTGCGCACCTTGTGCGCGATGAACCACTCCTGGATGTCGCCCATCATCTTCAGCGAGAACTCGGTGCTGAAGATGCAGGTGTTCTGGCCCTGGTCCTCCTTGAGGATGTCGGCCTGCACCGTCCCGCGCACGTGCGCCAGGGCATGAGCGCGTATGCCGCTCAGCTCGGTCGCGCTCGGCTCGCGGCCCTCGCGCTCGCGGAACTTCTCGATCTGCTGGTCGATCGCGGTGTTGAGGAAGAAGGCGAGGATCGTGGGGGCCGGGCCGTTGATCGTCATCGACACCGACGTGGTCGGGCTGACCAGGTCGAACCCGTCGTAGAGCGCCTTCATGTCGTCGAGGGTCGCGATCGAGACCCCGGAGGTGCCGACCTTGCCGTAGACGTCGGGGCGCGGGTCGGGGTCGCGGCCGTAGAGGGTGACCGAGTCGAAGGCGGTGGACAGGCGGGTGGCCGGCTGGCCCTCGGAGAGCAGCTTGAAGCGGCGGTTGGTCCGGAACGGGTCGCCCTCGCCGGCGAACATCCGCGCCGGGTCCTCGCCCTCGCGCTTGAACGGGAACACCCCTGCCGTGTAGGGGAAGTGGCCGGGCAGGTTCTCGTTGCGCAGGAAGGTGAGCAGCTCGCCGTGGTCGGTGTAGCGCGGCAGCGCGACCCGCGGGATCTTGTTGCCCGACAACGACTCCCGGGTGAGCTTGTTGACGATCTCCTTGTCGCGGATCTTCACGACCTGCTCGTCGCCGGAGTACGACTCCACGAGCGCGGGCCAGTCCGCGAGCTGCTTGGCGACGGTGCCGGGCAGCTCGCGGCTGGCCTCGGCGAGCAGGGCCTCGACGCCGGCGCCGTCGGAGCCGGCCTGGGCGAGCTGGCCCCGCACCGACTCGAGCTGCTGGACCCGGCGGGCCTGGGCGGCATACTTCTTCGTCTGCGAGTGGTAGCCGCGTACGGTCTCGCTGATCTCGGCGAGGTAGCGCACCCGCGAGGACGGCACGACGGTGGCGATGCGCGTCGACCGCTTGGTCGTGACGTGCGGCAGCACGCCCTCCGTGACGGGCAGGCCGGCCTCGGCGAGCAGGTCGCGCACGCACTGGTAGAGCGCGGTGACCCCGTCGTCGTGGAAGGTCGCCGCGGACGTGCCGAAGACGGGCATGTCGTCGGGGCCCTTGCCGAAGGCCTCCCGGTTGCGGACCATCTGGCGGCCCACGTCGCGCATCGCGTCCTCGGCGCCGCGGCGCTCGAACTTGTTGATCGCCACGACGTCGGCCTGGTCGAGCATGTCGATCTTCTCGAGCTGGCTGCTCGCGCCGAACTCCGGCGTCATCACGTACAGGGAGACGTCGGCGTGGTCGACGATCGCCGCGTCGCCCTGGCCGATGCCGGGGGTCTCGAGGATGACCAGGTCGTAGCCGGCGGCCTTGGCGATGTCGACGACCTGGTCGAGGTTGTCGGGCAGCTGGCTCTTGCCGCGGGTGGCCATGGAGCGGAAGATGACCCGGTCGCCGTCCAGCGACGACATGCGGATCCGGTCGCCGAGCAGCGCCCCACCGCCGCGGCGCCGGGTCGGGTCGATGGCGATGACGGCGACCCGCAGCTTGTCCTGCTGGTCGAGCCGCAGCCGCCGGACCAGCTCATCGGTGAGCGAGGACTTGCCCGAGCCGCCGGTGCCCGTGATGCCGAGGATGGGCACGGTGCGCTGGGCCGCGGCATCACGGATGCCAGCGACGAGCTCGGCCGACAGCTCGTTCTCCTGCGCGCCGGTCATGGCCCGCGCGACCTGGGCCCGGTCGCCGGACATGATCGCGGCGAGGTCCGGGCGGCCGATGTCCCACGGGTCGAAGTCGCACACCTTGATGACGGAGTTGATCATCCCGACCAGGCCCATCCGCTGGCCGTCCTCGGGGCTGAAGATGTGCACGCCGGACTTGGCCAGGCGGGCGATCTCGTCAGGCACGATGACGCCACCACCGCCGCCGACGACCTTGATGTGACCCGCGCCGTTCTCCTTGAGGAGCTGGACGAGGTACTCGAAGTACTCGACGTGGCCGCCCTGGTACGAGGAGACGGCGATGCCCTGCACGTCCTCGTCGATCGCGGCGTCGACGACCTCCTGGACCGACCGGTTGTGGCCGAGGTGGATGACCTCGGCGCCCTGGCTCTGCATGATCCGGCGCATGATGTTGATCGAGGCGTCGTGACCGTCGAAGAGGCTCGAGGCGGTGACGATGCGGATGTGGTGCTTCGGCTCGTGGAGGGCCGGCTTCTCGGACATGGGGTCTCCGGTGTGGCAGGGGCAGTTGACTCCCCAAATACTAGGACTTCCGAATAATGGACGTCAATGCAAACCCGATCTACGATGGCGGCATGACCACCGAGACGCTGCCTCGCCCAGCCCTGCCTGCCGACCCCATTGCGAGCGCGCGCCAACAATGGGTCGAGCACGGGTGGGAGGACGCAGCACCCGGCATGGCGGCCATCACCTCCCTGATGCGAGCCCACCAGATCGCCCTGGCCCGCGTCGAGGCCACGCTCAAGCCCCTCGGAGTGACCTTCGCGCGCTACGAGGTGCTGATGCTGCTCCTGTTCAGCAAGCGGGGGTCGCTGCCGATGAAGCTGGTAGCCTCACGACTGCAGGTCCATCCGACCAGCGTGACCAACGCCGTCGACCGGCTCGAGGCCGCCGGGCTGGTGACACGTGAGGCCCACCCCGCCGACCGACGCGCGCTCGTGGTCTCCCTGACCGCCGAAGGGCGAGCGGTCGCCGAGAAGGCGACGAAGACCCTCAACACCGAGGTGTTCAGCCGGCCCCGGCTGACCGGCGAGGACGTCGAGCACCTGGTCGACATCCTCGCCCGGATGCGCCGCAGCGCGGGCGACTTCTGACCCGTGCTCGGGACGTCGAGACGCTGAACGCACCGACACCCGGCACCGGTGGGCGGGTCCCCGGACGACGGTCCCGGTAGGCCGCACCGGACCGACGCTTTGTCGACCACGGACAGAGGGGACCGGTCAGGGCGCCAAGCCGAGATCGCGCAGTGCCGCCCGGGCGGCGTTCCAGCCGCACATGCCGTGGGCCCCGGCCCCGGGCGGGGTCGCTGCGGAACACAGGTAGACACCGGGGACGCCGAGCCGGTACGGCGCCAGCGTGGGCCTCGGGCGCAGCACGAGCTGGCGCGCGTCGTTGGCCCCGCCCACGACGTCGCCGCCGACGTAGTTGGGGTTGCCCGCCGCGATCGCGCCGACCGACCGGACGTGCCGCGCGAGCACCCGCTCCCGGAACCCGGGGGCGAACCGTTCGATCTGCGCCTCGATCGAGGCCGTCGCATCGCCGGCCCACCCGGCAGGGACGTGGGCATAGGTGTACAGCGGGTGCACGTCCCCACACGACCGGCTCGGGTCGGCGAGGTACTGCTGGCCGACCAGGACGAAGGGCTGCTCCGGCATCCGGCCGAGGTCGACCTCCCGTTCGGCGCGGGCCACCTGCTCGAACGTCCCGCCGACGTGGACGGTCCCGGCCCGGCGCGAGCCCTCGTGGGACCACGGCACCCCGTCCTGCACCGCGAAGTCGACCTTGAACACGCCCGGGCCGTGCCGGTAGCGGCGCAGCGCCCGGGCCACGCGCGGGGGCATCGCGTCGCCGACGATCCGTACGGCCGCCCCGGGCGAGGTGTCCAGCAGCACCAGGTCGGCCGACCCCAGCTCGGTCATCGAGCCGACCGTGACCCCCGTCTCGACGTGCCCGCCCAGCTGCGCGAGCAGAGCCAGCATGGCGCGGGTGATCGCCGCCGAGCCGCCCTCGGCGACCGGCCAGCCGTACCGGTGCGCGGCGGCGCCCAGGGCAACGCCGATCGCCGAGGACAGCGGCGCGGTGAAGGGGCGCAGCGCGTGGGCGGCGAGCCCGGCGAACAGGGCCCGGGCCTCCGCGCTCGACCAGACCCGGGCCAGGGTGGCCGCCGGTGGGAGCGCTGCCGCGCCGAAGCGCGCCAGTGTGACGGGATGGCGCGGCAGGTGCAGCAGCGGGCGGAGGAAGTCGTCGGCGAGGTCGGCGAACCGAGGCGCCAGGCCACCGAGGACCCGCTGCCACGCGGGTCCGTCGGCGCCGAGCCCCGCCACGGTCTCGGCCACGGACCGGCCGGCCGCTGCACCCCGGCCACCGTCGAGCGGGTGCGCGTACTCGAGCTCGGCCCAGCGCCAGCGCAGCCCGTGCCGGGCCAGGTCGAAGCGCCGCGCGAAGGGGGTGTCCACGGCGAGCGGGTGGAAGCCGGAGCACTCGTCGTGGACCAGGCCCGGCAGCGTGAGCTCGGCGCTGCGGGCCCCTCCCCCGGCCCGGTCGGCCGACTCGAGCACGGTGACCTCGATCCCCTCCAAGGCCAGCGTCAGCGCGGCCGCCAGGCCGTTGGGGCCGCTGCCCACCACCACCGCCGTCGTCACCTGGCCACCCTTGCACGGCCCCGGGCCGGGAGGTAGCCGCCCGGCGCTACGGTAGGCTGCACGTGTTTAACACGGGATCATCCGTGTTAATTGCAGGACAGGAGACGCATGAGCACCCCCGCAGACCTCTCCGTCGAGGCGGCCCTGGCCGGCACGACCGACGTCCTCGTGAAGGCGTTGCGAGCGCTCGGTCAGGCCGGGCAGCCGGACGCGGCAAGCCGACTGGCCGCCAAGGCCTGGTGGGCCCTGCGCGAGGCGAGTCCCCGCGACGCGGAACGGGTCAACGGCGCCATGCACTTCCTGGCCAGGCTCCCCGCGGAGCCCGGCGCCGACCCGACCGAAGCACCGACCCCCAAGGAGTAACCCATGAGTGCAGACCCCGAGCTCGACGTCCGCAGCGAGCCGCCGGCCCGCCGCCACGACCTGATCCTCGGCACCTAC